>JANMWG010000173.1:0-4453 GCA_031393885.1 Betaproteobacteria bacterium | reverse complement strand
TCCCGACGCCAGCACGGCACGCAGAACCGATGCCCCACTCGCGAATCCGCCGAGCGGGTATTGCCCGGGCAACCCGAACTCCCCGGCCACGAGAAGCTGGCGCAGGAGGCGTTCATCCGCGAGACGGATGTACGCCGGGAGTTTCTGCGTGACCAGGTCGCCAGGGCTCCAGCGCGAGGATTTGCCATAACCGCCGGTCTTGAGGCGTCGTGCCTGCACCAGGGTGACCACCGCCCGGCGTGCCCGCGGCGCGCCGTCGACACCGAGCAGGTAGATCAGGCGGTTGTGTACCTGGGCGGGATACTCGTCCGCATCCGTACGCGTTGCTTCCCGCGCCTGCTCCAGCCAGTGGGTCAGTTCCAGAGGCAGCGTAGGCGGGCCGGCATCCGCGGTCTCGGGAAGCCCGATCGATGCTTCGATTTCCGGTGTGGCTGGTGTCGAGACGAGCGGCGAATGCGGCGGATCTGGTTCCAGGAACAAAGCCGCGAGCGCTGCCGCATGTTTGCAGTTGATGTGCACCGGGCATGAGCAGGAGCCGCTTGCCGTGGTTCCGAGGGGCGTGAAATGCAGGGTGATCTCGACTGTATAGGGCTCGCGGCGGCTGCCCAGCACCCGCGCGCGGAACCGGCTGCCGTCATCGAGGCGCTCGATAGCCGTCACGCGATCACGTTCCGCGTAATCCTCGCCTCGCGCAAGGGTGATGTTGTCGAAGCTGCGCTCCAGCACGTCGGCAGTGACCCGCAGCATCGGCATCGCGCGGCGTGGCTATTTCTGGCTGGCGTTCTGCGTCGCGAAAGTGATGCGACCGAATCCGGCGAGGCGGGCTGCTTCGAGCACGCGTATGACCGACTGGTGGGTGGTGCGGCCATCGGCGTTGATGACGAGCATCGGGTCGGCATTGGCCCCGGCGGCCCGCTTGAGCTCGTTGCTGAAACCTTCAGGGGTGGAAAAACTCACCGGTGTCCTTCCGACCAGGTAGGTGCCGGTAGCGGTGACGGCGATGTTGATCTGCTCCGGACGTTCAGTGGCTTTCGCGGCATCGGCCGTGGGCAGGTTGATCTGCAACTCGGAATAGCGCGAATAGGTCGTGGTCACCGCCAGGAAGATGACGATCACCAGGAGGATGTCGATGAAGGGGACGAGGTTGATGTCCGGTTCGTCGCGAACGCGGCCACGACGGAAGTTCATGGCGCCCGCCGTTCCCCGGGGGCAACCCCGGAAGGCGCCGACGCGCGACGACAAAGGCGGCGCCCGGGCGCCGCGACCTGGCGACGTTGCGTCACCCCTGGCGATCTCCGCGCAATACCTCGACCAGCTTCACGGCCTGCAACTCCATCTCGACCGTGAGCGACTCGGCCCGGTCACGGAAGTGGCGATAGAAAATGAGGCTGGGCACGGCGACGATGATGCCGAAGGCCGCGTTGTAGAGTGCGATCGCGATGCCGTGCGCGAGCTGCGCGGGATTGGCCATGCCGCTCTGGCCCTGTGACCCGAAGATCTCGATCAGCCCGATGATGGTGCCGAGCAACCCGAGCAGCGGCGCCATGGTGGCGATGGTGCCGAGCGTGGTCAGGAACCGGTCGAGCTCGCGCGCCGCGCCGCGCCCCGCCTCCTCGATCGACTCCTTCATGATCTCCCGGGTGCTGCCGATGTGCCGCAGGCCCGCGGCGAACACCACCCCGAGCGCCGAGCCGGCGGCCACGCGGTCGAGCAGTTCCTGCGTGACGCCGTTGGCCCGGAATTCCTGAACGGTGGTTTGCAGCAGCGCAGGTGGCGCGACCGCGCTGGTTCGCAACGACCAGGCGCGTTCGCCGATGATGCCCAGAGCAACGATGGAGGCGGCGATGATGGGCCAGATCGGCCAGCCGGCAGCCTCGATGATAGCGAGCAAGTCGATGACTCCATGGACGGGATAGCCGCGCACTGTAGCTTGCACGCGGGGCTGGCGGCAACCTCGACGGGCAAGGCACCCGGCTGGTCGACGTTGTCCACAATTGCTGTGGATAACACTGTGCACAGCTTGTCGAAAACGGCTGTAAGTGGGCTTCGGACAAGGTCTTTTGCCCGGTCGCGCAAAACTTGGGCTGCAAAAAACACAATTTAAACAAAATGTTGTGTTCTGTCGCCCTCTACGTGCGTTGGCGGAAAAAAATGTTGCATTCAGATGACTGTTGTGGATGGTACCGGCGGTCCGCGTGATTGCACGATGTTGATCGTGAGTCGAAGCGCCTCGCGCCATGGTGGTCCGGCCCCGATTCGATAGAATCCGGCCGCATGGAAATTGCGCAAACGTCGTCACCGGTGATCTCGGTCACCGAACTCAATGCCGCGGTGAGGGGATTGATCGAAGCCGGCGTGCCATTGGCATGGGTCGCGGGAGAGATATCCAACTTCACGCGCGCGGCTTCGGGGCATTGCTATTTCTCGATCAAGGACGAAGGCGCGCAGGTGCGGTGCGTGATGTTTCGCCAGCGGGTCCAGTTGCTCGGCTGGCTGCCGGGCAACGGCGTCCAGGTGGAGGTGCGGGCGGTGGCCACGCTCTATGAGCCCCGCGGCGACTTCCAGCTCAATGTCGACTCGATGCGCCGCGGCGGGGCCGGGGCATTGCACGAGCGCTTCGAGCGCCTGAAGCGCAGCCTCGCCGCCGAGGGTCTGTTCACGCCGGAACGCAAACGCCCGTTGCCACGGTTTCCACGGCGGATAGGCGTCGTGACATCGCTTCAGGCGGCCGCGCTGCGGGATGTTCTCACCACCTTGCGCCGCCGGATGCCGGCACTGCCCGTGATCGTCTATCCGACACCAGTGCAGGGCGATGGGGCGGCCCGCCTGATCGCGGCGGCACTGGCAGCCGCGGGGCGCCGTGCCGAGGTCGATGTGATCATCCTCTGCCGTGGTGGTGGCAGCCTCGAGGACCTATGGTCATTCAACGAGGAGATCGTGGCCAGGGCGGTGGCGGCGAGTCCGATTCCGGTGGTCGCCGGCGTAGGCCACGAGACCGACTTCACCATCGTCGACTTCGTCGCCGACGCTCGCGCGCCGACGCCGACGGCGGCAGCGGAACTGGCGAGCCCCGACGGACCGGCGCTGCGCCAACAACTGATGCTCCAAGCCGCGGGTCTGGCTCGCCAGTGGCGTCGCGGCATTGAACGGCGTGCTCAGCAGATCGATTTTTTCGCTGCGCGTGTGCGGCACCCCGCGCAGCAGTTGCACTTCCGCCAGCAACTGCTCGAGCAGTTGCGTATTCGTCTGCATCGCGCGGGGGCATCGGCGTCGGAGCGGCGGATCGCCGTGCTGTCCGCGATGACTTCGCGCTTGCACCGCGTCATCCCGGACCTGCGCGACGAGCGCCGGCGCACCGGGCAAAGTGGCAGGCATCTGGCGAACGCCATGCGCGCGCACCTGCGCGGTCTCGATGCCCGCCTGCAACGCACCGGCGCTGTCGTCAGGCTGCTCGATCCCCAGGCGGTACTGGACCGCGGTTACAGCATCGTGCGCGACGCGAGCGGCACAGTGGTGCGGGTGGCGTCTTCCCTGGTGGCCGGCCAGTCGGTGGAGATCACGCTGGCACACGGCTCGGCGACGGCATCGGTTCAGGCGGTGCGCGACGCCGCCGATTGAGCGTGCATCCGGTGCTGGCGTATCGTCGCGATCCGCGTCGCCCTCGAAGCGGCGTTCGATCCGCAACCCAAAACTTAAGGAGGAGAATTCATGAACTGGCTCAAGCACGGTGTCTGCGTCGCCCTGGTGGCGATCACCCTCGTTGCCGCACACGATGCACCCGCCCAGATGAGCGACAAGAAAGTGCTCACCCTCGACGCCGCACGCAAGGTGGCGGCCGCGGCTGAGGCCGAGGCGATGAAGAACGGATGGAACGTGGTCATCGCCGTGGTCGACGACGGCGGCCACCTGATCTATCTGCAACGGCTCGATGGCACCCAGAACGGCAGCATCGAGGTGGCGCAGCGCAAGGCCCGCACGGCGGTCAACTTCAAGCGTCCGACCAAGGCGCTCGAGGATGCGATCGCCGGTGGTCGCACGGCAGTGCTCGCACTCACCGAAGTGGGTGCCTTTCCGCTCGAAGGCGGCGTGCCGCTGATGTACCAGGGGCAGATCGTCGGTGCGATCGGTGTCTCCGGCGTCACCTCGCAGCAGGATGGCGTGGTGGCCAAGGCGGGTGCCGAATCGATGGCTTCGATGCCCTGAGAGGTGACGTCCCCCCCCAGGCTACGCTGCGCTTCGCCTTCCCCCCCGAGGGGGGCACAACATTCCTCGGGAAACCCTGCGGATGTTGCCCCTTTGCTTCGCAGCCCCCTTCGTTCAGCGCCTCTACGCTGCGCTTCGCCTCCCCCCGAGGGGGGCACAACAGTCCTCGGGAAACCCTGCGGATGTTGCCCCTTTGCTTCGCAGCCCCCTTCGTTCAGCGCCTCTACGCTGCGCTTCGCCTTCCCCCCGA
>JANMWG010000042.1:0-1553 GCA_031393885.1 Betaproteobacteria bacterium | reverse complement strand
CGCGCGCTCGCCCAACACTATGGCTACAAGCGCCTGCTGAGCATGGACATTGGCGGCACCACTACCGACATCGGCATGGTGGAAGACGGCAAGGTCGCCGCCAGCCGACGCGGTGCTGTGGAAGGCATTGCCGTCTCGCTGCCGTTGTGTGAGGTGGTCAGCGTGGGTGTTGGCGGTTCGTCGATCATCAAGGTGGAAAACAAGAAGGTGAAGGTCGGTCCTGAATCCACCGGCGGTGCGCCCGGTCCGGCCTGTTTCGGTTTGGGCGGGCAGAACGCGACGATCACCGACGTCTTTTTACTCACCGGTTTGATCGATCCGGTCAGCTATTTTGGCGGTGCGATGAAACTGGATCGCGCCCGCGCCGAAGCGGCTGTCAAAGAAAACATTGCCGTCCCGCTCGGCATCGATCTCGATGCAGCGCTGGAAGCGGCGCAAAAAGCCTGGGGTCAGAAGGTGGCTGAAAGCCTGGCCGGTTACACCAAGATCGACGCCAATACGACGCTGGCGGCTTTCGGTGGTGCCGGCCCCTTTCTCGTCACCGATATCGCCGAGGCGGCAGGCATCAAGAGCGCCATCATCCCCGGACTGGCTGCGGTGTTCTCGGCGTTCGGCATCGGTTTTTCCGACATTGGACAGAGCTATCAGGGCCGGGTGCGCACCCTGACAAAGGCTGCCACCGAAGAGGTAGTCGAGGAGCTGACTCACCGTGCCCGCCGCGACATGTTCGCCGAAGGTTTCGAGTTCGACGAGTGTGTGCTGGAGTGGGGCGTGGTCCGCGTGCGCGGTGATGACGAATCTGAACTGCCGTGGTCACCGGGGAAAGCGTTGCCGAAAGACCTGATCGACAGCGATCACGTTTCGGTCGCGCTGCGCGTTGTCAAAAAAATCAATCACGCAAGTTTCGCGTCGGTAAAAAATACTGTAGCGGTGCCTGCCGTATCGAGCGGCAAGCGCCGGGTGCAGACGGCGGCAAAGACCAGCGTCGACTTGCCGGTGTTCCGCATCGAAGAGCAACCATCGGGCGCTACGGGCGAAGGCCCATGCATTCTCGAAGAAGCATATTTCACCGGTCGTGTCGGCGCCGGTTGGCGTTTTGAAATCAATGCCAACCGCGACACCATCCTGACGAAACTGAAGTAGGAGAGACGACAATGAAAGTACTCATCACCGAATACCTGCGCATCGACCTCGACACCGAGCAGTGGGAATGCCGCAACTGCAACCATGTCATCGGCCCGGCGCGCGAGTTGTACAAGGAGGGCCTGCTGGTGCATCACCGCGATCCACGCGAAATTCACCCGCCGTTGCTCGATCCGAAAAAGTACGCCAAGACCTTCTCGCCCGATCCCGAATGGTGCGCGATCCTGGAGTACTACTGTCCCGGTTGCGGTACGCTGGTCGAGGCCGAGTACACCGTGCCCGGCCATCCGCCGGTGCGCGACCTGGAGATCGACGTCGACGCACTCAAGGTGCAGTGGTCGAAGCGCAAGGAAGAAAAGGAACACGTCGCGGCCGGGGATGCGTCACCACCGCCTCTGCGTCGCCATCAT
>JANMWG010000026.1:0-6042 GCA_031393885.1 Betaproteobacteria bacterium | reverse complement strand
ATGGACGTCGCACACCCTGCCCTCGCGCAGGCGCGCCGTGAACACGCTTTCGAGCGAGGCGAAGGTCGCTGCTTCCCATTCCCGAAGCCCGTGAAGCAGAGCCTGGTCGTGATCTGCAACGCACGCGTCGTCCAGCGCGGCGAGATTGTCGAGCACGGGTGCGCGCAGTTGCGCGGGTTGGCCTGCCGGTCCGTGCGGGTCGGCCACCGCGCAGTCGCGATGAAACCGGCAGGGCTGCCCGGCCAGCTCGTCGATGTGTGCCGGCAGCAGGTGGCCGCGCCCTGCCATGCGATCCCAGAGACTTTCCTGGTCGAAGGCGCGCCTGGTCGACAGCCGGCGCGCGAAAGTGCCCGTGGCGTCGATGGGCTTTTCGATGCACGACCGGTTGGAGCTGCTCCAGTTGAGCAGCGCCGACGAATCCTCGCTGGGCTCGAGCTGCATCACCGACCACCTGTCGCCGGACTTCTTCGAGACCAGGTTCTGGTTCATGTGGGCCACCACCTTCGCCTTCCAGCCCTGGCACAGTGCGGTCGAGGTCAGGCGCTACCTGCACCGCTTCATGCTCGAGTTCACGCGCATCGAGACGCTGGCCGGGGTCAAGCGCACCGTGCTCAACCAGTACGATTCGCTGGTCGTTCCGCTGCAGCGTTGGCTCCAGGAACAAGGCGTTCGCCTGGTCACCGATTGCACGGTGACCGACGTCGGCCACAAGACAGAAGACGGAAAGTTCGTCGTGACGGGTCTGCACTGCACCTTGAATGGCCAACGCGAAACGATGCTCGTCGCAGACGGCGGTGTACCAGTTGCTGGGCATCACCCGGAAGATTCCGCCGGTGACACCGCACGACAAGTCGCTCCACGTGCAATTCGAGGCGTTGGTGAAGGCGTTGAAGTAGCCACTCGCCGCGACTTGCGGTGATGCATCCTCACCCCCGCTCCTGCTCCCACCACTGCGCGATGCGCCGCCGTTGCGCTTCGTCCGGCATCGGCCCCGTCCCCGCCTGCGCGTTGTCGGCCATGTGCGCCGCCTGCCCGGTGCCGGGGATCGCGCATGTCACGGCCGGATGCGAGATGACGAACTTGAGGAACAGTTGTGACCAGCTGGTGCAGGCCAGGCCGGCGGCCCAGCCTGGCAGGGGCAGGCCCTGCACCGACCGCAGCACGCTACCGCTGCCCAGCGGCAGGTTGGCGAGTACCGCAATTCCGCGTTCGGCCGCCAGCGGCAGCAGGCGTTTTTCCGCCGCCCGGTCGGCGATGGAATAGTTGATCTGGACGAAATCGAGCGGCTCGGCACGCAGGACGGCTTCGAGATCGGCGTAAGCGCTCGAGGTGTAGTGCGTGACGCCCAGGTAGCGAATGCGGCCGACCTCCTTCCAGTCGCGCAGAGTCCGGAGGTGGAGTTTCCAGTCGACCAGATTGTGAATCTGCATGAGGTCGAGGCGATCGGCTTTCATCAGGGTCATCGAGCGCTGCATCTGGTCGATGCCGGCGTCGCGCCCACGGGTCCAGACCTTGGTGGCGAGAAAGGCGCGAGGCTCAGCACCACAGGGTCTCCCGAGGATGCTGCGCCCCCTGATGGGGGAAGCCGGCGCGAAGCGCAGGCTGGGGATGGCCGTCGACTCCGGATGCGCCAGCAGCTCACCGACGGTGGCTTCGGCCCGGCCATACATCGGTGAACTGTCGAGCACCGAGCCACCGGCGGTGAACAAGGCATCGAGCACACCGGGCAGTTGCGCATACGTGGCGCTCCCGGGCGCGACATCGAAGCCCTTGTAGGTGCCGCAGCCGATCACGGGCAGCGGCTCGCCGGTGGCGGGGATGGGGCGTGTGTGCATGGGTGGGCTACGCCGGTGAATACCTATTTTCACATGGCTGTGGTGGTGTCCTGCTCATTCTCGCCCGCAGGCTCGGACAACCGTCTCTTTCCCTGGAAACCGGCATTGCTGTCAATGCATGCGTTGCATACACTGTAAGCAGTCGAGGAGAATTCCATGGCCACACTGACCATTCGCAATCTGGAAGACACGCTCAAGAGCCGCTTGCGCGTGCGCGCGGCATCGCGCAATCGATCGATGGAAGAAGAGGCGCGCCAGATCCTGCGAGCGGCATTACAGGAGGCGTCCCCGCCAACGCCTGATCTCGCCACCCGTATCCGATCCAGGTTCATGGCATTCGGCGACGTCCGGCTACCGATCGAAGCGCGCGATCCGGTGCGCCCGCCACCAGTTCTCGAAGAGCCCGCCGCCGCCCGAAAAAGGCTTGCGTCCAACCCTGGCACTTCCCGCAAGCGGCGCGCGTGAAGGTCCTGCTCGATACCAACGTGCTGTCCGAGCTATTGCGGCTCAACCCTGAGTCGGCGGTGTTGGCATGGTTCGCGTCCCAATCGGTGGAGACGCTGTTCGTGAGTGCCGTTACCCAGGCGGAGATGATGCTCGGCGCCCGCCTCCTGCCGAATGGCAAGCGGCGCGCGGCGCTGGAATCCGCCGTGGGCGCAATGTTCAACGAAGACTTTTCCGGACGAGTCCTGCCCTTCGATAGCGCAGCTGCATTCGCCTACGTCGACATCGTCGTCACCCGCCGCGCCCGCGGCCAGCCGATCTCGCAGTTCGATGCCCAGATCGCCGCGATCGCGAAGCATCATGCCGCCAGGCTCGCGACACGCAACGTGGGCGACTTCGAAGGTTGCGGTCTCGCCCTGGTGAATCCGTGGTCGAAATCGGGTTGATCGATCCCCGATCGCGGAGGCCGGCGTCGATCGTGGCCGGCTATAACCACCCCGCGCGTCGAAAGCGATAGTAGAGATAGCCGCACGTGGACACGATGAGGAACAACCCCGCGACGTAGCCGTACTGCCATTTCAGCTCAGGCATGTGCTCGAAGTTCATGCCCCAGATGCCGGCGAAGGCGGTGCAGACGGCGAAGATGCTGGCCCACGCCGCCAGGCGCTTGGTCACTTCGGCCTCTTCGATGGTGACCATCGACAGGTTGACGTGAATGGCGGTGCCGATGGTGTCGCGAATCGAGTCGATCGAGCTCGCGATGCGGCCAAGGTGATCGTAGATGTCGCGGAAGTACTCCTGCGAGCCGATGCAGATCTGCGGCACCCGTCCGCCATGCAGCTTGCCGGCGCCCTCCAGCAGCGGTGCGACCGCATGCTTGAGCACCATCACCCGCTGCTTGAGTTCGTAGAGCCGTTCGATGCTCTTGCGCGCCGCGCCGCGGTTGAAGATCTGCTGCTCGATCGTCTCCAGCTCGTCTTCGAGACCGTCGATGATCGGGAAGTAGCGGTCCACCACCGCGTCCATCAAGGCGTAGAGCACGAACCCGGAGCCGCTTCGCAGCAGTTCGGGCTCGCGTTCGCAGCGCTCCCGCACCCCGAGAAAGCCGAGCTTGCTGCGGTTGCGAACGGACAACACGTAGTTCGGGCCGACGAACACATCCACCTCGCCGACGTTGAGGTCGTTGCCGCCGTCGCCAGTGCGTTCGAGCAGATGCAGCACGACGAAGAGCGAAGCGCCGTACTCCTCGATCTTGGGGCGCTGGTGTCCATGGCGGGCGTCTTCGACGGCGAGCTCATGCAAGCCAAACTCGTGCTTCATCTCGTCGAGTTCCGCCGGCGTCGCGTCGAGCAGCGCCACCCAGACGAAGCAGCCGGGACGAGTCATGTAGTCGCTGATGTCCGCGACCTGGATGTCGGCCAGCTTGGCGCCGTTTTCGTAGACGACACAGTTGATCAGCATCGATGGAACCCGGACAAAATGGTGTCAACCCCGATCTTGCCACGGCCGGTGCATCGAGCCCAATGGACCTCCGCTCTGTGCGCCAGGGCACAGACACACGATGCGACTGCTGGCATGATCCCTCCCGACGGGCACCGCGCGAAGCGAACCAGCCTCTTATTACCAGGAAAACATCATGCAAGTGCTGCTTCACGCCGACCACAACACCGACGGACGGCATCAGATGGCTGAACACCTCGAGGTGGTCGTGCAGGCAGCGCTGGAGCGTTTTGGCGACCGGGTCACGCGCGTCGAAGCCTACCTGTCCGACGCCGACAGTAACGCCAAGGCCGGTGCCGAAGCCATCCATTGCACGATCGAAGCGCGGCTGGTGGGCCTGGCGGCGGTGGTCGTGAAAGACCATGCGGGCAATGCCCACCAGGCCATCGAAAGTGCAGTTCACAAACTCACGCGTGCGATCGGGTCGGCAATTTCGAAGCATGATCCCCGCGGCCACCGCATGCACACGGACGCGCCAGCCGCTGATTCCACCGATGACGCGCCCAGTTGATGACGGTGTCCCACACCCCGCCGCCGCCTCACGGTGTGATCACCGCGCATGGCATCGAGGATCAATCTCTCATAGGCTTCGAGCACATCGCCGATGAGGCCGGTGTCGTGCATGGCGAACCGCAGGCATCACGATGCGTGATGCCTGCCTTGATCCTGACGCTCGAGCGCCGCGAGACGACCGCATATTCCGCGAAACACGACACACCCGTGTGATGGTTCAAGGCCGCCCCGTTCAGGGGCAGACGGCGGTGCCCGCCGAGCAACGTGCTGGCGGCGTTGGCGGACACGACGGCGGCACCGATCTTCATGGCGGGTTCCTCGGGTTCGTGGCGACACGGCTTGCTGGTGATTGCAGCGAGGTCATGCACCGCTCGGTGCGGCCGTCTCGTGTGGCCGCGTCAGGGCGGCACCCGGCCACATGCGGGCCTTGGCGCGTTCGTAGGGCTTCGGATACGCGACATCGACCCCCAGCGCCTCGGCCGCATGCCAGACCCAGCGCGGATCATCGATCATGGTGCGCGCGAGAACGATCTGGTCGGCCTCGCCGGTCGCGATGATCGCGTCGGCATGCTGCGCATGGACGATCAGCCCGGCGGTGCGCGTGACCATGCCGGTGTCGGCCCGGATGCGCGCGGCGAAGGGCACCTGATAGCCCTCGCGCAACGGCACCGGCGCAGCGGGGTCGAGGCCTCCCGTCGAGACACAGACGTAGTCGCAGCCGATGGCTTGCGCCGCGCGCACGAACCCCACGGCCTCGTCGGGATTGAAGCCGCCATCGAGCCAGTCGGTGGCGGAGATGCGCATGCCGAGCGGCCGGTCGGACGGCCAGGCATCGCGCACCGCGGCGATCACTTCGAGGGGAAAGCGCATGCGCGCGTCGAGACTGCCGCCGTAGGCGTCATCGCGGCGATTGGTGAGCGGCGACAGGAACTGGTGCAGGAGGTAGCCATGCGCGGCGTGCAGCTCGACCAGATCGATGCCCAGGCGCAGGGCGCGCCGCGTGGCGGCGACGAAGGCGTCGCGCACGCGCTGAAAGTCGGAAGGCCCCATCGCACGGGGAGCGGCCCAGTCCGCGGCGAGCGGGATCGCCGACGGGGCGATACCCTGCCAGCGCCCTTCGGCGTCGGTGAGGGGCGCGCGGCCTTCCCAGGGCGGCCTGCCACCGGCCTTGCGCCCGGAGTGCCCGAGCTGGATGCCGATCGCGCACACCCCCAGGCTGCGGCTGTACTCGAGCACGCGCGCCAGCGCCGCCTCGCAGGCGTCGTCGTACAACCCGAGGCAGCGAAGGCTCGACCGGCCTTCGGCCGAGACGGCGCTCGCCTCGATCACGAACAGGCCGGCACCCGACAGGCCGAACTGCGCAACGTGCTGCAGATGCCAGTTGCCGGCGCAGCCGTCGGTCGCGCTGTACATGCTCATGGGAGCGACCACGACACGGTTGGGCAGTTCGAGACCGCGCAGGCGGATCGGTGAGAACAAAGGACTGGGCATGGGATCAGGGAGACGATTGCCAAGCGAAATATTCAGCGTATCGGATCAACTTTACCACCGTCGAAAATCCTGAAGTCACCGCAAAACCGATTGTCGTCACCTGGCAGCCTGTCGGGCTTAGGTGTTCGATAGCGAAACGGTGGGAGAGCGAGGCCGGATTTTGTCGATTTCGACGCGCATATCGGGAATATGCCAGGAGAAATCGGCGAGATATGGACCGCTCTCCCGCCGTTGCAGCCGAATCATCCTGAGTCCGACA
>JANMWG010000006.1:0-19592 GCA_031393885.1 Betaproteobacteria bacterium | reverse complement strand
GCGGACGGGTCATGGTGCTGTGTCAGCGCCCGATCCGGCCGCTGTATCGCGATCTGCCGGGTGTCGAAGCCGCCATCGCGCTCGGCGACCCGCTGCCGGCATTCGATTGCTACGCGCCGCTGATGAGTCTGCCCCTGCTGTTCGGCACCACTCTCGAAACCATTCCGGCCGACACGCCGTATCTGTTCGCCGAGCCGGCGAAGATCGAGCGCTGGCGTGAACGGGTCGCCGCGCTGCCCGGACTCAAGGTGGGCGTTGCCTGGGCCGGCAATCCCGAGTACCGCGCCGATGCGCGGCGCAGTCTGCCTTTCGATCTGCTGCGGCCGTTTGCCGCACTCGCCGGGGTCACGTTTGTGAGTTTGCAGCAAGGGCCTGCCGTGCAACAGGCCGATGATGCGAGCGGCGGTTTGCGCATCGAGCACTTCGACGCCGAGCTGGGTGATTTTTCCGACACCGCGGCGTTGATGATGAATCTCGACCTGATTCTCTCGGTCGATACCGCCGTGGCGCATCTGGCCGGCGCGCTCGGCCGCCCGGTGTGGCTGTTCAATCGCTTCGACACCGACTGGCGCTGGCTGCTCGACCGCGGCGACAGCCCCTGGTATCCGAGCCTGCGGGTGTTCCGGCAATCCGCGCCCGGCGACTGGACCGGCGTCGTGAACGCGATGGTCGCGGCGCTGGGCCGCGAGATCGGGGGCGCCCGCGATGTGGCGTCGAGCTGATCGCATGCGATCGCGGCGACAGCGCAATGGTGGGTTCACTTACCTTGCCGTGCTCTTCATGGTGGTGGCCATGGGCATCGCGCTCGCCGCGGCGGGCGAGGTCTGGCGCACCATTGCCCAGCGCGAGAAGGAAGCGCAACTGCTGTTCGCCGGGCGCGAATACCGCGAGGCGATCGAGCGCTACTTCAAGAACTCGTCGGGCGTGGGCGAGTTTCCGAAGTCGCTCGACGATCTGCTGCTCGATCGGCGGCAGCCGCAGGTGCGACGTTATCTGCGGCGGCTGTATCCCGATCCGTTCGCCGTCGCCGGCCAACCCTGGGGTCTGGTCAAGCTCGGAGACCGCATCACCGGCGTCTACAGTCTCGCGCCGGGACGGCCGATGCGCCAGACCGGATTCGGCAAGGGTGAAGATGCGTTCGCGGATGCCGGCAGCTACGGCGACTGGCGCTTTGTGTACCTCGGTGGCGCGACGATGGGCGGCGAAGGCGGCGGCGCCATCATGGCGTCACCGGAAACGCTCGGTGCTCCCGGCGCGCCGCAGGTTGCAGCGGTCGTGGTGCCCGAGCCGCCGCCACCGGAGCGCCCGACCGATCGCTGTTCGGTGCAGCGCGAGTCCGAGACGGCAGCCTGCTTCGGCATTGCCGAAGTATCCAAACGCTTCGATTGCCTGCGCAGTGCCGCGTTGCGCCAGAATGCCTGCAACCACGGCGGTAACATGCCGCCGCTCAAGCTGTAGTGCCGCTACCTTCATGCATCGTCAGACGCTTCTTCCCACGCCCGTGAATACCGCTCTTCTCCTGACCGACCTCCGGGCTCTCGCCCTCCCCGCGTTGCTGATTGCGTCCCTGCTGGGCGGAGGCTGTGCCACGGCCCCGAAGGCGGGCGCCGCGCCGCGCTTTCTGGTATCAGAGGGTGAGGCGATGCCACGCGAACGTCTCGGTCGGCCGGCGATGGCGAGTGACCTTGTCGTGATGCGATCGAACCTGGGCGAGCGCCCGGACCGCCATCGGTCCGGGCAGCAGGATGCGCTGGTCCAGGCCGCGGCGCCGGCAGACGTCAAGGGCATGAAGGCACTGCTTGCCGCCGGTGCAAGCCCGAACACGGCATCGGCCGACGGTCGAAAGCCGCTGGTCGCAACGGCCGCCGGTGGCCACGCCGAAGCCACTCGCGTGTTGCTCGACAATGGCGCCAGCCCCGATCAGATCGGGGCCGATGGCATGAGCGCCCTCGGCGCGGCGGTGCTCGGCGGTCATGATCGCGTGGTACGCCTGCTGCTCGACAGCGGCGCGAGCCCCGATCTGAAGCAGGCGGATGGATCGACGCCATTGCACATCGCGGCGCGACTGGGCCGCGCCGGCATCACCCGCCAATTGCTGGACCATGGCGCCGACACGACCCGGCGTGACCGCAACGGCTGGCAGCCGCTGATCCTGGCGGTGCGTGGTGGCCACATCGAGGTGATGCGGGCGCTGCTGGATGCCGGCGCCGATCCCAACCTGCTGGGCAAGGATCGCTTCCCGCCGCTTTACTGGGCGGTGTTCCGGCGCGACAAGGTGGCTGCCACCAGTCTCGTGAACGCCGGCGCAAACGTCGGAACCCTCTCGCTCGACAGCCTGGACTGACGGGAGGCAGCACCACAGGGTCCCCCGAGGATGCTGCGCCCCCTCGAGGGGGAAGGCGTAGCGAAGCGCAGCCTGGGGGTGGGCGTCACCTGCGCGCTGTCGCAAAACGTCCATGGGGCTGTAACAGTCGGTCGTCACACTGCGACGCTGACGGTGCGCGACCCGGCATTCTCCGGAATCGGACCGTTGCCCAACGGAGTGTCGCCGACCCATGCGTCTGTTCCCTCGTCATGTCTGGCCATGACCGACGTCGTCACGCTCTCGGCTCGTGATGTCGAGCGCCTCATGCACGTGATACACGGATCGCTGGACGTCCGGCGCAAGAGCCAGTTCTTTCTGTGGGTACAGGGCCGACTCCAGAGCCTGATCCCACACGAGGTCATGATCTGCTCCTATGGCGACTACAGCCGGCGTTCGCTGGTGGTCGAACACTTCGCGAGTTACCCGCTGCCCGGCCAGGACGTCGAGAGCATCAACGATCCGGAAAACGGCCTGATGATCCAGGCGGTGCGGGCCTGGGCCGAGCGTGGCGAGAAACCGCTGCTGCTGTGTAATTCGGATCGGAATGCCACCGTCTACCGCCGCTTCGAAAGCGCCTTGTTCAAGCATGCCTTTCCGAATATCGCGATACACGGCATGCCGGTGATGTCAGGGCATCCGAGCACGCATTTCATCTTCGCCAACCTGCCGCAACCCCTGACCGGGAAACTCGGTTACATCCTCGAACTGCTCATCCCGTACGTGCACGCGGCGTTCGTGCGCATGCTCGCCAACGAGCGTCTGGAGCAGTACGCACCGCCCCCGACCGACCGCCTGATCACGGCGCGCGAGATCGAAATCCTGCAATGGGTGCGCGACGGCAAGAGCAATCTCGAGATCGGCCACATTCTCGACATCAGCCCGCTCACCGTGAAGAACCACGTGCAGAAGATTCTCAAAAAACTCAACGTGCAGAACCGCGCGCAGGCGGTTGCCCGGGGCATCTCGCTTCAGGTGATCAAGTCCGGCCCGATCTGATCGACCGAAGCTGTCAGATCGGAAACATTTCGAATAAGCCGTTCGGCTCATGGCAATCCGGGGTTCCGATACCGAAATAGCTGTCTTTCATCGAAGACACCGGCCGAATCTCCCGGGAAGACAGGTTCTCATGGGCCGATCGGCTCATAACCGCATTGCATCAATGTCATGGCCGTGCAATGTCGGAAATCCAGAATGCGGAAAGATACAAAAGTTAAGGCGGTCGTCCGCATGTGGCTCATCCGCGATCTGGTTGTTTCGGACTAGCGCGGCACCCGCACCCGATGCGAGGGATGTCATGGGTAGACGGCAATGTAGCAGCACGAGACGGGCACCGGACTTCGGTGACCGTCCGTGTCGATGGAAGCAGGCCTATCGGGCGCTGTTCGGGGCTTTGTTTTCAGGCAGACCAACCTCTAGGAGATTCCAGATGCAAATCAAATACACCGCAATCGCCGCTGTCGTCCTTGCGCTCGGCGCGGGCGCCGCGCAGGCCAAGATCGCCCAGCCGTCCACCGGCAACGGCGAGTTGTTCCTCTCGCTCTACGACACCCGTGGCACGGATGCCTTCGACGATGACAAGACGCTGGTCGTCGACCTCGGCGGTATGACGGGCAGCGGCGGCACGGCTGCCGGTCGCGTCAACAACTGGTTGTCCGACAACACGACCGCCGCTGATCCGGTCTTCAGCGCCAACAAGAACACCAACGGTTTCAGCATCACGGTGCTGGATCCGAAGGTCGTCGCATTCCTGGGCGCCGGCTCGTTCGCCAACATGGTGTGGAGCGTCGTCGGTGGTGATTCCGCCGGTCGCGATCGCGTCCTGACCACGGTCAACACCGCCACGGGCGCAACGCAGCAGTCGGTTTCGGCCTTTCGCAACGTCAGCACGGAGATCGCCAAGTTCTCCACCAACACCAACCAGGGTCCCGAAGGCGACAACACCCCCGGTGTTGCTGGCGAAGCGATCAACGCCAGTTCGTTGTTCGTCGGCGGTGACGCGGCCAGCTTCAAGAACTTCGGTCCGAAGTTCAATTCCTTCATCGACTTCAACAACACTGCGGCGGTCGGCGAATACATGTCGTTCGCTGCCTACTGGGAAAACTCCTCCATCGGCGCCGGCAATGCCAAGTCGTTCATCTACGGTTCGCCTACCTTTCGCTACGCTGGCTGGAAGCTGAACACCGATGGCACGTTGGTCTACTCGGTTCCCGAGCCGGAAACCTACGCCATGATGGCTGTCGGCCTGCTGGCCATCGGCGCCATCGCCCGCCGTCGCGCTGCCCGCGCCTAAGCGATTTCCTGTCATGTCGTCCGGGCACTCTTCACGGGTGCCCGGTGTCGGCCTCGATCAGTCGGGGGAGGCCACAGGGCTCGACGGCCCCTGCAAACTCAACATGAGGACATTCATGAATACGATCACGAAGATTTCCGCTGCCTGCGCGCTGATCTGCGCCGGTGTCGCCACGCAAGCGCAAGCCACGCCCGCGAGCCCGTTCGCCGCGCCTGACCTTTCCGTCTATCTGTCGGGTGCCTCGGCCCCGCAGAACTTCCTCGGCGGCCTCGCCAGCCAGTTGTTCGACGGTGCGTTCTTCACGTACTACGACAATGGCGGCACGGTCGGCACCACCACCATCTCCGATGACGGCGCCGGCTATCGCGCCTACTTCGGCACGATGAAGACCACGACCGACATTCCCGCCACGCTGCGCGGCAAGAATATCCTGCTGACGGATCGCGCCAAGGGCGGTTCGGTGTGGGGTGTCAACGCCGTTGCTCGCAGCGAGAACATCGCCACGATGCCGGTCACGGCCCTCAATTGCCCCGATTTCACCGGCGGCATCTACCGCTGCGCCGAAAAGGGTGTCGATCCCGGCCTGGGCGTTGCCACTGGCGACGAAGCCCGTCCCGATTTCGGGGTATCCGATGTCGAGCCGGCCCTGTTCAAGGATCCGCTCAACGTCGAGTTCGGCCAGACCCAGCTCAGCAGCGCCGAAGTCGCCCGACTCACGGCCTTCCCCGCCAACATCCTGATGATGGGCCTGCCCGTCACCAATGCCGTGGGCGATTTCTTCCTGTCGCGCGCCGGCTATGGTTCCGCCCTCACCGCGATCGTGACCACCTGGTCCGGTCTCGGCGCAACGGCGCCCGCCACGAGCGACAACATCGTTGTCTGCCGCCGTGTCCCGGGTTCGGGCACCCAGTCCGCCTACAACTGGTACTTCACCAACTTCCCTTGCGGCGCGTCGGCCACGCCGGCCACGCAGGGTGACACCGCCACCATCACCGGCGGTACGGGTACCAAGGCGGATCCGTTCACGGTCGATGTCACCGCAGGCTATCTCGTCATCGAGAATGCCGGTTCGGGCGACGTGCGCAATTGTCTGGCCAAGGCCAACAACGGCGGCGTCCACACCTGGAAGGACGGCTCGGGCGCCACCTACTCGGCCAACTTCGGTACCGGCGGCTATGGTGCCCTGGGCACCCTTTCTGTCGACAGCCTCGGCAAGGAAAACGGCTGGACGTTCCGTACCATGAACGGCGCCGGGCACCTGAATGCCGGCCTGCAGACTGTCACTGGCACGGGCCTGGCCCCGACCAAGGCCAATCTGATCGAGGGCAACTACGAGTTCGCCGTCGAGCTCTCGTTCCAGTACCGCAAGTCGACCGCCCCGAACCCGCTCGCCGGTTTGAAGAAGGACTTCGCCGACCTGTTCATCAAGCGTGCAGGCCAATCTGCCTTCAACAGCTCGAACTGGGTTGCCGGCCTGCCTGGCACCACGAACGCCTGCGGTACGGCCAACACGGCCAAGGCCTTCCGCGCGGGCGACACCTGCGGCAACTTCTCGCGCGTCTGCAACTGACGCGCTGCATGACCCTGCCGGACCGGCCTCATGCGGCCCGGCAGCGATCGGACGCCAATCCCCTCTCCGGAGGGGTTTGGCGTTTTTCGGGCGGTCATTTGCAAACGGAATTTCGATGATGCCGACGTGTTCGTTGCGCGGTCGCCGATGACGATGTGGCAGCTCAAGCGCTGGTTGTGCGCTTGGCTCGCTGCGCCTGCTCTGGCGCTGATGACTCTGGTTCCCGCTGTTCATGCGGCTGCAAGCCCGACCGCGCCCCGGCCCGAACTGAGCGGCCCTGCGGCGCCTGCCGATGCCGACGAAGGCCGCCTGGACGTCCTCGAGTTCATGATCGAGGGCAACAGCGTGCTGTCCGCCATCGAGATCGAACGCGCTGTGTACCCCTTCCTCGGACCGGACCGTCCGGTGGCCGACCTGCGCAAGGTTGCCGAAGCGCTCGAGGTCGTCTACCGGGACGCCGGTTATCTCACCGTGTTCGTCGACCTGCCGGTGCAGCAGGTGGTCGAGGGCAAGGTCACGTTGCGGGTCACCGAAGGTGTCGTCGATCGGCTGCGCATCAGCGGCAACCGCTACTACTCGCGCGGCTGGATCCGCGAACGGGCGCCGTCGGTGGCCGCCGGCGAAGTGCCCTACTTTCCGCAGGTGCAAAAAGACCTGTCCGCGCTCAACCGAACGCCGGACCGCCGCGTCACGCCCATCCTGAAACCCGGCCGTTATCCGGGTACGGTCGAGGTGGAACTCAAGGTGGACGACAAGCGCCCGTTTCATGGCAGTTTCGAACTGAACAATCGCCAGAGCCTGAACACGCAGCCGCTGCGCTTTCTCGCGAGCCTGCGATGGGACAACCTGTGGCAGCGCGAGCACAGCGCCAGCCTCTCGTTCCTGACATCGCCCGAAGATCTCCAGCAGGTGCGCGCCGTCACCGGCAGCTATTCGATGCCGCTGCGCGGCACCAACTCCACCCTCGCGCTCTACGGGGTCGACTCCAAGAGCGATGTGGCAGCGTCGGGCTCGCTCAATGTGGTCGGTGCCGGCCGCATCCTCGGCGCCCGCGTGATCACGCCGATTCCCTCGCGTGGCGCCTGGTCGCAGTCGGTCGGTGTCGGCGTCGACTACAAGGCGTTTCGTGACACGATCAACCTGATCGGCGCCGACAACTTCAGCACCCCGATCAGCTATGTGCCGGCGGTGCTCCAGCACACCGCCTATTTGGCCGGCGAGAAGGGCATCACGCAGACCAACGTCAGCGCCAATTTCGCGCCGCGCGGGCGCCTGTTCGGCAACTACGACGACGAGTTCAACAACCGCCGCTCGAACGCTCGGGCCAACTATCTCTACCTGCGCGCTGACGCCCAGCGCGAGCAAGTGCTGCCGAAAGGCTATTCGTTTCTCGTCCGGCTTGCCGGCCAGGTATCGAGCCAGCCACTGATCGGCACCGAGCAGTTCCTGGTCGGTGGTGCCGACTCGGTGCGCGGCTACTACGAAGCCGAGCAGCTCGGCGACAACGGGGTCTCCGGACGGCTGGAGGTGCGCTCACCGCAGTTGATCGACGCCGGGCGCTTCGATCAGTTCTTGCTGTTCGGTTTCTTCGACCAGGGGTTCGCACGGGTGCAGCAGCCACAGGCCACTCAGCGCTCCACCTTCGGGCTGTCCAGTACCGGCCTGGGCCTGCGCCTGCACGCACGCAACGGTGTGTCTGCCGCCGTGGACTTCGCCCTTGCCTTGCAGTCGGTAACACGCACCCAGGCAGGTGACACCCGCCTCAGTTTCCGCGTCGCCTACGATTTCTGAGGCCACTTGAATGAATGCAAACCGCCATCGTCTCGTCTTCAACCGCTGCATCGCCGCGCTGGTGCCCGTAGCCGAAACCGCGCGTGCGCAAGGCAAGGCTCCCGGTACCCGGCGCGGCGTCGCCGCCGCAACCGGCGCCACGCTGATCGCGATGCTGGCGCTGCCGGCGTTCGCGGATCAACCGGCCGGGCTCATTCCCCACAGCACGATCCAGTGGACCAACGCGAACATCGATGCGGCTCACACCAACGCCAACCTGCTGACCATCCAGCAGACCCAGCCGCGGGCGATCCTCGACTGGCAGCAGTTCAATCTCGAGCGCGGCCAGGGCGTGGTGTTCAACCAGCACGGCAACACCAGTTGGTCGGCGCTCAACCGCATCTGGGACGCGAACCCGAGCACCATCGCCGGCTCGATCCGCGCCGACGGCGAGATCATGCTGATCAACCGCAATGGCATCCTGTTCAAGGACGGCGCGCAGCTCGACATGCAGTCGCTGTACGCCTCGACCCTGGACATTGCCAACGACACCTTCAACCGCGGGGTGCTGTCGCTCACCCTGGGCCAGCCGGCCTTCACGTGGGGCGGCACGGCGGAGCAGTTCCGCGATAGCCTGATCCAGATATTCCCGGGTGCGCAACTGGTGAGCAAGACCAACGGTCGCGTGGTCGTGCTCGCGCCCAACGTCGTGAACCAGGGGGTGATCCGCACGCCGGAGGGCCAGACCATCCTGGCCGCGGGGTCCAAGGTATATCTGTCCGCGCCGACCGACACGACGCTGCGGGGCTTCCTGGTCGAGGTGGATCCGTTCGTCGGCAATGACGCCGGCGGCACTCGCGTGAACATCGGCGGCACGGTCACCAACGATGCGCAGGGCCAGATCAACCGCCTGGGCCAGATCATCGCCGAGCGTGGCAACGTCACACTCGCCGCCCTGGCGGTGAACCAGTCCGGCCGCGTGCGTGCCACCACGTCGGTGAACCTCAATGGGTCGATCCGCATCATCGGCCGCGATACCGCCGTCGAGGACGGCGCGGCCCAGACGGTCAACGTCAATGGGGTTCAGCAACTGCAGGGCAAGCGCACCGGCACCGTGGTGTTCGGCGCCGGCAGCGTGACCGAAGTCACGCCGGATCTTGCCAACAAGACCACCACGCAGGACAGCCAGGGTTTCACCCATTCGCTGATCGACATCGCGGGTCGCGACATCCGTCTCGAAGACGGTGCCGCGATCGTCGCGCCCAGCGGCGACGTGCGCATCGTGGCGCAGCAGGGGCAGGTGTTCCAGGACCCGGGTCTGCCGGCCGTCGACGGCGTCCGGGTCTATGTCGGCAAGGGCAGCCGCATCGATGTCGGCGGTGTGGTCGACGTTGGCGTGGCGATGGAGCGCAACTTCATCGACGTGCAACTGCGCGGCAACGAACTGCGTGATGCACCATTGCAGCGCGATGGATTCCTGCGCGGCAAGACCGTCACCATCGACATCCGCCAGGGCACCACGCTGGCCGACGTGTCGGGTTATCTGGGACAGGTGGGTCGAACCGTAGGCGAGCGCAGCACCACTGGCGGTTCGATCACGGTCCGGTCCGAAGGCGACGTGATCACGCGCGCCAACAGCGTGCTCGACGTCTCGGGCGGCAGCATCCAATACGCCGACGGCTATGGCGCCGCCACCAAGCTGAACGGGGCCGATGGCAAGGTGTACGACATCGGCACGGCCTCGCGCGATCGCCTGTATGTCGGCTTTGCCGACAAGTTCCAGACGTTCGACGCCAATGGCAAGGTCTCGAGCCAGGTCGATTCGGTGCGAAGCCAGCAGGTGCAGAGCGGCTATCGCGAAGGCAAGAGCGCGGGCACCATCGAGGTCGTCGGGCATGCGGTGGTCCTCGACGGCAAGCTCGATGGGTCGACGATCAAGGGGCCGCTTCAGCGCGATGTCGGTTCGCTTCCCGGCGGTGGGAGGCTCATCATCGGCGACTCGTCGTCGGGCGCGGCCGCGGCCGGCAACTTCAAACTCGGCGACATCGCCTTCGTCAGCCAGCGTCAGTTGTTGCCAACGGCGTTCGCTGCCGACAGCGCCCTTGGCGCGGCGTTCGTCAATCGCGTTGAACTCGACGCCGCGGCGTTGTCGCGGGGAGGCTTCTCACGCATCGCGGCCTATGGCAACGGCGTAGTGTCGGTCGAGGCCGGCGTGACCTTCCGGACCGATCCCGGCGGCTCGGTCAGCCTGACGGGGCGCCGGATCGAGGTCGACGGTTCGATCGTCACTCCTGGTGGCAGGATCTCGCTGGAAAGTCACCTGACGCTGCCGGCGCTGGCGGCGTCGGAATACGGCATCGATGTGGGTGCAGGCGGTCACCTGCTCACCCGCGGCCTGTGGACCAACGACATCGTCGGCACGTCTCCGTCAGCCGGTATCGGCGCGATCGCCATCAAGGGCGGCAGCGTGAGCCTGGTCTCCACCACCGACGTCGTGCTGCAACGGGGGAGCGTGGTGGATGTGTCGGGCGGCGCGCGCTGGACGGCCGCCGGCCGGCTGAACGCCGGTGATGCCGGATCGATCACACTGTCGAGCGGACGTTTTCTGCTCGGCGATGGTGAAGCTGCACGGTCGACGCTGGTGCTCGCCGGGCAGTTGCGCGGCTATTCGGCGGCGAAGGGCGGCACTTTGTCGCTCTCGACGTCGTTCGTGTCCATTGGCGGTACGGCATCGGGTCGCGTCGGCGAATTGCATCTCACGTCAGCGGATTTCGCGGCCGGCGGATTTTCGCGATACGACATCGCCGGGCAGGACGGCATGGTCGTGGCCGCGGGCACCACGGTGCAGCCGGCCCCCCGCACGTGGATCTTCGCGGCCGATGCGGCAACACGCCCCACGGGCATCGATCCGGCCGCCGCGGTTGCAGCGTATCGCGCGCTTCCCTGGGAATTGCGCAGCGCGCCGACCAGCCTGTCGCTGTCCGCGGGCAGCATCCCGTTCGGCAATGTCGTGCTCGGTGCCGGGTCCACGCTCGCCGTCGATCCGGGTGGCACGATCACGGTCAATGCCGGGCGCAATCTCACCGTCCTGGGGCGTATCGAGACGCGGGCGGGAACCATCGATCTGTCGACGGCATCGCCCAGTGACGCCGTGGGGTACACCGCAGGCCAGTCCATCTGGTTCGGCAGCGACAGCATTGTCGATGCGCGTGGCATCGCACGGGTGCAACCCAACGCCGGTGGTCTTCGGGTCGGCGAGATCCTGGACGGCGGCACGATTCGGGTCAGGGCCGAACGCGGTTCCGTCGTGACGCTGGCCGGTTCGCGCATGGACGTATCGGGTGTGTCCGACAGTCTCGACATCAAACAGGCATCCCTGACCGGCGGCTTCTTCCAGCGCACCGCGATCGCCGGGTCGGCAGGGTCGATCACCCTGGCGTCGCTCGAAGGCATGTTGCTCGACGGCGACCTGCGCGGCAACGCCGGCGGCGCGGGCGCAGCGGGCGGGGTGCTGACCATCGACATGGATCGGTTTGCCCCATTCCTGGGTTTCCCGGGCGGCGATCGCCAGATCGTCCTGTCCCAGGGTGGCAGCTTCGTTCCCGGCAACCTGCGACCCGGTGACAGTTTCGATGGCGCCGTCGGCGGGCGTGCCTTCGTCGCGGCAGACCGGTTGCGGACCAGTGGTTTCGAGGTGCTCGACTTCCGCGCCCGGAATGCCATCGTGTTCGATGGCGCGACCTCCCTGGCGGCCGTCAGGGCCATCGAGCTCGATGCGCCAGTCATCGCCGCTGCGGGCGCCGGCGCGATTCACGTCGACGCGCCATATGTCCTGCTGGGCAGCCAGGACGGATCGCGCAAGGCCGAGGGAACACCGACATCCGGACTCGGGACGATAGAGGTCCGCGCGCAACAGATCGATCTGAGCGGCATCACCGACCTGCGTGGCTTCAATCGCGTCGACATGGTGAGCGCCGGCGATGTGCGGCTCGTGCCGGTGGTGATTTCCATCAGTGTGGAAGGTGGTACGAAGTTCTCGGTGCAAGGCCGGTTCCTGACCGGTGCCGACACGAGCATCACCGCTGCGCAACTGTATCCGGCAAGTTTCGGCCAATACCGCCTCGGGGTTCGCACCGTGCCCGATGCCGGCACCGGTATCGCGCCGGATGCCACGCTGACGATCAACCATGGCAGCGGTACCGGCGTGCTGCCCCTGTCCGCGGGTGCCGATCTCACGCTCGAAGCCGCCAACATCGTCAACAATGGCGTGATTCGCGTGCCCTTCGGGCGTCTCACCTTCGAGGCCGGCAAGACGATCGATCTTGCAGCCGGCAGCATCACCTCGGTCTCGGGCGAGGGCCTGCTGGTTCCGTTCGGCAAGACCGATCTGTCCGGCAAGGACTACGTCTATACCGTCGGGTCGTCGTCCCAGGTCGTGGCGTTGCCGCCGGAAAAACGCGTGGTCCTGTCGGCCCCCGATGTCAGTGTCAACGGCAAGATCGACCTGCGCGGCGGAGGCGATCTCTACGCCTACGAATTCACCGTGGGACCCGGCGGCTCGAAGGACATCCTCGATCCTGCCGCGTCTCCCACCAGTTTCGCCATCCTGCCCTCGCTGGGCGCGGCTTACGCCCCGTTCGACCTGCAATACAGTGCCGGCACCAGCCCTGTCCTGCCCGGTGAGCGCATCCGCCTCGATGGCCTGGCGGCATTCGGCGACAAGTCGCGCCTGGGCAACGGGTCGTATCTCGTGCTCCCCGCGCGCTACGCGTTGCTGCCGGGCGCGTTCCTGGTCACGCCGCTGTCCGGCACCCGGGACTTCACCGCGTCGTCGGCCTACGCCCCGACCCCGGGTTCGCAAGTGGTCGCCGGACGTCTCGAGCACGCCGTGGCACCGGGCGGCGTGCTCGGCGAAACCCGTGACACCGGCTATCTGGTCCAGAGCGGCACGGAGGTTCGCAAGCAAAGCGAATATACCGAGACCACTGCCGGCAAGTTCTTTGCCAAAAGTGTAACGGCACAGTTGCCGGGCGACGCCGGCGCACTCTCGATCGCCGCCACCACGCACCTCGCCCTTGCCGGCATCATCGATACGCTGGCGGCGCCGGGCAGGCGCGGCGCAGAGATCGACATCTCGTCGCTGAAACTTGCGGTGGTCGCCGCCGGGACCGCGGCACCCGATGGCTTCCTGGCGATCGATGCGGCAACGCTCCAGGCCTTGAAGGCGTCGAGTCTCCTGCTCGGCGGCACCAGGACCCGCACGGCCACCAGCATCAACGTGCAGGCGGCCGGTGCGGATTCGGAACTGCTCATCGACAACGCCGGATCGCCACTGACCGGCCCGGATGTGATGCTGGTCGCGGGCAAGTCGATCACGCTCGCACCGGGCTCGATCGTGCGCGCCGAAGGCGACGTGGCAGCAAATGCATCGCCGTTGCAGATCCAGGGCGGCGGCGCGTTCTTGCGGGCCGGCACGGGTCCGATGGCATCGCTCACACGGGTGGGCGATCTTGGCACCGAAGGCACCCTGACGCTGCAGCCTGGCACCGGCGCGTCACCCGGCGCGCAGGTCAGCGCCACCGGATCGCTGATCCTCGACGCGACGCGCGACACGGTGGTCGGGGGCAACAGCGTGTTTCAGGCGCCGGTCGTGTCGGTGGCGTCGGGCCGCATCAGCTTCGGCAACGTGCCGGCCGACACCAGTGGCATGGTCGTCGGCGATGCCCTGCTCGCGCGGTTGGTGCAGGTCCGCGATCTCACGCTGCGCAGCTATTCATCGATCGATTTCCACGACAGCGTTGCCCTGGGCGCGATGGAGACGGTCGGCACTGGCGCATCGGCGATCACCCGGGTGTTCACCCAGCGACTGGTACTGGACGCTCCTGGCATCGGTCACTACGGCAATGGCGACGTGACGATCACGGCGGGCCAGGTGGTATTGCGGAACACCACGCCCGCAGCCGGCGGCTCACCATTCGCCGCGCCGCCGTCGGCAGCAGGTTCGATGAACATCGTTGCCCTGGCGCGGACCGACTGGACCGCCGGCGACGTCCGGGTCGATGGCGGCAAGGTTCTCATCGACGGCTTCGAAACTGTGGCGGTGCACGCGGCGGGGCAGGTGATCGGCAGCGGCACGGGCGAACTGCGCGCGACCGGCGACCTGTTGCTGGCGTCGAGCCGGGTCGTGGCGGACTCGAATGCGAAACAGACCTTCGCCAGCGATGCGGCACTGGTGGTCTCTGCCCAGGGACCTGCGCCGACGACCGCCTGGAATGCGGTGGGAGGACAACTCACCGTCGCGGGCGGTTCGATCGACGTCACCGGACGCGTAGAAGTCCCCGGCGGGTCGATACGGCTCAATGCCCGGCACGACCTGACACTTGGCGCGGGCGCGGTCCTGGATGCCAGCGGGCGCCAGCGCACGTTCGGCACGGCGACCCGGACGATATCCGCCGGGGACGTGTTGCTGACCAGCGTCGAGGGCGATGTCTCCATCGGTGCCGGTGCGCTGGTCGATGTGCGCAGCGCCGCGGCGGGTGGCGACGCCGGCAGGATCGACATCTCTGCCACACAGGGGCGCTTCGGGTTCGGCGGTGCGGTCAATGGCCACGCCGGCGCCGGCGCCCGAAGCGGCAGTATCAAGATCGATGTTGCCAGTCTCGATGACGGGGTGGCCGGCTCGACCAACGATTTCGGTACGCTCAATCGTCGGCTCAACGAGGGCGGCTTCTTCGAGGCGCGCTCGGTCCGGCTGCGCACTGGCGATCTCGTGCAGGGGTCCACTGACGCCATGGTGAAGGCACATCAGGTCACGCTGGCCACTGACGTTGGCAGCATCGACCTGGGCGGGCTCATCGACGCCACCGGCAGCAAGGGCGGTTCGATCGCGGTCTGGTCGGGCGGCGGCATACGGGTCGAGTCGACCGCGCAGTTCGATGCCACGGGCAAGGACACGGCCGCGACCGGTGTCGGCAGCGCGGGCCGCGGCGGCTCGATCGTGCTGGGCACCACCGGCTTGCGCGAGCAGGACAAGCTCACGTTCGTCGTGGATGGCGCACAGAAACCCGTGTTCGACGTGGCGGGCGCCGGTGCGGCTGGCGGTGGCAGTGTCACCTTCCGCGTACCTCGGCTGGTCGATGCCAATGACGTCAACGCCGGCACGTTCAGCGGCACGATCACCGGGGCGACCGATGTGATCGTCGAAGCCTACAAGGTGTACTCGGCGTCGTCGCTGTCCACGCAGGGCACGACGGTAAGCGGTGGCAACCTCAACATCTCTTCTTCCGGTGCCAGCGCCGGTCTCTACAACGAGACCCGTGACTACATCGCAGCCAGTGCGCAGAACATCCAGGACAAGTTCGGCAGCGGCATTCGAGTCCGGCCCGGTATCGAGGTCCGCAGCAGCGGCAACCTCACGCTCGCATCGGACTGGAATCTGTGCGGCACGCAGGCGCCCTGCACGGGTCCGACCGCATGGCGCTTCGGCAACCAGGAGCCGGGCGTCCTGACGTTGCGGGCCGGCGGGGATGTCCTGCTGAACCGCACCCTGAGCGATGGGTTCAATGGGGTCACGTCGAATTCGGTATTGCAGGCGACCAATTCGTGGTCCTACCGTATCGTTGCCGGGGCCGACGCCGGCGGGGCGAATCCGATGTCGGTATTGCCGGCCGGCGCCGACAACGGCAACATTGTTCTCGCGGCGCAACGCATGGTCCGCACCGGGACCGGCAGCATCGATCTGGCGGCACGCCGCGATGTCCAGCTCGCGGCGCAGACGTCGGTCATCTACACGGCGGGGCGACCGGGACCTGCCGTGGAAGGTTTCGTGTTGCCCAGTGCCTCGGACGAGTTTTCCAACCTGGCGTTCGGGGTGCCCGCGCCGATATTCCCGAATCGCGGCGGTGACATCACCATCGATGCGGGTCGCGACATCGTCGCGGCGAAGTCGACACAGATGATTTCGGAATGGTTGTACCGCAACAGCAAGCGTTCCGACTCGACCACCCTGGCGACGAATCCCCAGACCTCCTGGTGGGTCCGGTTCGATCAGTTCCAGCAGGGCATCGGGGCGCTCGCGGGCGGTGACGTGACGCTGGATGCCGGGCGCAATCTGCAGAATGTCGCGGCGGTGATCCCGACCAATGGCCGGCTCGGTGGCGCGGTGTCGAGCGCACCCGAGAGCTCGCACTTCGTCGAGCAGGGTGGTGGTGACCTCGCCGCGCGGGCCGGTGGCGATATCCAGGGCGGCCTGTTCTACGTGTCCAGGGGCAATGGCGGCGTGGTGGCAGACGGCAGCATCACCTCCAATGGCTCGGGCGACAACCCTGCCAACCCCTTCCTCGGGCTGGGTGACGGGCGTTTCCAGGTCAAGGGCCGCGGTGACGTCGCGATCGAGTCCGTCTTCAACCCCACCGTGATCCTGCAGGCGACCCCGAACCGCGGTCGCGGCGGTGCGACCTTCACCTACGCCTTCACCTATTCGGCATCGTCGTCGGTCCAGCTCGAATCGGCCCGGGGCGATGTCGTCCTGTCCAACGATCGTCTCACCCTGGACGCGGTGCCGTTGCTTGCCCGGGCCAGCACCGAGTCGCGCGACAGCATGTTCGCCTATCCGGGCCAGGTGACCGCGACCGCCTATTCGGGCAACGTGTCGGTGAATCACGCCATGTCGCTCTATCCGTCGAAGGCGGGAGATTTCAATCTGTATGCCGATCGGTCGGTCTCGGTCGGGGAGACGGTGTTCATGTCGGACGTGTCGCCGACGGCTCTGCCACGGGCGTTGTCGCCGGACACGTCGAACGGTGACGGCACCGGTATCTCCGGGCTGGTCGGCGCTGCGTTCGAGGGAGCGGTGACGCATTCGAGTACGGTGTTGCATGCCGATGATAGTGATCGGGTGGAGATCATCGCCCTGAACGGCGACATCGTCGGTACACCGAACCAGCGATTCGGTATCTTCGCCAAGCCCGTGCTGTTCGATGCGGCCGGCGACATCCGCGACGTGTGGGTGTCTGCACAGAATCTCGTGGCCTCGGACCGGTCGGTGATTCGTGCGGGCAGGGATTTCACGTACACCACGTTGCGGGATCCGATCACCGGTGGCCAGGTCGGCAACAGTGGCCAGATCGCTGTCGGTGGTCCGGGGGAGTTGCAGGTTCAGGCCGGCAGGTCCATCGACCTCGGGAACAGCGCCGGCATCGTGACCCGCGGCAGCCTCGACAATCCCTTCCTCGCCGACCAGGGTGCATCGATCCGCCTGACCGCTGGCGGTGCGCCGCTCGGCGTCAACGCGTTCGTCCAGCGCTATGTCGAGGGTCGGGACGATCCGCTGGCGGTGAGCGGCGCCGATTTCCTCGCGTCGATGCGATTGAAGTCGGGGGACAGGAATCTCTATCTGGATGATGCGATCGCACGTTACCGCGCGGACAAATCGGGTCAGACGCCGGCACGGACTGCGCTCGTGGCCCGGCTTGCGAACGCAAGCACCAGTGTCCGCTACCGTTCCGATCTGCTGACGTATCTCGAGGTGCTCGAAGGCGAATCCGGTTTCGTCACGAGCACCGCGCGTGAGCGCTTCGAAGCGCTCGCGCCGGAAGCGCAGACCGGGTTCCTCGACCACGTGCTGTTCTCCGAGGTGAAGGCGGGTGGGCGACTGGCCCTGGATCGCACCGATGTCAGCTATGCGCGCGGCTACGAGGCGATCGGCGAACTGTTCCCGGGCAGCGTCAAGACCCGCGTGATCGCCCCGCCGCTCCCGGGCGACTCGGGCAGGCGGTTCTCCCGCGATACCCATGCCGGCCACGGCGACATCAACCTGTTCTTCAGCCAGATCAAGACCGAGCAGGGGGGCGACATCGAGATGCGGGTGCCCAACGGTCTGGTCAATGCGGGTCTTGCGAACCCAGGAGATCTGCCCAAGCAGGCCTCCGAACTCGGGATCGTGACGGTGCGCGGCGGCACGGTGCGATCGTTCGGATCCGGCGATTTTCTGGTGAACCAGTCGCGGGTGTTCACCTTGCAGGGCGGTGACATCCTGGTCTGGTCGTCATGGGGCAACATCGATGCCGGCAAGGGTGCCAAGACGGCCAGCGCCACGCCGCCGCCGCAACTCATCTTCAACGGCACCAGTTTCGTGCTGGACACCTCACGCTCGGTTTCCGGCAGCGGCATCGGCGTCTTGCTGGGTCGGGAAGACGTGTCACCCGGGGATGTCGACCTGATCGCGCCTGCCGGTGCCGTGGATGCCGGCGATGCCGGTATCCGGGTGGCTGGCACGCTGCGTGTGGCCGCGCTCGTGTTCCTGAACGCGAACAACGTGTCGACCCCGGGCAATACCATCACCAATGCCGCCAACGTGCAGGTCAACGTGGCCGGGAGCGTCAGTGTCGGCAACCCGGCGGCGGACGCGCAGAAGGCCATCGAGAAGGCGCAGCAGCAGATCAGCGACCGGGCGAGTCAGGCCAACAACGCGTTCAAGCCATCGTTCCTGACGGTGGAGGTGATCGCGCTGGGAGACGAGGGCAACGACAACAAGAAGCGTTGATGCGACGGCCGCGCTCGCCACCCCGGCGAGTCCGACCGATCGTCACGTTTGTTTAACACGCCTGCAACAAAGCGCCACGACAATCAGGGCAGTTCCTGTGCTGTCTTCCTTCGCGAAAACCCGATGAAACACTGGTTGCCCCTGTTAGCGGCGCTGTACCTCTCGTTGTGTCCGGCGCTGTCCCACGCGTGGTGGAACCAGGACTGGACCAGCCGCAAGAAGATCACGCTCGATACGTCGGACAAGGGCGCTGCCGTCGGCGGCGTGGTGTCGAATGTGCCGGTGCTGGTGCGATTGCACACCGGCAACTTCCCGTTTTCGGAAGCCGATATCGACGGCAAGGATCTGCGCTTCGTCGATGGCGATGACAAGACGCCGCTCGAGTTCCACGTCGAGCTGTTCGACGGCACCAACGAGCTGGCGCTGGTCTGGGTGCAGGTGCCGAAGCTGGAACCGAAGGTCGGCACCGGCACCATCTGGCTCTACTACGGCAATCAGAAGGCTGCCGCAGCTGCCGACAGCAAGACCACCTACGACGGCAACCAGACGGCGGTGCTGCATTTCGCGCAGGCCGATGGCGCGTTCAAGGATTCGACCGCCTATGGACATTCGCCGACGGCAACCGGCGTCACCCATACGCCGACCGGCGTCGCCGATGGTGCCGCGGTCTTCAACGGCGCATCGAAATTGTCGTGGGCGCCGATGCCCCCGCTCAAGATCGGCGCCACCGGGATGACGTTCAGCGCCTGGGTGAAGCCCGCCGATGCCGTGCAGCGCGCGATGCTGTTCTCGCAGCAGGAAGGGGGTAACGCCATCCAGCTTGTCTACGACCAGGGCAAGCTGTTCGCGCGCGCCTTCGGTCAGGAAACCGCGAAGGTCGATCTGCCTGCCGGGGCTTGGCATCATGTGGCGGTCACCCTTGCCGACGGGCTGACGCTCTACCTGGACGGCAAGCCGGTCGCGAACGCCGCGGTGAAGGTTGTGGACCTGGGTGGCGAGATCGTCGTCGGCGACGGCTACAAGGGCGAGCTCGACGAGCTTCAGTTGTCGAACC
>JANMWG010000158.1:0-1748 GCA_031393885.1 Betaproteobacteria bacterium | reverse complement strand
CGCACCCCGACATGGTCGAGGCGCGACAGCGATGCCTGGATGATGAGCCCGATACGGGTGCGGGTGAGCACAAGGTACAGCGCGATCAGCATGCCGACCGAGATCAGCATCATGAACACGCGATAGGCGGGGTATTGGGTGCTGAAGATCGAGAACGCGGAGAAGTCGAGAATCTCCGGGATGTGATACGGCACCGGCGCCCGACCCCAGATGAGGTGCACGACCTCTTCGATGATGTAGGCCAGGCCGAAGGTGAACAGCAGTTCGGCCACGTGGCCGTACTTGTGCACGGTGCGCAGCCCGAAGCGCTCGGTGAGCGCGCCGAACACCGCGACCAGCGCCGGCCCGATCACGAGCCCGGGCCAGAACCCGACGTACACACTGGTCTGGTAGGCGAAGTACGCGCCCAGCATGTAGAAGCTCGCGTGGGCGAAATTGAGCACGCCCATCATGCTGAAGATCAGGGTCAGCCCGCTCGACAGCATGAACAGCAGCAGTCCGTAGGACAGGCTGTTCAACAGGGTGACGAGAAAGAACTCCACGCGACGACCTCCCGACCAGGAACCGCAAACGCCGCGAGGGCTGCGACCGGAGCGCCCCGCGAGTGAATCGGACCAGCGCTAGCCCTTGGGCTTCTGGAACTTGCAGGTGGTGGGCAGCACGGTGTCTTTCGCCTCTACCCGGGCATCGGTCTTGAAGCCGAAGCCGGTGCGTTCGACATCGAACTTGACGTCCTTGCCGTTGGCTCTGAAGAAGGTCGACACGAACAGCGGCTGGATCAACTGATGATTCTCGGGACGCATGTAGACGTCACCGCTTTCCTGGTCGCCCTTCATGGTCTCGAGCACGGCCGCGACCTTCACCGGATCGGTCGACTTGGCCTGCTCCATCGACCGCGTGAGCATGTCGATGGCGGTCATGATGCTGACCCAGTAGTAGTCGTCCTTGGCATCCGGGAAGCGCTTGCGGTAGGCCTCGACGCTGGCCGCCGTGCGCGACCCGCCGATGTTCGAGTGGAAGTGGGTGACCTGCTTGACGTGGCCGATGCCCGCTTCGCCGATCACCCCCGGCGTACCGAGCCCGCCGGCGTAGTAGGTGTAGAAATCGGCCTTCAGGCCGGCGTCTTTCGCGGCCTTGATCAGCAGCGCCACGTCGTTGCCCCAGTTGCCGGTGACGATGGCATCGGCGCCGGCAGCCTTGATCTTGGCCACGTACGGCGCGAAGTCCTTGACCTTGCCCAGCGGGTGCAGGTCGTCGCCGACGATCTCGATGTCCGGCCGCTTCTTGTTGAGCATCGCGCGGGCGGCCTTGGCGACCGCTTGGCCGAACGAGTAATCCTGGTTGAGCAGGTAGACCTTCTTGATGTCTTTCTGCGCGGCCATGTAGTTGGTCAGCGCCTGCATCTTCATGTCCGCGTCGGCATCGAAGCGAAAGTGGAAGTAGTTGCACTTGTCGTTGGTCAACGCGGGATCGACGGCGCCGTAGTTCATGTACAGCACGGTCTGCTCGGGGTTGCGGGCGTTATGCTTGCCCAACGCCTCGGACAGCGCGAGCGCCACGGCGGAGCCGTTGCCCTGCATCATGTAGTGGATGCCCTGGTCGACCAGTTGCTTGAAGACGAGCTGGGCTTCCTGCGGGCTGGTCTTGGTGTCGAACGGCACCACCTCGATCTTCTGGCCGAGCACGCCGCCCTTGGCATTGACGCGGTCGGCGGCGAACTGCAGATGCCGCAGGCCGACTTCGCCGAC
>JANMWG010000503.1:0-17111 GCA_031393885.1 Betaproteobacteria bacterium | reverse complement strand
GTGCGGCCGTCGACCACCAGTTGCAGTGCCGAGCCGCGCAGGGTCTGCCCGCCCATCTGCTCGCGCGCCGCCGCGGCGAAGACATTCGGATCGCCACTGTTGGCCGCTTCCGTGACCGCTCGTGTCATCTCTAGCATCTCGTAGATGCCGGAGCGACCGACATAGCCGGTGTTGTTGCAGCGGCCGCAGCCCGTGCCCTTGCGGCAGCGCAGCGCCTCGAGCCGCTCGCCGATGCCCTGCCGCAACCAGTTGTGTTCGTTCGGCAGCAGGGCATGAGGCTGGGCGCAGGCCTCGCAGATCAGGCGCACCAGCCGCTGTGCCAGCACCAGTTGCAGCGACATCGCCACCATGTAGCGCGGGGCGCCCATGTCGATGAGCCGAAGCGGGGTCGAGATCGCGTCTTCGGTGTGCAGGGTCGACAGCACCATGTGGCCGGTCATCGCGGCGCGCAGACCGGTCTCGACCGTGGCTTGATCGCGCATCTCGCCCACCAGGATCACGTCGGGATCCTGGCGTAGGGCCGCACGCAGGACTCGCGCGAACGTGAGGTCGATCTTGTCGTGAATCTGCACCTGGTTGAGGCCGGCCAGGCGATACTCGACCGGATCCTCGACCGTGATCACCTTGCGGTCGGACGTATTGAGCTCCTGCAGGGCCGCGTACAGCGTCGTGGTCTTGCCGCTGCCGGTCGGACCGGTCACCAGGACCATGCCGCTCGACCGGTGGATGACCGAGCGCATGCGCTCGAGGATGCGTGCCGGCATGCCCAGGCGCTCCAGACTCAACACACCGCCCGACTGGTTGAGCAGCCGCATCACCACCGATTCGCCGTGCTGCGTCGGCATCGACGAGATGCGCACATCCACCTGCGCACCGCGCACCTTGACGTTGAAGCGCCCGTCCTGCGGCAGGCGCCGCTCGGAGATGTCGAGCCCGGACATCAGCTTGAGCCGCAGCACCAGCGGCGCCGCGATCTTCGCGTCGGCCTGGGTCTGGATGTGCAGCACGCCATCGATCCGGAAGCGGATGGTCAGATGGGCCTCCTGCGGCTCGATGTGGATGTCGGAGGCGCGCAGTTGCACGGCCGACTCGAAGACACTCTGCAGCAGCTTGACGACCGGCGCATCTTCGGACGCCGCGGGCACACCCAGGTTGGCGAAATCGACGCCACCGGCACCGAACTCCTCGCCCAGCTCCTGAGCCAGCTCGGTGATCTGCTCGGAGCGACCATAAGTCCGGTCGATGGTCGACAGCAATTGCGATTCGGCCACCACCGCCACATGGATGTCGCGCTTCAGCAGCCGGGTCAGTTCGTCGTAGGCGAAGAGATCGGTGGGATCGGCCAGACCGACTTCGAAGGCACTACCGGTGTCTTCGAGCAGCAAGGCGCGGAATCGCCGTGCCTGCGCCTCCGGCAACTTCATGACCAGGTCGCGCTTGACGTCGAAGGTCTTCAGATCGACGAAGCGGAGCTTCAACTGGCGGGCAAGGGCCTCGCAGATCGCCTGTTCGGTGACGAATCCGGCTTCGACGAAGACACGCCCGAGACGCCGGCCGGTGCGCTTCTGTTCATCGAGCGAGTGGCGCAGCTGCTCTTCGGTGAGCAGCCCTTGCTGCAGCAGAATTTCGCCGAGCCGGACTTTCTCCGGTCTTGCCATGGATCGCGTACTCCCGGGTAATGCGCGTTGCGCGGCAACCATGAATCGCGCCACGGCTGAAGCCGCGACACCACTCTCGATTTCAGCTCGGCAAACCTAATGCAACTTCTCAGGAATCACAAGCCAAATGTTTGATGTTGTTCTGTTTGAGCCGGAGATTCCACCCAATACGGGAAACGTCATCCGGCTCTGTGCCAACGCCGGCTGCCGCCTTCACCTGGTGCAACCGCTGGGCTTCCGTCTGGAAGACCGCGACCTGCGACGGGCCGGTCTCGACTACCACGACATGACCACGGTCACGGTCCATCCGGACCTCGCCACCTGTCTCACCAGACTTAACGGCGCCCGGGCGTTTGCCTTCAGTGCGCACGCGACCCGGAGCGCGTTCGAGTCTGATTTTCGTCCTGGCGATGTGCTGGTCTTCGGTCCGGAAACGCGTGGACTGCCGGACCACGTGCTCGCGCTGTTCGAGCCGGATCGGCGGCTCCGGCTGCCGATGGTCCCGGGCAATCGCGGGCTGAATCTGTCCAACGCGGTCGCGGTGATGGTCTACGAAGCCTGGCGCCAGAACGGGTTCGCCGACGCTGGAGAATGACCCCCCGGGGGGCGCAGTTCACTTGGGGGAGCGGCCCAGCGCGAACTGCCCCTTCGTTCAACAGCCCCGTCAGTAGGTGCGGTCCTCGGCCCTGGGGTCGCGGCGCAGCAAGGTCTCCGCCGCCTGTGAGGCGGACACCTCGCCATCGAGCAGCCTGCAGACGGTTTCGGTCACGGGCATGTCGACCGCATGCCGCCGGGCCAGGGCCCTTACCTCATGCGCCGTGGGCACACCTTCCGCCACATGGCCAAGCCGCGCCAGGATCGCGGGCAACGCCTCGCCACGCGCGAGTTCGAGCCCGACCCGGCGATTGCGCGACAGCTCACCGGTGCAGGTCAGGATCAGGTCACCGGCACCGGCAAGACCGAGAAAGGTTTCGGTGCGCCCGCCCAATCGAACCCCGAGGCGGGTGATCTCGGCAAGACCGCGGGTGATGAGCGCGGCACGGGCCGAAAGCCCGAAACCCAGGCCATCGCTTACGCCGGCCGCGATCGCGATCACGTTCTTGACGGCACCGCCGACCTCGACCCCGATCAGGTCGTCGCTCGAATAGACGCGCAGCCGCGGACCATGTAGTGCCCGCGCCGTGGCAGCCGCGAATGCAGCGTCGGAAGCGGCGAGCGTGATCGCGGCCGGAAGACCGCGCGCCACTTCACCAGCGAAGCTCGGGCCCGAAAGCGCGCCTCGGGCGACAACCGGGGCCAGCGTCTCGTCCGCCACCTGATGCGGAAACAGGGCGGTGCCGGTTTCGAAGCCCTTGCACAGCCAGAGCACCGGCATACGCCCGGCGGTCGTCAAGGCCAGCAGAGTCGGGCGCAAGGCGGCCGTGGGAGTCGCAACCACCGCCAGATCGGCGCCGCTCGTGGCGCTGGCAAGATCGGGATCGATGCCGATGGACACCGGCAGGTTGCAGCCTGGAAGGTAGGCGTGATTCTCGCGGTCGGCGAGCATCGCCTCGCAGTGGTCGCGCCGTCGCGACCAGAGGGTCACCGAATGCCGCCCGGCGAGGCTGATCGCGAAAGCGGTACCCCAGGCGCCGGCACCCAGGACCGCGATCTTCACAAACCCCAGACCTCGGTGGCCCGCACGTAACCCTGGATGCCATCGCGGTGACGTACCCGCACCCAGGCACCTGAACTTTCGACAAACTCGAGCGCGACCCCTTTTCGGGCAGAAGCGGAACTCTGTGCGGTATCGGCAGGGCTAGCGCGGATCACGGCGACCGGCACCACGATCGCGACCATGCGCCGCGGCACCAGGGACGCGCTTTCGGCCCAGGCGATTTCACCGCCGACCGTGCGTACCTTGACCCAACCCTCGATCGCCGAAATCACCTCCACCGGCGAGGCCGCGCTGACCACGTAGAGCTTCTCGGTCTTCAGCGATGGCCCGCCGTACAGGATCGCAGGCGCATCGGCGATCGAGCGAAAGTCGAGGGCCGATGCGGTCGTCGCGAACAATCCGATTGCGCCTGCGCAGGCGCGAAGCATCTAGTGGGAGGTCTCCGCGGGCTGGCCGGCCTGTTGCTGCTGCTGGCGGAAGAGCGCGTCGAAATTCATCGGCGCCAGGAACACCGGCGGGAAACCGGCACGCACCGTCAGGTCGGAGATCGACTCGCGCAGGTACGGTTGCAGGATGGTCGGGCAGGTGATCGAGTAGATCGGCTCCATGTCGGATGCCGGGACGCCCTTGATTAGGAAGATGCCGGCCTGGGTGGCCTCGACCAGGAACAGCGTCTTCTCGCCGACCTTCGCCGTGACCGTGGCGGTCAGCGCGACCTCGTGAAAATCGTTGCCGATGGCCTGGGCCTTGTTGGCGAACGAGAATTCGAGCTGCGGCTGTTCTCGCTCCAGGAAGATCTGGGGCGCGTTCGGGCTTTCGAGCGACACATCCTTGACGTAGATCTTCTCGATCGCGAACTGCGCTTGCGGCTGCTGGGCTTCGGCCATGATGCCTCCGACGGAAATGGGGCCGTAGTGTAGCCGAAGCCCCGGAGCGACCAGGGACTAGCCGGTAGCACCACGCAGCAGCGGATCGAGCTCCCCGGCGCGGTCGAGCGCGGCGAGATCGTCGAACCCGCCGACATGCCGCTCGCCGATCCAGATCTGCGGCACGGTCCGGCGCCCGCTCTCGGCGGTCATGTCGGTGCGGCGCTGGGGTTCGAGGTCGATGCGGATCTTGCAGATCTCGTCCACCCCCTTGGAGCGCAGCAGCCGCTCGGCAGCGACGCAATACTGGCAGGCGGCGGTGCAATACATTCGAATCCCCGGCATCGCTACTTCTCCACGGGCATGCCGGCCTGTTGCCAGGCGCCGATACCGCCCTGCAGGTTGAACACCTCGGCGAATCCGCCGGCCTTGAGCATTTCGGCGGCACCGTGCGAACGGCTGCCGGTGGCGCAGTGCACGAGCAGAGGCTTGGCCTTGAACCGGGTCAGTTCTTCGAGGCGGGTCTTGAACTGCGACAGCGGGATATGCCGCGCGTTGGGCAGGTGCCCCTGGGCGAACTCGGCCTGCTCGCGCACGTCGACGATGACGGCGTCGCGACGGTTGATGAGCAGCACGGCCTCGCTGACACCGACTTCGGGAATGCCCGAGAAGCGCCGCTTGATCAACGGAAACAGCAACCCCAGGCCGCTGGTGGCGGCGATCACGATGAGCCAGATGTTGTCTTGCACGAACTTCAAGATGCTTTTCCCCCGGAACGCCGGACGCCGCCCCGCGGCCGGAATACGGCTGCAACCCTGGACCCGTCTGGCAACAAACCTCGATTCTAGGCGAGCCCGCTGCCATGCACCAATGCAAATGCCTTGCCCGGTAGAATCGGCAGACTGGCGGTAAAGCCCAGGGAGAACGGCAATGAGTCACCGGATCGTGCTACTGCGGCACGGCGAGAGCATATGGAACCAGGAAAACCGCTTCACCGGCTGGGCCGATGTCGACCTTTCCGATCATGGCCGCAACGAAGCCCGCGAGGCCGGTCAACTGCTGCGATCGGAGGGGTTTCGGTTCGACATGGCCTATGTCTCGGTGCTCAAGCGCGCCATCCGCACGCTCTGGATCGCCCTGGACGAGATGGAAACCATGTGGCTGCCGGTGCGCCACGCGTGGCAACTCAACGAGCGCCATTACGGCGCCCTGCAGGGTCTGAACAAGGCCGAGACGGCGGCGAAGTTCGGCGAGGAGCAGGTGCTGGTGTGGCGGCGGAGCTACGACATCCCGCCGCCGCCGCTGCCGGCTGGCGACGAGCGCGATCCGGCGCACGATCCACGCTATGCCAGTCTGACACCGGCCCAGCGTCCGTTGACCGAGTGCCTGAAAGACACCGTGGCGCGAGTGGTGCCGTTCTGGGAAACCGTGATCGTTCCCGAGGTCGCCGCCGGCAGGTCGCTGCTGATCGCGGCGCACGGCAATACCCTGCGGGCGCTCGTCAAGCATCTCGACGGCGTATCCGATGCGGAGATCGTCAAGCTTAACGTGCCGACGGCGGTACCCCTGGTGTACGAGTTCGATGACGCCATGGTGCCGATCCGCCACTACTACCTCGGTGACCCCGAGGCGATCGCGGCCCGGGTTGCGGCAGTGGCGGCGCAGGGCAAGGCAGGGCAGGTATAGCGGTTTGCCACGGTTCGCCGTTGCCGTCGCCGTCGCGACCGCCCTCGCCAGCAGCGGCGCCGCGCTGCCCGCGCCGCGTCAGGATCTCGACGCGATCCGCGGCCGCATCGAGGGCCTGCGCAAGGACCTCGCCGAAACCGAGGAATCGCGCGCCGAGGCCGCAGACCAGTTGCGCGACTCCGAACTCGCGATCAGCGCCGCGAACCGCCGCTTGCGCGAGCTCGACCAGCAGCAACAAGAGGTCGAACGCACGTTGGCGCAACTCACCGAACAAGCCCGCGCATCCCAGACCGACATCGGCCGGCAGCAGGCGGCGCTCGGGCGCGCGCTGCTGCACCAGTACCTGCGCGGGCACGCTGATCCGATCCGGCTCCTGCTCGGCAACGAAGACCCGAACGAGGTGTCGCGCCGGCTGCATTACCTCACCTACGTCGCGAAGGCCCGGACACAGTTGATCACCAACCTGCGGCAGGGCCTGGCCGAGGTCGAGCGGATCGCCGTCGCCACCCGCGGCAAGGCCGAGGAGCTGGCGGCCATCGAACAGGAACAGAACACCGAGCGCCAGACCCTGCAACGGGAGAAGGCCGATCGTGCGCGGGTGCTCGCCTCGGTGTCGGCCCAGGTGACCAGCCAGCGGCGGCAGATCGATACCCTGCGTCGTGACGAGGAACGGCTGACCAGCCTGGTGGACAAGCTCGCCAAAGCGGCGGCGCGGGCGGCGATGATCAAGCCGCCAAAACCCGATGCGCCGCTCGCGAACAAGGCCGTTCCGGAGATCGGCACGGACCATGCTGCCTTCGCACAGATCAAGGGCAGACTGCGTTTGCCGGTGGCAGGGGAACTCTCCAATCGGTTCGGCAGTCCACGTGCGGACGGTCAGCTTTCTTCGAAAGGTGTTTTCATCCGTGCGAAGGAAGGTCAGGAAGTGCATGTCGTGGGCTCGGGGCAGGTGGTGTTCGCCGACTGGTTGCGCGGCTTCGGCAACCTGCTCATCGTGGACCATGGCGATGGCTACATGAGCCTGTATGGCAACAGTGAAGCCTTGTTCCGCAAACCCGGCGATGACGTTCGCACCGGCGAGGTGATCGCCTCGGTCGGTTCGAGCGGGGGCAGCGCGGAATCGGGTCTATACTTTGAACTCCGGTATCGTGGCAAACCTTTCGATCCGCTGTCGTGGGCCCGGCTGAAATAGCCGGGCAGGCGGCGCCCGACCCGCACCTATCACGGCCGTCTTCATGACGGCTTTTATTTCGGCTTCCAACGGCAGTACATGGAGACAAGCGGCATGGTCAGGAAAGTGAAGCAGGCGGGGTTGGTCTTGATGGGCGCCACGCTGGGCGTGCTGGTAAGTCTCAATTTCTCCGCGGTGGCGCAGAAAGACCCCGGACCGCTGCCGGTCGAAGACCTGCGGGCGTTCACCGAGGTGTTCGGCCGCATCAAGGCCGACTACGTCGAGCCGGTCGAGGACAAGAAGCTCATCTCCGAGGCCATCAACGGCATGCTGTCCGGGCTCGACCCGCACTCCGCCTACCTCGACCAGGAAGCCTTCAAGGATCTCCAGGTCGGCACCCAGGGCGAATTCGGCGGGCTGGGCATCGAAGTCGGCATGGAAGACGGCTACATCAAGGTGGTTTCGCCGATCGAGGACACCCCGGCCTACCGTGCCGGCGTCAAGGCAGGCGACCTGATCATCAAGCTCGACGACCTCAACGTCAAAGGCATCACGCTCAATGACGCCGTCAAGAAGATGCGTGGCAAGCCCAACACGCCGATCACGCTCACCATCGTGCGCAAGGGCGACACCAAGCCCCGCATCATCACGCTCAACCGCGCGGTGATCCAGATCCAGTCGGTCAAGTCGAAGCTGCTCGAACCCGGCTACGCCTACTTCCGCATCACCCAGTTCCAGGAACACACCGGCGAAGCGCTGGCAAAAGCCATCGACACGGTTTTCAAGAGTAGTTCGATTCCGATTCGCGGCGTGGTTCTCGACCTGCGCAACGACCCTGGCGGCCTGCTCAACACCGCGGTGGCGGTGTCGGCGGCGTTCCTGCCGCCGGGCGCGCTGGTGGTCTACACCGAAGGCCGGACCGAAGATGCCAAGATGAAGCTGATGGCAATTCCGGAACACTATCTGCGCGGCAGCAAGGACGACTACCTGAAAAAGCTGCCGGCCGAGGTCAAGAAGGCGCCGATGGTGGTGCTGGTCAACGGCGGCTCGGCGTCGGCCTCCGAGATCGTTGCCGGTGCGCTCCAGGACCATAAGCGGGCGGTGATCATGGGCACCCAGTCGTTCGGCAAGGGCTCGGTGCAAACCATTCTGCCGCTCGGCAACGGCACGGCGATCAAGCTCACCACCGCCCGCTACTTCACGCCGGCTGGCCGCTCGATCCAGGCCAAGGGCATCACGCCCGACATCGCGGTCGAGGAAGCCACCATCAGCGAGAAGGCCGACGAGGGCTTGCGCATGCGCGAAGCCGACCTCGGCCGCCGTTTGTCCAACCCGCAGGACAAAGACCAGCCGAAAGACGCCACCAAGGCTGCCGAACCGGCGCCGGCAGTCCCGGCCAAGGCCGACGACGCCAAGCCGGAAGTCCCGGACATCGTTTCTCCCAAGGATTATCAGCTCAACGAGGCCGTCAACCTGCTCAAGGCACTGTCCATCGTCAGCCGCAAGTAGGCGATCGCGATCCGGGCCGGGGGCCGGTGACTTCGGTCACCGGCCCCCGTCATTTGCGACATCGCCGTGCCCGGCGAACCAACCATGAACGACGATCAGCTACTGCGGTACAGCCGCCACATCCTGCTCGATGAAGTCGGCATCGATGGCCAGCAGACCTGGCTCGGCGCCCACGCCCTGGTCATCGGTGCCGGCGGCCTGGGCTCACCGATCGCGCTTTACCTCGCGGCCAGCGGGGTCGGGCACATCACGCTGTGCGACCCGGATGTCGTCGATCTCACCAATCTGCAGCGCCAGATCGCCCACTTCACCGATGCGATCGGCTCGCCCAAGGTGGCATCGGCGCAGGCGACGATGGCGCGCATCAATCCAGAGACCCGCGTGACCACGGTTCAGGAGCGGGTGACGGGCTCGCGGCTCGACGCTCTGGTCGCGGATGCCGACATCGTCATCGACGCCTGCGACAACTTCGCCACCCGGCATGACGTCAATCGTGCCTGCGTCAGGCACACGAAACCGCTGGTATCGGGCGCCGCCATCCGCTTCGACGGGCAGGTGGCGGTGTTCGACACTCGCGACGCCGACAGTCCGTGCTACCACTGCCTGTTTCCCGAAACCGGCGATCCCGAGGAGATGCGCTGCGCCGTGATGGGCGTGTTCGCGCCGCTGGTGGGTGTCATCGGCTCGATGCAGGCCGCTGAAGCCCTCAAGGTGCTGGCGGCCATCGGCAAGCCGCTGGTCGGGCGCCTCATGTTGGTCGATGCGCGCGACATGCAGTGGCGCAGCATCCGGGTAAAGCGCGACCCGGCCTGCGTGGTGTGCGCCAGCCGTCAGGCCCCGCCCGTGGCGGCGGGGGGATAGCCGAGGCTACAGCAGCGCCGCCACCTGCGCGTCGACGAACTCCAGCGGATTGCGCCTGAAGCCGCTCTTGGCGAACTGGTGCCAGCGCCCGGTGACGTAGCAGACGATCAGATTGGCCTGGGCGATGGTGTCGGTGGTGGCGGGCAGTTCGCCCTCGCTCACCGCGAAGCGCAATGACTGCCGGAATTGCGTCTCGAGGCGATCGTGCAACTGGTTGATGCGCGCCTGCAGCCGCTCGTTCTCGTGCACCAGCGCATCACCGATGAGCACCCGGGTCATGCCCTGGTTCTTGACGGCGAACCCGAGCAGCATCGGGACGATCGCCTGCACCTGGCGGACCCCGCTGGCCTCCTCGGCGGTGATCTTGTTCACCAGCCCGAACAAGGTCTTCTCGATGAACTCGATCAGGCCTTCGAACATCTGCGCCTTGCTGGCGAAGTGACGGTAGAGCGCGGCTTCCGAGACGTCGACCCGGGCGGCGAGGGAAGCCGTGGTGATCTTTTCCCCCGCTGGCTGCTGCAGCATCTCGGCGAGCACCTGCAATATCTGCAGCTTGCGCTCGCCCGGCTTGAGAGCGGGCATGGCGACTCCTCCGGTGCGTGATGTCACTCTTGTAACCACGCGCCATTGTAGCCAAGCGAGCGCCCGCTTACGAGGTCGGCTTCATGCCTGCAGTTTGTGGAGCATCCGCGGCAACCGGGTCACGTCGCGCAGCGACAGGTCAACCGCCCGGGGGCGGGAGCCGGCGGCCCCCACCAGCACCGTCTTCATGCCCAGCCGCTTGGCGGTGACCAGATTCGGCACGCTGTCTTCGACCATGATGCAGCGCTGTCCGCTCAGGCGGTGACGGCGCAGCAGTTGCCGGAATCCCGCGACCTGGGGCTTGGGACGAAACCCCGTGTGCTCGATGCTGAACACGTCGTGAAACAGGTGGCCGATCCGGAGCACGCCCATCACTGCGCGAACGTAATGCAGCGGGGCATTGGAGAACAGCACCTTGCGCCCCGGCAACCGCCTCAGGGTCGCTCTGAGCGCCGGGTGCGACAGCATCATGGCGGGCAGGTCGGGAAACTGATGCGTGTGCCACAGGAAGTGATGCGGATCGACGCCGTGGTGGCGAACCAGCCCCAGCAGCGTCGCGCCGTAGCTGCGCCAATAGCGGGTGCGGATCTCGTCGGCATGCCCCTCTTCGATCTCCAGATGCCGAGCCACGTAAGTGGTCATCGCCCGGTTCATGTGCGGGAAGATGTGCGGCTTGGCGTCGTGCAGGGTGTCGTCGAGATCGAAGATCCAGGTGCGCTCCCGCACGCCCACCGCCGCCGCCGCGGCACGCCCGGCGGGCGGGTTGCCGCTCCGGAACGCCGACGCAAGCGTTTTCCCGCTATTGCCGGCGTATCTCACCGACGCGGAAGCGGCATCTACCTGGCCTTGATCAACGTGCCCACACCCTGATCGGTCAGCACTTCGAGCAGCAGTGAGTGCTCGACCCGGCCGTCGATGATGTGCACCGAGCGCACCCCGCTGCGGGCGGCATCGAGCGCCGACGAAATCTTCGGCAGCATGCCGCCGTAAAGGGTGCCATCGGCAAACAGTTCGTCGATCTGCTTCGGCGTCAGGCCGGTGAGCAGCCGACCGTCCTTGTCGAGCACACCGGGGGTGTTGGTGAGCAGGATCAGCTTCTCGGCGTTGAGCACCTCGGCCAGCTTGCCGGCCACGACATCGGCGTTGATGTTGTACGACTCGCCGTCCGCGCCCACGCCGATCGGCGCGACCACCGGGATGAAATCGCCCCGGTCGAGGAAGGCGATGACGCTCGGGTCGATGGAGGTGATCTCGCCCACCTGGCCGATGTCGAGCAATTGGTCCGGCGCATCCTTGCTCGGCATCAACAGCTTGCGGGCACGGATGAAACCGCCATCCTGCCCGGTGATCCCGACCGCCTTGCCGCCATGGCGGTTGATGAGATTGACGATCTCCTTGTTGACCTGGCCGCCGAGCACCATCTCGACGATGTCCATGGTCTCTTCGTCGGTGACGCGCATGCCCTGGACGAATTGACCCTGCTTGCCGATGCGCTTGAGCAACTGGTCGATCTGCGGACCGCCGCCGTGCACCACCACCGGGTTCATCCCCACCAGCTTGAGCAGCACCACGTCGCGCGCGAAGCTTTCCTTGAGGGTCGGGTCGGTCATGGCGTTGCCGCCGTACTTGACCACGATGGTCTTGTCCTGGAAGCGGCGGATGTAGGGCAGCGCTTCAGCCAGGACCTGCGCCTTCTCGGACGCGGTGGTGGGGGTCACGGACATGGTTGGTGATCGAGGCGGATGACGGAGACGGCGCATTGTAATTGCCGACCCGGTGGACGCCGAATAAAAAGAGGCGGCCCCGAGGCCGCCTCCGTACTGCACCCGCCTGCGCGGGAGGTTACTGGATCGTGACCTGTTTCGCGCTGGTCGCGGCCTTCTTCGGCAGTACCAGTTCGAGCACGCCATCGGTGTACTTCGCCTGAGCGCCGGTAGCGTCCAACTCCGACGCCAGGGTGAAGCTGCGGGCGACCTTGCCGTAATGGCGCTCGGTCTTGAGCACCCGCTCGACGGCATTGGTGCCGGCGGTCGCGGTCTCTTGCTGGCGCTTCACTTCGGCACTGATCGATACCTGATTGCCGTCGACGCTGACACGGATGTCTTCCTTGTTCACGCCGGGGATGTCGGCATGCACGGTGTAGGCGGCTTCGCCTTCGCGCACATCGACCTTGAACGGCGCGGCGGTCGTGTTGCCGACCGCCACGGGGCGCACGAAAAAGCCGCGGAGAATATCGTCGAAGCCTTCGTCGAGGCCACCGAAGCGGGTGATCAGATTGGTCATTGCGGAATCTCCTGTAGAGGTTTGCGAATCGGCCCGGGCATTGCGTCTTGCAGCGCCCACGTCCCCTATCTTGGATCGCGCAGACTGGTTTCAAGACCCCAGTTGCGACCCGGATTGCTGCCGGCCACACCCGGCTCAATGCCTATCGGCAGCGGCATCCGGCTCCTTCACCGGTGCCACGACCTCCTGTTTGAAGCGGATGCCGGATACGGTTTCGAAGGTGAGCGTGAGCGCGACGTCGCTGCCGGCGCGCAACGGTTGCTTCAGATCGAACAGCATGATGTGCAGGCCGCCCGGGGCAAGCTTCACGAGCGTGCCGGCCGGCAACGCCAGCCCGGCCAGGGGACGCATGGTCATCATGCCGTCGACCTCCTTCATCGAGTGGACTTCGCCGCGTTTCGCGACCGGGCTGCTGATCCCGACCAGCCGGACCGCGACCGGCGACTCGAGGTCGAGATAGGCGCCGGCCACCGGCTGGCCGGGGACGGTGGCGCGCACCCAGGCCCCGGTGATCCGGACGGTGGCGCGGGCCGCTTCGGCAGCACCGCAGGCGACCAGCGCGCAGACCAACGCCGCGACGCGCAGGCGCCTTATCGAGAGTGACTTGATCATGATGATGAATCGGCTCCTGACAGTGTCAACGAACCCACGATTGTCCCGCAATGCGAGGCCGGCAGGCTGCGAGGGCGGCAGCCTATAATTCGTGCCTCTCCCGAAAAGGTGCCCCGCGCATGCGCTTCCCTGCATTCCTGTTGTTGTCGTTGTTGTCGTTGTTGCCGCTGTACGCATCCGCCCGGTCATCCGCGCCGCTGATACCACCGCCGCCCCCGATCGCCGCCAAAGCATGGCTGCTGCTGGATTTCCAGAGCCGCCAGGTCATCGTCACCCGCAATCCCGACGAGCGGGTCGAACCGGCCTCGCTCACCAAGCTGATGACGGCGTATCTCGTGTTCGATGCGCTGCGCGAGAAACGGATCGCGCTCGACCAGGTGATACCGGTTTCCGAGAAGGCGTGGAAGGCGGACGGATCGCGCATGTTCGTGGAGCCGCGCAAACCGGTGACCGCCGATGAGCTGATCCACGGCATGATCATCCAGTCGGGCAACGACGCCACCATCGCGCTTGCCGAAGCGGTCGGCGGCAGCGAGGAATCGTTCGCGGCCCTGATGAACAAGCAGGCGGCGCGCATGGGGCTCGCCAACAGCCACTTCGTCAACGCCACCGGCCTGCCCGACCCGCAGCACTACTCCACCGCGCGCGACCTGGCGTTGCTCGCCGCAAACGTCATCCGCGATTTTCCCGAACGCTTTCCGCTCTACTCGGTGCGCGAGTATCGCTACAACAACATCACCCAGTACAACCGCAACCGCCTGCTCGGCGCCGACCCTACGGTGGACGGCATGAAGACCGGGTTCCACGCATCGGCGGGCTACTGCCTGATCGCGACTGCGCTGCGCGCCCCGCGGCGCCTGGTGTCGGTGGTCCTGGGCACCGATTCCGAGACGGCACGGGCGCAGGAGAGCCAGAAACTGCTCAATTACGGCTTCCAGTTCTACGACACGGTGCGCCTCTACCAAAAGGGCCAGCAGGTCGGCGTGATTCCGATGTACAAGGGCGCGAAAGGCGAATTGAGAGCCGGCTTTCGCGAAGACTTCAACCTGAGCGTGCCCCGCGGCATGGCAGACCGTCTCGAGGCGACGCTGGAGAGCCTGCAGCCGCTGGTCGCGCCGGTCGCCGAAGGCCAGCGCGTGGGCACCCTGCGGGTCACGCTGGACGACAAGCCGGTGGGCGAGTACCCGGTCGTCGCGCTGGAGTCGGTGGGCGTCGCCAGCATGCTCGGCCGTGCGTGGGACAGCCTCCGGCTGATGTTGAGATGAACGCGACTTTCCCTGACAGGAGACGCCAATCACCTGTTACCTGAACGGTGAGTTCCTACCGCTGGAAGAAGCCAAGATCCCGGTGCTCGACCGGGGCTTCATCTACGGCGACGGCGTCTACGAGGTGGTGCCGGTCTACGACCGCCGACCATTCCGGCTCGACGCGCATCTGGCGCGATTGGGCAGGAGCCTCGATGCCGTCCGGATAGGGTCGCCTCACACCGAGGCCGAATGGCGCGACATCCTCTCGCGGCTGGTCGCGGCGCACGCAGCGCACGACCAGGCGGTGTACGTTCAGGTGACGCGTGGTGTCGCGAAGCGGGACCACGCGTTTCCGCGCGATACGGTGCCCACCGTGTTCGCGATGACCAATCCGCTGACCACGCCATCGGCGCAGCAGATCGAGCATGGCGTCGCTGCCGTCACCACCGCCGACAACCGCTGGGGGCGCTGCGACATCAAGTCCACCGCCCTGCTGGCCAACGTGCTGCTGCGCCAGTTCGCCGTCGATCACGATGCGGCCGAGGCGGTGCTGCTGCGCGACGGCTTCCTCACCGAAGGCGCGGCGAGCAATATCCTGATCGTGTCGAACGGCGTCATCGTCACGCCGCCGTTGAGCGAACAATTGCTGGCGGGCGTCACCCTTGGCGTCATTGCCGGGCTGACGGCTGACGCCGGCATGAGTTTCGAGGCCCGCAAGGTAGCCGAGACCGAACTGCGCGCCGCCGACGAAATCTGGCTTTCCAGCGCGTCGCGGGGGGTGCTCGCGATCACCACGCTCGATCGCGCACCGGTTGGAAACGGCAACCCCGGCCCCATGTTTCGACAAATGCATGCCCGCTTCCAGACCGCCAAACGAAAGGCCTGACCATGGACGAGCAACCGTCCCTGATCGAGTATCCGAGCGATTTTCCGATCAAGATCATGGGGCGCCAGGACCCGGGTCTCGCCCACGCGATCACCACCATCGTGCACCGGTACGCACCGGATTTCGATCCGGTCACGATCGAGATGCGCGCCAGCAAGCAGCGCAAGTATCTTTCGCTCACCTGCACCATCCGCGCGACCTCGCGCGAGCAGCTCGACGCGCTCTACCGCGAGCTGTGCGACCACCCCCTGGTGGTGATGGTGCTTTGAGCCCGGCCGGCACCCCGGTCATTCGCGATCTCGGCCGCACCGACTATGGCGCCACATGGGAGGCGATGCGAGCGTTCACGGCGGCACGCGCGCCCGACACCCGCGACGAGCTGTGGATCACCTCGCACCCGCCCGTCTATACGGTCGGGGTTGCGGGCCGCGCGAGCCATCTGCCGCGCACCGACAACGGCATCCCGGTGGTGCAGAGCGATCGCGGCGGACAGATCACCTATCACGGCCCCGGCCAGGTGGTGATCTACGTGCTGGTGGATCTGCGCCGCCGCGGGCTCACCGTGCGGCCGCTGGTGCGATTGCTCGAAGCCGCCGTGGCCGACTGCCTGGACGCCCATGGCATCGAGGCCAACGGCGACACGGAGGCCCCGGGGGTGTACGTCGACGGCGCCAAGATCGCCGCGCTCGGACTCAGGATTCGCGGCGGATGCAGTTATCATGGCCTTGCCTTCAACGTCGATCCGGATCTGCGCCCGTTCCTGGCCATCGATCCGTGCGGTCATCCGGGCCTTGCCGTGACGTCGGCTGCCCGGCTCGGCCTGGACACCGACACCGATCGCTGGGCCGCCTCCCTTACCGCGCGCATCGAGCGCCGACTGCAAACCTGACGCCATGGATACGACCACCCGCAAACAGACCGGCGCCGCCAAGACCGCCCGCAACCCGATCGCTATCGTGCCGGTGGCGGCCCTGCCCAAGCCCGACTGGATCCGCGTGCGGGTCAACGGCGGCGAGAAGTTCCAGCAGGTCAAGCGCGCCCTGCGCGAGCACAACCTGCACACCGTGTGCGAGGAAGCCTCCTGCCCCAACATCGGCGAGTGCTTCGGCAAGGGCACCGCCACCTTCATGATCCTGGGCGACCTGTGCACCCGCCGCTGTCCGTTCTGCGATGTTGCCCACGGGCGCCCCAAGCCGCCCGACGCCGACGAACCGCGCAACCTTGCCGCCACCATCCGCGACATGGGTCTGCGCTATGTCGTGATCACCAGCGTCGATCGCGATGACCTGCGCGACGGCGGCGCCGGCCACTTCGCCGAGTGCATCGCGGCCGTGCGCGAGCATTCCCCCGCCACCACCATCGAAGTGCTGGTGCCCGATTTCCGCGGGCGCATCGAGGTGGCGATCGACAAGCTCGCGGCAGCGCCACCGGACGTGATGAACCACAACCTCGAAACCGTGCCCCGGCTCTACCGGCAGGCGCGGCCCGGGGCAGACTACGCGCACTCGCTGCGGCTGCTGCGCGACTTCAAGGCCCGCCACCCCTCGCTGCCGACCAAGTCTGGCCTGATGTTGGGGCTGGGCGAGACCGACGACGAGATCCTGGCGGTCATGCGCGACCTGCGCGCGCACGATGTCGAGATGCTCACGCTGGGTCAGTATCTGCAACCGAGCAACGGCCACCTGCCGGTGTTGCGCTATGTCGAGCCGGCACGCTTCCGGCAGTTCGAGGCCGAGGCTCTCGCGATGGGTTTCCGGCACGCCGCCTGCGGCCCGCTGGTCCGCTCGAGCTACCACGCGGACCAGCAGGCGCACGATGCCGGCGTCCACAAGTGACGCCCACCCCCAGGCTCCGCTGCGCTGCGCCTTCCCCCTCCAGGGGGCCCAGCGTCCTCGGGGGACCCTGTGGGCGCTGACGCCCACCCCCAGGCTCCGCTGCGCTGCGCCTTCCCCCTCCAGGGGGCCCAGCGTCCTCGGGGGACCCTGTGGGCGCTGCCCCTTCGCTTCAGAAGATCCCTTCGTTCGACGTCGCTCGAGGCGAAAGGCTTGGGGCGCGGCGTCTGAGCACCCCCTCACCACTGGCGCCTGATCTTC
>JANMWG010000448.1:0-2706 GCA_031393885.1 Betaproteobacteria bacterium | reverse complement strand
GCTTCGGCGAGCTTCTGGATCCGCGGGCGGTAGGCCTCGGGGTCGACCTGCGGCTTCTGCCCGGACAGCACGTCCGCGATGCCCTTCTGCACCAGCCTGGTCTGGGTCTCATTGAGACTGAACACCTGGAGTTCGCGGGCGAGTGCCACCCCGATCGAATAGTAGGTCTTGTCGTCGTCGGTTTTCAGGTCTTGCGCCCAGGCGGCGGCGGAGACGAAGAACGACAGGGCGACGATGGCGGACGATCTATGCATGGAGACTTCCTTTCGGTGACGGATGCAACGGTTGGGTTTCTTGTCGTGGATTTCAGACTGCCGGGATGCCATCACCGGCGTGCAGCACACCATCGTCGAGGCGCAGGGTACGTTGCATGCGCGCGGCGATGGCCGGGTCGTGGGTGACGATGACGAGGCTGGTGCCGAGATCCCGGTTCAGCTCCATCATCAGGTCGAGCATGCTCTCGGCGTTGCGCCGGTCGAGGTTGCCGGTGGGTTCGTCCGCGAGCACGCAAGCAGGGCCGGTAACCAGTGCGCGCGCCAGTGCGGCCCGCTGGCGCTCGCCGCCGGACAGTTCTCCCGGCAGGTGTTCCATGCGCTTGCCCAGCCCGACTCTTTCGAGGATACGCCGCGCGGCGTCGTGCGCCTGGCCGGGTGGAGTGCGCCGGATGTAGAGCGGCATCGCCACATTCTCCAGCGCGGAGAACTCGGCCAGCAGATGATGAAACTGGTAGACGAACCCGAGCGCCTGGTTGCGCAGGTCGCCGAGCGCCTTCTGCGTCAGGCCGGCAACTGGCTGGCCCATGAGGCTCACAGTGCCGGCCGTGCCCGCATCGAGCCCACCGAGCAGGTGCAGCAGCGTGCTCTTGCCGGAGCCGGACGCGCCGACGATGGCGACGCTTTCGCCGGCATACACCTCGAAGTCCACCGCGCGCAGCACCTCGACCGGCGCCAGGCCCTCGTCGTAGACCTTGGACAAGCCGCGGCACTGCAGCACCGGCGAGTCATTCATAGCGCAATGCCGCGGCCGGATTGATGCGCGATGCCCGGTAGCTCGGATACAGCGTGGCCAGCAGGCTCAGGCCGAACGAGACCAGCGCGATCACGATGACGTCGGCCCAGGCCAGATCGGACGGCAGGTCGCTGATGTAATACACGTCTTTCGACAGGAACTGGACGCTGAAGGTGCGCTCGATGAACGGCACCACCACATCGATGTTGAGCGCCAGCAGCACCCCGCCGACCACGCCGATCAGGGTGCCGATGACACCGATCAGGGCGCCTTGCACAATGAAGATCTTCATGATGCCGCCCGGCGACGCGCCCAGCGTGCGCAGGATCGCGATGTCGGCCTGCTTGTCGGTCACCGCCATCACCAGGGTCGAGACGATGTTGAACGCGGCCACCGCCACGATCAGGGTCAGGATGATGAACATGACCCGCTTCTCGATCTGCACCGCGCGAAAGAAATTGGCGTGGCTGCGGGTCCAGTCGGTGACGTAGGTGTCGGCGGTGAGGTCGCGCGTGAGGTCGCGCGCCACCTGCGGCGCGGCGAACAGGTCGCGCAGCTTGAGCCGCACGCCGCTCACGCGATCGTCCATGCGATAGAGCTTCTGCGCGTCGGCGATGTTGATGAGCGCCAGCCCCGAATCGTATTCGTACATGCCGACCTCGAAGATGCCGACCAGGCGAAACTGCTTGATGCGCGGCAGCACGCCGGCCGCGGTGACCTGCCCCTGCGGCGCGATGACCGTGACCTTCTCGCCCATGCGCACCCCGAGATTGCGCGCCAGTTCGCTACCGAGGACGACACCGAATTCGCCCGCCCGCAGGTCGGCGAGGCTGCCCTTCTTCATGTTGGTGCCGAATTCGGCCACGTCTTTTTCGAGCCCCGGCTCGATGCCACGAATCAACCCACCCTGGACCGTGCGCTCGAACGACAAAAGCCCTTGCGCCATGACGTAGGGTGCGGCACCGATTACCTGGGGATGCTTCCGCGCCTGTTCGGCGACGGCAGGCCAGTCGGCCAGCCCGGCGACGTCGAACCCCTGGATCTGGACATGCGACGCCACCCCCAGGATGCGGGTGCGCAACTCCTTCTGGAAGCCGTTCATCACCGACAGCACCACGATCAGCGCCGCCACGCCCAGCGCGATGCCGGCCATGGAGGTCATCGAGATGAACGAGATGAAGTGGTTGCGGCGCTTGGCGCGGGTGTAGCGCAGGCCGACGAAATACTCGTAGGAAAACACGGGCGGACCGACGATCGGAGGTCACTGATTGTGCCAGACGACCCCGTCTGCCGCCATGACGGGGCCCTGCTGGCGGCGAGATGGGCGACGTCGGGCGCCATTCTCGCTGCCGACCGCGGTAGCATCGCCCCATGCCGCACCTCCATCTCCTCATTCCGGCCCTGCTGCTGCCGGCATCCGCGGCACTCTTGCCCTCGTCCCCCCAGCTCCTGCCGGCGTTCGGCGTGCTGTTCGGTCGGGGCGAACGCCGCATTGAACCCGGCATGGTGGTTGAACACTGGATCGCGGCGCGATTCAGCGCGACGCCGCCCGGCGCGGCGCCCCTGGCTGCGCTCGCGCTGCTCGGCAGTGGTGGCGATCCCGGGTCGATGGCGTGGCTGCGCGCGGATCCGGTCCACCTGCATCCGCACGGGTCGACGCTCACGCTGGTGCGCAGCCGCGACACCGGGCTGAGCCAT
>JANMWG010000443.1:0-2442 GCA_031393885.1 Betaproteobacteria bacterium | reverse complement strand
CGATGAAGGCCAAGCTCGGAATCGACGGCCGACCCTATCGGATTCTCGGCACCTGCAATCCGCCGCTCGCCCACCGCGCGCTCAGCGCCGAGCCGGACATCGGGCTGCTGCTGCCGTGCAACGTGGTCGTGCGCGAGGAGTCGGATGGTCGTCTCCTCGTCGGGTTCATGGACCCGGTCGCCGTGTTGCAGATGACCAGCAATCCCGAAGTCGGCAGCGTCGCGCGTGAGGTTCGCGAAAGGCTCGAGCGGGTGCGGTCGACCCTGGTCGGTCGCCTCGCCGGCCCGGCCCCCTCCTGAACGGTGTCCAGATGTTTTACGACGGAGGCACCATGGTGGGCATGCACGGCTGGTGGTGGTTCTTCTGGCTGCTCGTGGTCACAGGCGCGCTCTTCTATGGCTGGGGCCACCCCGGCTGGCGTCGCGACCATCCGCGCGAGGCGCCGCACGAGGTGTTGCGCAAGCGGCTGGCCAATGGGGAGATCACGCCCCAGCAGTACGAAGAACGAAAGGTCTTGCTCGACCGGCATACCTGGGGCGACGGCTGAGTGGCGACCCACATCGGCGCGCGCCGCAAGCTGTCGCTGGCCACAGCCTGGCGATCAGGCAGCCCTGCAGGACATTGCACGCAAGTTGACATCCGGCAGGGCTGACCGGCGCCGGCGGGCGGTCGATCAAGCCGCACCGCGATCGGCACTCGAACCATCGGCTGCTACCGCATCGAAACGAACCATGACCTTGCGAGGCCCTCCCGGCTGCGCCTTGTTCGATGTCGAGAATTGTTGCTTTACTGGGTTGAAGGCCGCATTCACCGGCCTCCCGGGCTGGACGGTCTGCGACTGCGGGACAACTGCAGGGTGCCGCCGTGGTGATGCCCTGGTGCAGGCATGAGCGTGGGACTCTTGCGCAAGATCAAGCCGCGCGGCGATCGGCGACTGAACAATCGCTTTGCACCGACGCAGGAACAGACCATGACCTACCGCAGCCTTCTCGTCCTGCTCGACCGAGACCCGCTGTGCGCCGCACGCAGCCAGGCCGCGATGCGGCTCGCCAAAGTTCTCGACTGCCACTTGATCGGGATCGCGCCGACCGGCCTGATCGATCTGCCGGGGTCTGCGCATGCGGCTGCGTCATTGGCCGATTTCGCTGCGCGCGCCTGGGACACGCTGCGCGACCAGGCTGAGCGCGCTGCGGACCACTTTCGGGACGAATGCCGCGCGGCGGGCGTCAAGTCCAGCGAAGCGGTCATCGACGAATCCGACAAGGCGGCATCGCTCGTGCGCCATGCGCACTGCAGCGACCTCACCCTGCTGTCCCAAGCCAACCCGGTCGCCTTTGCGTACCGCCTGGCGCAGGACCTCGTCGAGCAAGTCGTGCTGTACAGCGCGCGACCGACGCTGATTCTTTCCTACGCCGGCTGCATCGACACCATCGGCACCCGCGTCATGGTCGCGTGGGACGACAGCCGCGAGTCGGCGCGTGCCGTGTCCGACGCGCTGCCGCTGCTTCGGCTCGCCAAGCAGGTTCTGGTTGTCAGCTGGAACGAGGTGGGTGCCCTCGAAGACAAGACGCTGCGCCCGCGCCTGGATGCTTTGCACCGGTGGCTGATGTGGCAGGGCGTCTCGGCCGATGTTCGCGTCGAGACGACGGGGATCGGCATCGCCGACGCGATGCTCTCGCGCGCTGCGGACCTGAGCGGTGATTTGATCGTGATGGGCGCCTATGGCCACGCCCGTTCGACCGAACGCGTGCTGGGCGGCGCCTCGCGCGGCATGCTGGCGTCGATGACGGTACCGGTGATGATGTCGCATTGATGTGGCTCATTGAAATGGCTCACTGAATCCAGCCCGTCCCCGGTACCCATCGCTGTGAGCACCATCCGATCCGTTCTGCTGCAGCTCGACGCCACGCCCGCGAGCGCCGCCCGGCTTGAATTCGCACGCGGCGTCGCGCTGCGCCAAGAAGCGGCCCTGTCCGCGATGTTCGTCGTCTCACCGTCCGGGGGGCCGGCGCAGCTGGCCTTATCCGAAGGCCCTTCGGCGCTGCTGCAGCAGATGGACAGGGGCGATATAGACCGCACCACGTCATTGTTCGACGATGCGCTCGCCGAGGGTGGCCCGCCGATGCGCTGGTTGGCGAGCGGCGCCGAACCAATCGAGGCTTTCTGCCGGCAGGCTCTGTACGCCGACCTGCTGGTCCTCGGGCAGCACGGTCCGTCGACCGGGTCGTCACTCACGGTGCCGGCGAACTTCGTCGAGTCGGTCATCATGGCCACCGGTAAGCCGGCCCTGATCCTGCCGCTCACTGGCAATTTCGGTGCGCCCGATCGCGATGTGCTGATCGGCTGGAACGCGACGCCCCAAGCCGCCCGCGCCGTCACCGCCGCCCTGCCCTGGCTGCGCACCGCGCGCCGCGTTCAAGTGCTGGAGGCGGTGGGCGACCA
>JANMWG010000402.1:0-10799 GCA_031393885.1 Betaproteobacteria bacterium | reverse complement strand
GCAGCCGCCCGAGCGACTCGTTGATCACGATGCGGACCAGCCAGGTGGAAAGCCTGGCCTCCGACCGGAAGTGGCGAAGGCCGCGCCATGCACTCAGGTAGGCTTCCTGGAGCGCGTCCTCGCTCTCGGCGTCGCTCTTCAGGATACTGCGGGCGGTACGGAACAACAGCCGGTTGTGACGCCGCATGATGCGTCGGAAGGCATCGTGATCTCCGGAGGCGGCCCGCGCCGCAAGTTCCGCATCGGTGTCAGCCGCCGGGAGATCGATGGTGTCCGCGACTTGTGCGTTCTGCATGTGTGCCAGGGTTCGTGTGCAATGTGCGGGAAATGGCGTTGCCGACAGGGTACATCCGCGAATGACGCCGACCTTCAGAGGACAACGGCCGGTGCGGCTCGACTCCATTGACGTTCGCTTGCCGGTTGGATGCCGGATCTGCCGATTGCGTTCCCGCTTTCGACGCGCCATCGATGCTACTCGGCAACGCACCTGCGTCGACAATCGCTACCCCTTTCGCCGATACAACTGCGCTGGCCGGCTGCTGACTTTGGCGACAAACGTTGCCAACCAGCGCGATGCCGGTCACCGAACCTTGCGCGATGTCGTAGCAGCGGATAAATCGAATGGCATTTTCGCCGATTTTCCCGTGCGTCGGCGATTTCGGCCGCACCGGCCCGTGCCGCCACTCGCGCGGTACGCGCTTTTCGGGATCCGTGAGTTCAAATCGGGTGTTCTGGTGGTGCTACGTCACGCCGATGCCGTCGTCGGCGGGTTCGGTGTTCATCCGGATGAACACTTCGGCCGACCGGTCGTTCGCGTCCAATCCCAGGATCAGGTGCCGGTCGTGTTCGATCAGGCGCCCGGCGCGGTAGATGAGCCCCCCTGCATCAAGTCCAGGCCGGGCTCGACGGCGTCTGCGCGATCCCCAGCGCTTCGCGGAAGTACCAGTCCCCGCGCACGTTCTCGATCGCGTCGAAGTTGCTCTTGCCTTGCACGAGCAGGCCCAGGTAACTGCGAACGATGTCGCTGTTGGCAACCCCGCCTCTGACCGGCAGGGCCGCGTCGATGCGCGTGAGCACCGGCGACAACGCGTTCAGGTAATGACCCACCAGCGCCAAGCCGTCGGTGGGAGTCAGGTCATAGCCGAGCTGCTTGACCGGGATCGGGCGCATGCCGAAATTGTCGGCGAGTGACAGACATTCTTTGTCGGGCCCCATTGACACTCGCATTGCAACATAGGTAATTTCGCAAGGCTCTATGCTGGTATGTACCCGATGTCAGTGTCGTTCGGCGCACACCCTCCCAGGTCACACTGGTCTGTTTGCACCGAACCTTTCGGTAGGCAATCACCGTAACAGGGAGGCAGCACAATGGAGTTCAACATCCTGAAGCACTTCCACGGGCTCGAGCATCAGCCCCTGGACCCGTTCAACGCCGACGAGATCGGCACCTCGCTCTTCATGGCTGGCGGCATGGGCCCGAAGATCTCCGAGAAGATGGACGGCTACGCCCTCAAGGCCGGCATGAACCGCCGGAGCTTCATCAAGTCCTCGCTGGGGTTCTCCGCCGCGATGCTGGCCGCGAACGAAGTCACCGGCATGAATTTCTTCGAAGTCGGCAACGTTGAAGCCGCTGACTTCGACGCCAAGAAAGAAGCCATCCAGATCGCCCGCGCCGGCAGCGATTTCATCGTCGACGTCCACACCCACGTCTGCACCCGCCCCGGCCACTACGTGCTGGGCGAGAACACCTCCGAGCGCGGCATGTGGTTCGTGCAGTTGCTGGACGAGCTGGGCAAGGCCTTCGGCCTGCCCAACGGCACCCGCGACATGAACGTCGAGAACTACGGCAAGCTGATCCTCGAACAGAGCGACACCACGGTCGGCATCTTCAACCCGTTCGGCTTCCGCGAGCACTACGGCGGTCGCGACATGATCCCGATGGACTACCAGGTCCAGGTGCGCAACAAGTGGCCCGATTCGACGATGATGCTGGCCGGCGGCCTGACGCCAAACCAGGGCCTCGGGGTCACGCTCGATCGCCTGCGCAACTACGCCGAGCAGTACAAGGTTTCGGGCCTCAAGCTCTACACGTTCGATGCCACACCGCAGAAGGGCTGGTGGTTGGACGACGAGAAGCTCGCCTACCCGATGTGGGAAGAGTGCCGCAAACTGGGTATCAAGAACATCGGTTGCCACAAGGGCATCCCGTTCGGCCAGTTCTATGCGCGTTACGCTCACGCCGAAGACTTCGATGCGGTGGCCGATGACTTCCTCGACCTCAACTTCATCGCCTATCACTCCGCGTGGCCGTATCACAACGAACTCGCGGCACTGAAGGGCTTCAAGCCGCAGCGCAAGAACCTCTACTGCGAAGTGGGCTCGACGTTTGCGGCAACCGTCACGAGCCGCCCGCTCGAGTGCGCCCACGTTCTCGGCACGCTCCTGCGCGATCTCGGCCCCGACTATGTGATGTGGGGCACGGATTCCATGCTCTGGGGCAATCCGCAGTGGCAGATCGACGCTTTCCGCAAGTTCCAGATCCCCGACCAGTTGGTCGAAGGTCACGGCTATCCCAAGATCACGCCAGAGATCCGCCGGAAGGTCTTTGGCGAGAACGCCGCCCGCATCTGGAACATCGACAAACAGAAGGCGATGCAGGCGAAGGCGGAAATCGTCGCCACCGCAGTGGCCTGATCCAGGCTGTTATCGGAGTGCAAGGGCTGGCCCGAAGGGGGGTCAGCCCTTTTTTCTCGGGACTCTACGGAGATTTTATCCATGCCCACATACGAATACGCTTGCGACCCCTGCCTCGTCGTCTACGAGACCCGGCACGGGATGAACGAAAAGGGCCCGCAATCCTGCATGCGTTGCAACGGATCGCTGCGCCGCGTGATTTCCGCGCCAAATCTCAACACCAAGCGCTACTCCAGCCCCACCGAGGCGAAGTACGCCAAGCTCTCCACCAGCGACGAGCTCAAGAAAGAGAAGGAACTGCAGAAGGTCTACGAGACCATCTGGGTGCCGCCCGAAGTCAAGCACAGCCCGTGGGAAGAGCACGATCACTGAACGGGTATTCGCCATGAGTGTGCTGCTTCGCGCCCGCCGTGTATGGTGGCCACTGCGTTGGGTGGCCGTCACCGGCTTGTTGGCGGCGAGCCTCGCCGGCGGAAATGGCGATCTGTTGCCGACCGAGGCCCTGACCGCAGGCCCGCTCACGACGCCTGAATCCGGCCAGAGCGCCTTCGCGATACCCGTTGCCATGCTCGACGCCGAGCAGCGCGAAGCGTTCGCAAAGGGCAAGGAGCAGTTCAACGAAGCCTGGGTGGTCGCGCCCTCGAATGGCGTGTGGGGCCTCGGACCGACGTTCAACGAAGACCGCTGCGCCCATTGCCACCGGGAGAACGGCCGTGCTGCGGCACCTGCCGACGGACAGCCCGCCGCGCTCGGCTATCTCGTACGGCTCAGCATCCCCGGGAAGACACCGCAGGGCTCCCCCGCCCCGCATCCCCGCTACGGCGACCAGTTGCAGAACCGCGGCATCCTCGATCGGGTGCCCCCGGAAGGCGCAGTGGTGGTGCAGTACACCGAGCGGGCCGTGACACTCGCCGATGGCGATGTCATCCGCCTGCGGGAGCCCAAGGTCGGCTTCCGCGATTTGCAGTTCGGCGCGATCGGACCAGAGACGATGATCTCCCCGCGGATCGCCCCGGCGTTGGTCGGCCTGGGGCTGCTCGAAGCCGTGCCAGAATCGACCATTCTCGCGATCGCGAAATCGCAGGAAGCCCACGGCATCAGCGGCCGCCCCAACTACGTATGGGATCAAGAGAATGAGCAGCGCCTGATCGGCCGCTTCGGATGGAAGGCTAATCAGCCCAACCTGCGCCAGCAGACGGCGGCCGCGTTCTTCGGCGACATCGGTGCGACCACCTACCTGTTCCCCGAAGAAAACTGCCCGGCCGTGCAGACCGCCTGCCTCGAAGTCCCGTCGGCCAGCAAGTGCGGCGGTCAGGGTGGCTGCACCGGCAACAGCAATCGCCCCGAGGTGATCCCCAGCCGGTTGAGCAACATCACGTTCTATCTTCAGGGGCTCGCGATACCGGCGCGCCGGCAGGCTAGCGACGAGACCGTGCGGCGCGGCGAGCAACTGTTCGCGAACGCCCAATGCGCCGTGTGCCATGTGCCAGAGTTGCGCACCGGCAAGGACACCGCGATTCGCGCCGCCGCAAATCTCGCGTTCAAGCCCTACACCGATCTGCTGCTACACGACATGGGCGCAGCACTCGCCGACGGCCGCCCGGATTTCCTCGCGGATGGTAATGAGTGGCGCACCCCCCCGCTATGGAGCATCGGCCTGCTCCCGACGGTGAACGGCCATATGGATCTGCTCCACGACGGGCGCGCGCGCAATGTCCAGGAAGCGATTCTGTGGCACGGAGGCGAAGCACAGGCGGCTCGTGACGCTTTCGCGTCGATGCCCAAGGCGGATCGCGCAGCGCTGGTGAAGTTCGTCGAGTCGCTCTGAGCGGCGGCTAAACCGGCTGACTCGAGCGCCGAGCGCCAACCCGCAACCGTGGGAAGTTAGATCAGCCACGATGTGCGACTTGGCTTCGTTCAGACTCAGCCCAAGCCGCTCCAGTACCCGGTGTTACGACCGTCAAAGTCCGAGGGTCGATTGCCGCTGACACCCCGAGTCCTTTCAGGGCGTTCATGAGAACTGCTCCCAGCGCAGCCTGGGACAAGGCGCAAACGATATAGGCCAGTGCTCCTTTGTTATCGTGGGTTTGCGAAGACAACACGACACAAAGCAGACCGACCTATGCACCGAATTCTAGCGAGCATCACCACCCTCGATCAGCATTTTGAAGCCGTCGGCGCGACCCCCGAGCGCTACCGCCCGCAGGCCTGACTCTCAACCCACGCGACAGCGGCATCACTTGGGGAAAATGTGTTCATGCAAGACTTGACCCCACAGCTTCCTCGACGTTGACCTTGGCGTGTCGCCCCTTCTCGGTGAGGCTCCACACGCCCCGCTTGGACGAGTCGAGCAATCCCTCGCGGACGAGGTAGAAGCGCGCCCATGCGACGTTCGTCTTTAGACGGGACCCTCCGGATGGGACCGCTTCATTCTGTTCCTCGTCCGAGAGATTCATGTCCGACGCAATCTGCTCGACCACTTCATCCGGACTGCCCGACCCACCCAACTTACGCAGTGCTTCGAGAGATACTCCGCCGCTTCATCGAGGTCGCCTTCGACCTGCGGATGCAGCGTATAGGTCATCCAGGAAACTTGGCACGCAGGCGCGCGAGCACAGCCGATCCATCCACCGGCAAGACCGCGCCAGAGTCCAGCTCAGCGTCCCGGTGATCGGCGATCTTCTCCCACTCGCGCTCGACTTCCTCGTCCTGGTCAATGCTGTCCAGAAGAATGTCGAGCAGCCTCGCCCTGTCGGGTGGCGGGAGCTTCAGCATCTCAGCCTGGAGTGTGTCGAACGTGAGGTCCATGGCCTGGCCGCCTCGTGAAGTACAGGTAGGACTGAAGCTTGCCACAGATTGAGGGCGATTGAGCTTGCGGTTCCGCCGACGGGGGGCGTTCAGTGATTGCAACGCCGAAACCGTGAGACCGGAAGCCGCAGATGACCGGCCCTTACGAGCGCCGGGTTGGGCCGTAGGATCTGGTCCTATCGTTGGGTACGGCGCAACGCCAGACCCGCCAGCCCGCAGGCGAACAGTGCCCACGCGGCGGGTTCGGGAACGGCCGCTGCATGCGCGCCATAGATGAACTGCACGCCGGCGATGTCGTCGGCACCCAGGCCAGCGAAGGCCGGCAAGCCGTTTGCGCTCATCACGGAGCCCGCCACATCGCTGTGGCCGAGTCCGAGCGCATGCCCGATTTCGTGCGCTGCCAGCTGCGACAGGAACGCGGTATCGGAAAAGCCTCCTGCAAGGTCCGTGTTGAAGAAGACATCCCCGGTCAGCGAGTTGTTGCCCGTCCCCACCAGCACGCCGCCGAAGAACTGGTGCATGGTTGGGTAGAAGCCGATGCCCCCCGCACTGTTGAAGTTGGAATTGGTGAACGAAAAACCGCCGATGCGGATGTCGCCAGACTTGGTGATGGCGTCGACGGCCGCGCCGTCATCCGGCACCCGCGCGAAGCTCAGGTCTGCGACCGACGACCAGGTGTCGAAGGCGTGCTGGATCGTCGCCAGGTGGTTCGACGGTATGAAGTCCGCCAGGGCTGCGGTGGAGCAGGGCACGAAGGTGACCGCACTGCAGTCGGTGCCTCCTTGTATCACGCTCCAGGTGACGCTGGCACCCGTGCCGTACCCAGGCGCGCCCCACTTGAACACCTGCACGCCGCCGGGAAATGTGGTTTCGGCCAGCACATAGGCCGAGGCTGACATCGGCATGCAAAGGGTGCTGCAGACCGCGACGGCAAAAGAAAAGTGCTTCATGTGGGCGACCGTCTGATTGAATAGCATCGATCGAGGATACTCCCAGTCTCCAAGGTCAAGTCTGGCACGAACACATTCATTCTTCACAGGGGCGCAGTTGGCCGACGACGTGTTCAAACCCGTACGGCTCCAGGGCGGGCATGTGCTTCCGAGAAACGTTGACTCCCCATTCGGGTTTGCTCTTCTTGCCTGGGTAGCGGAACTGGAGGAAATACCACATGACCTGCCTTATTCGGCGCATCCTGGCCTCGCTGGCCACCCTGCTCGTCGCAGCACACGCGCACGCCTACGAGGCCGGCTGGATGCAGATCCAGGTGCCTGGTACGACACCGGATGCGCCCACGACGACAGTCGCTCTGTACTACCCGACGATGGCCGCGCCGCGTGCCATCGCCATGGGACCGTTCGCGCTCGACGTCGCCATCGGCGGCAAACCCGTCGACAAGGTCAAGGCGCTGATCCTGCTCAGTCACGGCATCGGCGGCAGCGAGCTCGCGCACAGCGTCCTGGCGCAAGCCCTCGCCCGGAACGGCTATCTGGTCGCCGCACTGCGTCATCCCGGGGACAACTGGCAGGATCGGTCTCTGATCGAGAAGAGCCCCGAGCGCTACTTCGACGAGCGGCCGCGACAAGCTTCCCGGGTCATCGACGCGATCCTGGCGGATCCAGCGTGGAAGAATCGGATTGCGACCGACAGCCAGGGGCCTCGCGTGGGTGCGCTGGGACACTCGGCCGGCGGCTACACGGTGCTGGCGTTGGCGGGAGCCAGGCCGGATTTGTCCCGCATGTGGAAGCACTGCCTGGCCGAAGCATCCGAAGACCCGATCTTCTGCGGCATGGGCCGCGCGGGGGTAGCGATGCCGCCGTTACCAGCGGCCACGCCCTCGCTCGAGGACGAGCGCGTTCGGGCGATCGTCGCGATGGCCCCGACGGGTGTGCTGCTCACCGCCGAATCGCTCGCCACGGTTCGGTCGGCGACCATGATCTACCGGGCCGAGCTCGATCGTTTCCTGGTACCGCGATTTCATGCCGAGTGGGTCGCCAGCAATCTGCCCTCACCGAACCTGCATCGGGTGCCCAACGCCTGGCACTTCGCCTTCATGGATTCGCCCAGCATGCCCATCCCCAGCCCGGATGGCGACGTCGCCGCGAACCCACCCGGTTTCGATCGCGATGCGTTCCTGAAGCAACTCGCCGTCGAAATCACGGCCTTCTTCGACAAGACCTTCCTCTAGCCGATTCATCCCATGCAACGGGGCTCACCCATCGCCAAGGCAGACGCACGCTACGAAACTGGAGCAGAATCCCCAGGGTCAAGTCTTGCACGACCACATTCATTCTCAGTGCAACGGCGCCAACCCGTCGTCGGTCTCGAAGGCCAGGATCGAAAACAGTTGATCGTCGAAAATGCCTACGGCACCGAGTTCGCCGTTGACGCGGATCAGGCGATAGCGCAACCCCAGGTAGTTGCGCGCGATGCGGTAGAACAATCGGGCGATACGATCCGCGCCATCCAGGCATTTCAACGCCGCGACCACCTTGCCGCCGCCATCGAACACGTACCGCGCATCCTCCGAGAGCAACTCCATCACCGCCTGCCGGTCACCGCTGCCGGCTGCGACGATGAACTTCTCCAGCAGCCGCTCGCGAGCGTGAGCGGCCATGACGAATCGCGGGCGCCCGGCGAGCAGGTGCACGCGGGCCCTGTGCACCAACTGCCTGCAAGCCGGTTCGGTCTTGCCGAGAATCCCGGCGATCTCGGGATAGTCGTAGTCGAACACCTCGTGGAGCAGGAAGGCGGCGCGCTCTTCCGGCGCCAGGCGCTCGAGCACCGCGAGGAAGGCGACCGACACCTCGTTCGCCATCTCCAGTTGCAGTTCCGGCGATGGCAGCGTCGCGCCGACAAGGGGCTCCGGCAACCAGGGACCGACGTAGCTCTCGCGCTCCTTCTTCGCGGCCCGGAGCCGATCGAGGCACAGCCGTGTCGCAATCGTGATCAGCCAGGCTTCGGGCGACCGGATCGCCGCCGATTGCGACCGGGGCCAGCGCAGATAGCAATCCTGCAGAATGTCTTCCGCATCGGCACGTGAACCGAGCATGCGGTAGGCGATGCCGAACAGGCGTGGCCGGTGCGCCTCGAAGACTTCAGTCGGATCGTCCAAAGGATCGGTGTAGTGCGTGTCGGCGTGGGCGCCGTGCCGGTATGGGAAACGGGAGTTCGTCGAACGGCAACGACCTCACAGCTTCAAGACGGCAGTCAGCATCGGGTTGTGACAAGGGCGTCGCGATCGGCGAAGCCGCACTGACGCAAGGCCTGCACGGAATCGGTGGAGAAACTCGAATCGGAGAAGGTCTGCATCGGCAACGGCCAGCTGGGTCGGGTACCCGATGATGCCATCGCGCCAACTACCGCGGCACGAGCACGGTAGCGCAGTGGCTATCGGAACGGCCGAGGCCAGTCCTGCTCGACTCCGGCCAACGGGCCTCCACGAAACCCGCGGCGGTCGGTTCAGTTTCCCGCGATAAAAGCAGTGAAGAAATGCCAATCGACTTCAATCTATGCGAGCGGATCGCTGTCCTTCTCGGGCTTCCGTGGGCACGCAGCCACCCAGCGGAAAGAGCTGCCGCCGCAATGGCCCGCCTGCACACTGTCCCGTGTACAAGGCAGGATCCAGCCGATCGCAATACCAGGTCAGCTACCGAGAAGACGTACGGTGAATCTCTTGCCTTCCTCAATCAACACTGGCTCTGTTCCGTTGTGCTCGCGCATACATTTCACGATCTTTCGCGGAACGCCCATGCCGGAGTTTTCGAGGTAGCGATAGTCGCGCATTACGTCCTTGATGAGTTGGTTGCGCGCCGCACGGCAGCCCGTAAGCATTCGCGCCGGCGTAATGCCGTTTGGCAGACGACCAGGCGAGACAATCTCCATCCGGTCGTCATAGATCGTGAGTTCGATATCCGTGCTTGACAGCAGGTAGTCCCGATGGACGAGCGCGTTGACAACCGCCTCACGCACAGCCTCTTTTGGGTACGCCGAGACCTCCTCCCGACGCGCGCCGCCTTCTTGTAGATGGCCAGCGACGGCGGTGTTGCGCTGCACGAAAGAGAGCGCTTGTTCCACGAGCCCCGCTTCGACGATCTCGTCAGCATCACTCAGCAAGGGCGTGAGGGGGCCACGCAGCGCGCTTCGCTCGCGCGCACCGTAATCCTTGTTGTGGCCCGGAAACGCGGCAGCGTCGATGCCCGCTTGGGGAAGGAATCGATTGGGCGTGCGTCCGAAGAGAAGCATTCCGGATACGGTTATGCCGTCTTCAACCATGATCTCAGTATTGAACAGCAGCGTCGCCCAGCCAGCTTCATCGTTGTCGGCTGGTACTTCTTGCTGCCGCACCCGACTGAAGTAGTTCTTTAGTCGGCGGAGATCGAGGTCCGCGAGCACAGCACCCGACACGGGGCGCAACTCGGCACGGAACGTTCCGCGTTGCTGAAACAGGCGACTCAGCTCGTCTGGCGAAGGCTCGCGGCTCTGCGTGCCCACTCGGATGTAGTACGCATTCTTGTTTTTGTGCCACAGCGTCTGGACATCGAAGCCGCGAGACACCCGAACAGCAGCGACATCTTTTCCAGGCTCAACGTCCTTGACGACCTCATAGAAGGGAATCAGCCCAGGACGGATTTTGTCGCGGCAGGCATTCATCACGAATTGCTCAGGGTCGTCCCGAGTGATTCCGCTGACGCTGCCGTCGTCCTCGACGCCCAGCAGAACCACTCCACCCTGAAAGTTCGCAAAGGCCACGAGTTCCTTGGCGAGGTCGTGGTTCTGAATCACGTCTCGCTTGAACTCCACGCCGGAGCTCTCTCCGTTGTGGATCATCTCCAGGAGTTCAGTGCGGGTCATGCTCATCTCTAGAACCCATATTTCTGGCGACGCATTTCGAACGCGGTCTTGCCGCCCTCAAGGATCTCTTCGACCATTTCGCGCACCGGCTGCATATCGATTGAACCCATGTGCCGTTCGCTGACGCGTCCTTGCACGGCCTCGTTCTGTATGCCCGTCGAGAGCCCGATGATCAACTCAGCATCGCCGAGGACCGGGATGTTTGCATTGTGCGTAGAGAAAACGAACTGCCGCTTGCGCTTCTCGTCCTTCATCGTCGGCACCACCCCGTCAGTGATGAAGCGGTTGTCGAGATCGTCTTCCGGTTGGTCGACGACGAGCGGCGCCTCAGACTCAAGCAATAGCAGCAGCAATACTGCGGTCGCCTTCTGACCCGTCGAGAGAGCTTCAATCGTCTGCCACGTTTCCGGCTCGCCTTCCGACGACGTGTTGAGTTCCACGCTCGT
>JANMWG010000392.1:0-2316 GCA_031393885.1 Betaproteobacteria bacterium | reverse complement strand
CGAAAGTCGCCGCCGGGGGCGATCCAGCCGAGCGCGCCGCAATAGAGGTCGCGGGCGTCGGGCTCGAGTTCGTGGATGATCTCCATCGCGCGAATCTTCGGGGCGCCGGTGACCGAGCCGCAGGGAAACAACGCGCGGAGGATGTCTTCCAGCGAACGATCGACCGGCTCGGCTTCGATGGTCGAGGTCATTTGCCAGACAGTGGGATAGGACTCCAGGTCGAACAGCGACGTCACCTTCACGCCGCCCGGCGGAGCGAGGCGACCGAGGTCGTTGCGGATCAGGTCGACGATCATGACGTTCTCGGCGCGATCCTTGGGCGAGGCGGCCAGCACCGCCGGCGGCGCGGACCGCGGGGCCGTGCCTTTCATCGGCTTGACGGTTAGCCGGCTACCGCGTCGTTCGACGAACAATTCGGGCGAGCGCGACAGGATCCAGCCATCGGCGTGCCGTACGATGCCGCCGTAGCGGGCGGGTTGCGTGGTGCGCAGGCGCACATACAGTGCGAGCGGATCGCCGTAGGCCACACCCGTCATCGGAAACGTGAGATTGACCTGATAGGCGTCGCCCGCCTCGATGTAGCGCCGGATGCGTTCGACGCCCGCCGCGTAGTCGTCGACGCCGATGGCGGCGTGCAGATCGCCGATGCCGGCGGCGCGGGCCTCGGCAGGCAACGCATCGATGCGGGACTGCAACCACCGGTCGATGGCTGCGCGGTCGAGCTGTTGCGCATGCCCGAACGCCCACGCCACGAACAGCGGCTTCGGGCTGCTGCGCAACCGGTGCGCGAGCGTCGATTCCAGCGCGAGACCGAGTTCGTAGGAGAACGCGACGGCAACGAACGCGCCGTCCCGGGCAAGTACCTCTGTGCGCGCCAGCGCCGCCGACACCTGATCGGGTGCCATTGCAGTGACGGTCTCGCGCAGACCTTCGAGGAGGATACCGGTGCCGTCAGGGTCGAGGTTGTTCTCAAACAGCGCGAACGGGTCGGGCAATGGCAATGGCAAGAGCGGTGCAGACAGACGAGCTATTTCCACGCCTCGCTCTGCCCCGCTTCCCGCACCAGCATCTCGACATCTTCCGGCAACAGCAGCCGATCGGCTTCGAGTGCCTTCGCGGCGGCAGTGACCCTGGCGACGTAGCCGTCGCGATCCCCGTACAGCTCTTCCAGCGACGGCCGCGGATCGCCGGCGGCATCGGCCGCGGCGCGTGTCTTCGGCAGCGGAATGGTCGAGCCGAGCAGATCGCAAAGATCGTCACCGCCGAACTCGGCGGTGCGGGTGTTCCAGCCGGTGAGGGTGGCAACCGGCGTCGACACGAAGGGATGCCGGATGCCGGCGATGTCGTTGCCCACCGCGTCGACCTGCGGCACCAGCACCCGGTGTGCGTACACAGTGTCGGGGTAGAGCTTGGTGATGATGCCCTTGTTGCCGCTCACGCCAGGGCCGAAGTCGCGCTCGCCGGAACCGTTGAACAGGCCGGCGAAACGCACGCCGGGAATCTTCGGCCACGCCACCTGATCAGGGGCCACGAGCGTGCCGTCGGCGATGCGCGGCACGCGTGAGGCGGGCGGCGCCTTGCCTTCGTGCACCCAGGCGTCGAGCGCCACCAATAGCGCCCGCAGCATCGGACCGGTGTGGGTCTGGTTGGTGAACTGCTCGCACTGGCGATCGGCGATGCCGTGATTCGGCGGGTCGCCCTTGAAGTTGCCGTGCTGCATGCTTGCCAGCAGATAGCGGCGCACGCGCGAGTTGTCGGTGAGGTCGAGCTTGCCGCCTTCGGTGGTGCCGGTGAGCGAGGCGCGGAACTGCCAGTACTCGTTCGAGGTGTCGGTGTGGATCAGCTTCGGATCACTCGACGGGCGCTTGAGGATGCCGTCCGGCACATTGGTCTTCGGGTTGCCGCGCACGCCGTACTGGTGCGGAAAGTTGGTGTCCGGCACGTAGCGCTCGCGGTGCTGTTGCGTGAACGGATTCGGCTGGGCGAAGCGATAGTTGAGGTACAGCTTCTGCACGCCGGCGATGTGGATGTGCATGCCGTCGCACACGCGGCGGCCCTGGTTGTCCTCGTTGAAGCCCTGGTAGAGAAAGTCGCGCAGGTACATGCCGCTCGACGAGATGCCCAGGCACAGCGCCGTGTCGATGCCGGCCACCGGGTTTGGCGTGCCGTTGTCGTCGGCCGCGGCCCGGCGCAGGAAGGTCACGAAATCGCGCGAGGTGAGATAGCCCAGCCCCATCACCGGCGAGCCGGTCGCGCGGTAGGCAAGCTGGTAGTTGCGGTCGTTGCGAAAGCCATCGCGCAGGCAGATGTCGGTGG
>JANMWG010000386.1:0-3201 GCA_031393885.1 Betaproteobacteria bacterium | reverse complement strand
CACGCTCACCGAGAAAGGGCAGGTGGTGATCCCTGCGGAAATCCGCGCCCGCCACGGCCTGACCCCGGGCACGCAGGTGGAGTTCGTCGATGAGGGCGGCGTCATCCGCCTGCTGGTGCGTCGCAAGGTAGCGCCGTCCGACCCGGCGGCGGGCTATGGTTTGGTCAAAGTGCGGCCACCGCCGAAGGGTCAGGCGCCACGGCGCCTGGCTGACTTCGATGCGGCGAGCCTGTTGCAGGCAGAGCGCGGGCGCAAATGATCGCCGTCGATACCAATGTGCTGGCGCGCTTTTATTGCGACGACCCGTCCGACCCCGAAGCGGCGCGCCAGCGGCCGGCGGCCCGGCGCGTGCTCATCGATTCGCCTGGCGTCTTCGTGCCGCTGACGGTGGTGCTGGAGCTGGAATGGGTCATGCGCGGGTTCTACCGGCAGGAGCCCGAGGCTTTTTGCGCCGCGATGGACCACCTGCTGGGCATGCCGCATGTGACGGTGGCGCAGTGGGAAGCGGTCAGCGACGCGATCGGCTTGCACCGCCGCGGCTACGACTTCGCCGACGCGCTGCACCTGTCGTGCAGCGGGCATTGCGAGCGCTTCGTCACCTTCGACGATCGCCGCCTGGCCCGCCGCGCGCGGCGCGCGGGCTTGTTGCCCGAGGTCGTGCTGGCGCAGGCGGCAGCGCGATGAGCGCGGTGGCGTTGCTGGCGCCCGAGGCGATCACGCTGCGCATTGCCCCGTGCGTGGTCAGCGCGTGATCGTGGATGCCGACCTGGCCGCGCTCTACGGCGTGGAGACCAAGCGTTTCAATGAGGCCGTCAAGCGCAACCTGGCCAAGTTCCCGGCGGACTTCATGCTCCAGCTCACCGCCGATGAGTGGGCGGCTTTAAGGTCGCAGTTTGCGACCTTAAACGATGGACGCGCCGGGCGCGGGCAGCATCGCAAGTACCTGCCCTATGCATTCACCGAGCACGGCGCGATCATGGCCGCCACGATCCTGAGCAGCCCGCGCGCCATCGAGGTGTCGGTGTACGTGGTGCGCGCCTTCGTGCGCATGCGCGAGTTGGCCGTCACGCACAGCGACCTGGCCAAGCGGTTGAGCGAGCTCGAGGAGAAGACCGAGGCGCTGGCCATGAGCCACGATACCTTCAGCCGCAATACGCGCACCCAGCTCAAGCAGGTGTTCGACGCGCTGCGCGAACTCATGACGCCGCCCGATCCGCCCAAGCGGCCGATCGGGTTCGTCACGCCTGAGGACAAGGCTAAGAAGACCCCGGCGTCGCGAAGCTGAAGCCGCCATGCTTGACGCTATCCACAACCTTCTTCAGCAGCCAACGGCAACAGGGTGGTTGTTGCTCGTCATCGCCATCGCCGCAGTGATCATCGCGGTCTGCTCCATCCTGATTCTTGGAGTCCTGAGCGTCGCCGGCAAGCAGCTGATACAGCGCGCGTCTTTCTCCGAGAGCATGCAGCTTCTGCTTGATCGGGGCGATCTCGACATGCTTATCGAGAAGTGTCGCGGACGGCTGATGCTGTTCAGCGATGACGCCTCAGCCCACTACTTCCTCGGCGTCGCCCTTCATAGAAGAGGCGACCTACGCCAAGCGCTCGTCCACCTCAAGCGCATCCCAGAGCTTCAAGCCGGATGGGACGTGCGACCCATGATTCAGGCAATCGAGAGCAAGCTCGCAACCTTGGATGAGAAGCCCGATTTGAAGGTCGTCAAGACCACCTCCGATGACCGGCCCGACCCAGCAAGGTGAGCGCCTGCGATCGACTCACGGCACTACGCCCTTCACATCCCCAGAAATGCACCGGCAGTAGCTCTGGACATCGGTCGGGATCGAACTCCCGTCCACCAGACGCCCCGCGGTACCAGTCGGCGCATTAATAGACCCGTAGCCCTTGGCTTTGCAGAACTCGCTGCAACGCTCTCGCTCCGACTCCGAGGATTTTTGTACAAGGAGCATCAACCCCACTCCGGCGAGACTGAAGACGAGGACCGAGAAGACCAAAACCTTTGGCGTCACTGCGAGACCCCGCGTCAGCCACCACCGGACGGCCAAGTCGGCCTGACGATTACAGGCCGCGCAGCCAAGTTCGCCGCGCTGGTCGACTGCCTAATGGCATTGATGATTGCGCTTGCAGAGGTCGGCGCCACGCTGTTCAGGCCTGGCGGCAGCGACATGCCAGCGCCCTTCTGCGCTTGGCCAAGCAACTGAAGAAGCGATACCGCTACGCCACGGCCAGCAGGTGTGCAAGCAGCCGCAACACCAGCCCGCGCAAGGCCCAAACCACCGCCGGACATTGCGACGGCAGCTGCGGTGCCCATGGCGTCCCTGACCGCGTCAACGCCGACTGTGTTGCTCTGATAGCTCCCAGCCGGCACGAAGGCGTTTGCCATATCGGACAGATAGTCGTCCTCCAAACCCATCGGATCGACCCGTGACAGCGGATTCCCCCCCACATATGCGTAGGTGTTGATCCCCCCCGCAAGCCCTATCGGGTCGCTCTGGACGTACCTCCCCACGCTCGCGTCATAGTACCGATTCCAGTTGTAGTACAGCCCGCTCTCGGCATCGAAGTACTGCCCCGGAAAACCCACGTTCATGCCCCCAATCGAATCCGCGACCACGCTGCGGTCGAAGGCCGCATTGCTCGCGCGCCAGACCAGCGCACCGCTCGCATTGCTCATCACCTCCGGCCGCCCCAGATGATCATTGTGGCTGGCTTGGAAGGTTGCGCCGCGCACGATGCCCAGCAACTCGCCGCCCAGCCAGACATAGCTGGTGGGCGTGGGCCCATCCTCGGCCAGCAGCTCGCCGCCCGGGCCATGGACGTAGCGCGATGAGCCGCCCGGTGTGCCCTTCCACACCCGCTGGTTGAGCGCATTGCTGCGGTAGTCTCCCGTGAGCGTGCCGCCCAGGTAAAAGCTGGCCAGGCGGTTGAAGCCGTCATAGCCGAAGCTGCGGCTGCCCAGCGAGCCCGAATCGCTGGCCAGGTTGCCCACCGCGTCGTAGCCCAGGCTGCGCGAAGCACCGCCGCTGACCGACACGAGGCGGTTGCTGTTGGCATCCAGCCCGAGCGTGTAGCCCACACCCGCACGGCTGTGGCTGGTGCGGTTGCCCACCGTGTCGAGCCCGAAGCCCTGGGCATCGCCGCTGCGCGAGACCGAGGCCAGGCGATCGTTGGCGTCGTAGCCGAAGC
>JANMWG010000378.1:0-14169 GCA_031393885.1 Betaproteobacteria bacterium | reverse complement strand
TCGGAATGGCACAGACCCGCGGCCTTGATCTGCACCAGCAATTCGTGCTCGCCCGGTGGTGCCAGATCGACTTCCTCGATGTTGAGGGGGCGGCTCTGCGCATACGGCTGCGGCAGCCCGATGTTGCGGATGACAGCGGCTTTGATCTTCACTTTAGTAAGTGGCGCGGCCGCCGGAGAGGTCGAACACGCCGCCGGTGGTGAAGGAGCAATCCTCGGTGCACAGCCAGGCCACCATCGCCGCGATCTCCTCGACCAGGCCGAAACGGCCCATCGGGATCTTCGACAGCATGTAGTCGATGTGGAACTGCTCCACCTGATCGAAGATGGGGGTCTTGACCGCTGCCGGCGTGACGCAGTTGACGGTGATGTTGTTGGTTGCCAGTTCCTTGCCGAGCGATTTGGTCAGCCCGATGACAGCCGCCTTCGACGCGCTGTAGGCCGACGCCTTCGGGTTGCCTTCCTTGCCGGCAACCGACGCGATATTGACGATGCGGCCGTAGCCGTTGGCCGTCATGTGCGGGGTCACCGCGCGGCAGCAGTAGAACAGGCCGTTGACGTTGATGTCGAACACGCGCAGCCACTCGTCGATCGGATAGTCGGCGACCAGGGCGTTGGCGCCCGCGACCCCGGCGCTGTTCACCATCGCATCGACCTTGCCCAGCGCCGCCACCGACTTCGCCAGCCCGGCTTCGACCTGCGCGTACTTGCTCACATCGACCTTGACGCCGATGTGCTTGCCGGCGCCCAGGGAGGCTGCCTTGGCATCGATGTCGGCCGCCATGTCCCAGATGGCGACCGTGGCGCCCGACGCCGCCAGCCGCTGCGCTATCGCATAGCCGATTCCGGATGCGCCGCCGGTGACGATGGCGCCGCGCCCGCTCATGTCGAGCTTGTTCATCTTGTCTGTCTCCCCCATGGAAAATGTAGCGGACCCAAATGAAGCGGACCCATATGTGTAGCGGACCCATATGGCTGTAGCGGGCCATATGGCTGTAGCGGACCCATATGGCCCGCCGCAGCGACCCGTGATTCTAAAGGATTGCCCGTCAGTGAAGGATCGCCCGTCAGTGCCCGCGCGTGAAGTAGACGAGCGCCGCGATTCCGACCGCCACGGCGATCCAGACCCAGGACGGAATGCCGCCACGCGCGCGCCGCGCCGCCTGAGGCGTCGCGGCGATTCCGGTGGCCGCATCGCCCGCTGCCAGCGTGCCCTCGGCCTCGGTGCCCGCGACCACAACCGGTGCTGGCGCCACCGTCGCGTTGAAGCGCACGAAAAAATCCTCGGCCATCTTGCGGGCGACGCCGTCGATCAGGCGCGAGCCGATCTGGGCAAGTTTGCCGCCGACGCTCGCGGTGGCTTCATAGCTGAGGATCGTGACTGCGCCGTCCTCGGTCAACCGGACTTTCGCGCCGCCCTTGCCGAAGCCGGCGGCGCCACCCGACCCCTCGAACGCCAGGGCATAGGAGTTCGGCGGATCGAGATCGCTCAGCACCAGCTTGCCGGCGAACTTCGCCTTCACCGGGCCGATCGCCACGGTCATCGCGACCTTGTACTCGGTGTCGGTGACGCGCCCGATGCTTTCGCAGCCTGCTATGCAGGCCTGGAGAATCGCCGGGTCGTTGAGCGCCTCCCATACCTGCTGGCGCGGCAGCGGGATGCGTTGTTCTCCGGTCATGTCCATGGTGTCTGGTTCCTGATGAGGTCGGGCGGCGCGCGCCGGAATCGGTGCGCACAGGCAATGACGGAGGCCAAGTATGCCCAGCGTTCGGGCGTTGCGCATCCCTGGCGATGCACCGGTTCGCGCGATAACCGCGACATAACAGCGAACGATGGTTTCCGATAACAAGTTCTGATTTTTGTTTATGGAAGCGCGTTGTTAGTCTGAGTCCGACTCGCAGACCGGAGGCGCTCACGCGTACCCCCCGGGCCGGCGATGACCAGACCATCGTTCTCGGGAGAACTTCAAGATGAGTGACAAACTGGATGCACCCAAGGTCGCCACCACGGCCCACGACACAGCGGCTTTGCCGGAATCCCCGGTGAACGCCTACCGGCGCTCGCTCCTCAAGGGCGCGGCGGCGGTCGCGGGCGTTGCCGGCACACAGGCGATCACCGGTTTTCCGTTGATCTGGTCGCAGGAGATCAAGGACATCGAACTGCGCCACGTGGGCGTGTCGTATTCGGTGGTGAAGGCGATCGGCGACCAGGCCTCCAAGGACCTCGGCTTCAAGGTGACGATGCAGAACCTCGACACCTCCGCCGCCATCAACCGTTTCGTCACCCAGCCGAACTCGGTCGACATCGCCGACGTCGAGGGCTGGCAGGCCAAGCTCGCCACCAAGCGGTCCGTCCTGCAGGGCATCGAAGTCAAGAAGATCAAGGAATTCGACAACATCCTGCCAATCTTCACCAAGGGCGCGTTCGGCGGCAAGAAAGTGTCGCGCCAGGGCATCTCGCCATTCGAGGCGATGTACATCGCCAAGCCGCTGGCGACCGAACTGCACGAGGGCGTCGCCGACTACGCGACTTTCCTGCCCCAGGTCTACAACGCCGACTCCATCGGCTACCGGCCCGACCTGATCGGCCGCGAGATCACCGAGTGGAAGGAACTGATCAACCCGGCCTTCAAGGGCAAGGCGGCGATCCTCGATGTGCCGGCCATCGGCATCATGGACGCGGCGCTGTGCTTAGAGAGCGCGGGCGAGATCAAGTACGGCAACAAGGGCAACATGACCAAGTCGGAGATCGATTTCACGATCAACCGGCTGATCGAGCTCAAGAAGGGCGGCCACTTCCGCGCCACCTGGACCACCTTCGACCAGTCGGTGCAGTTGATGGCGGCCGGCGAGGTGATCATCCAGTCGATGTGGTCGCCGGCGGTTGCCGCGGTCCGCATCAAGGGCATCCCGTGCGTCTACGCCCCGGTCAACATCAAGAACGGCAAGGAAGGCTATCGCGGCTGGTGCAACGGTATGGCGCTGATGCGTCACCTGTCCGGCAAGAAGCTCGGTGCCGCCTACGAGTACCTCAACTGGTACCTGTCGGGCTGGCAGGGCGGCTTCGTGGCGCGCTACGGCTACTACAGCCCGGTGCCCACCACGGCCAAGAAGTTCCTGTCGGGCCCCGAGTGGGAATACTGGTACGAAGGCAAGCCCGCCTCCGCCGTCATCAACGACCCCTACGGTGTCGCGATGGAAAAGCCGGGCGCCAAGCGCGACGGCGGCTCGTTCATCGACCGGGTCACCAACATCTCCTGCTGGAACACCTTGATGGACGAGGCGCAGTACATGAACAAACGCTGGAATGACTTCAAGGTCGCCTGATCCATCGTCCCATCGTCCCATCGTCCGGGCCCGGCGGCGTCTCTGAACGCCGCCGGGATTTTTCCGACTGTCCACACAGCACCATTCCAGATGCGGCTTCCGCCTTCCCTGCTCAGCTGGATCTACGTGACACCGCTGATGCTGGTGATCATCCCGTTCTTCGTGATGCCGATCGTCGTCGTGATCGCCGCCAGCTTTCTCCAGGGCGACGGCTTCGGCGGCATCCTGCCGACCTTCACCTGGGGAAACTACCAGGGTGTCTTCGGCGACTCGCTGACCTTCAAGCTCTACCTCTCCACGCTCAAATTCACGGTCCTCACCTGGTTCTTCACGCTGATCATCGGCTTCTGGATCGCCTACTACCTGGTGTTCCATATCCGTAGCGAATTGCTGGCGATGGGTCTGTTCCTGGTGTGCACAGTGCCGTTCTGGACCTCGAACATCATCCGCATGATCTCGTGGATTCCGCTGCTCGGGCAGAACGGGCTGATCAACATGGTGCTCACCGGCAGTGGCGTGATCAAGGAACCGCTGAGGGTGCTGCTGTTCTCCGATTTCTCGGTGGTGGTGGCCTACGTCCACCAGCTCACCATCTTCATGATCGTGCCGATCTTCAACGCGCTGGCGCGGGTCGACAAGCGGGTGGTCGAAGCCGCGCTCGACGCCGGTGCCAGCCGCTGGGACATCATGCGTTTCGTCATCCTGCCGCTCGCGCGAAGCGGCATCGGCCTGGGGTCGATCTTCGTCATCTCGATCGTCATGGGCGACTTCTTCGTGGTCAAGGTCATGAGCGGGGGCAACTCGGCTTCAGTGGTAGCGGCGCTGTTCGAGGACATCTCGGTGCTGCAATACCCGCCCGCCGCGGCCAATGCCGTGGTGCTGATGATCGTCGTGGTGCTGATGATCGGGGCCATCCTGCGCACGGTCGACATCCGCCGGGAGATCACGCAATGAGCGGCGCGGCGCGCCCGGCGCTCGACCGCCGGCCGTGGACGTTCTATGTTCTCACCGGACTGTTCGTGAGCTACGTCCTGGCTCTGTACGGGCCGATGCTCTGCATCTACGTGCTGTCGTTCCAGGATGTTCGCGGCGGCCTCGTGTTTCCCATGAAGGGTTTCTCGCTGCACTGGTTCGTCGATCTGTTCACGCAGGTTCGCACCGGCGATGTCAAGGGCGCCTTCGAGCGCTCGATCCGGTTGGCGGCGATGGTGACCGTCATCACCGTGGTGGTGTCGTTTCTCGCCGGCATGGCCTTCCGTCGCCGCTTCCGTGGCGACAGCGTCGTGTTCTATCTCATGATCGGCAGCCTGGTTGCGCCAGGCCTGGTGCTCGGCATCGGCATCGGTCTGCTGTTCCAGTATTTCGGGCTCGAACCGAGCTGGTACACCTCGGCGCTCGGGGCTCAGTTGTCGCTGACATTGCCGTTCGGCGTGCTGGTGATGTTCGCGGTGATGTCGCGCTTCGACCGGCGCTGGGAAGAAGCCGCCCGCGACCTCGGCGCCTCGTCGTGGCAGACCACGCGGCTGGTGGTGATCCCGATCCTGCTGCCCGGCCTGGTGGCGGTCGCCTTGTTCGGGTTCACGCTGTCTTACGACGAATTCGCCCGCACGCTCCAGACCTCGGGGTCGCTCAACACGCTGCCGGTCGAGATCTGGACCATGACCCTGAACGTGACCTCGCCTTCGCTATATTCGCTGGGCACCGTCACCACCATCGTCTCGTTCCTGATCATCGGCCTGTGCCTGGGCTCGATCGCCCAGATGCAGAAGCGCCGCGCGCTCGGCAAGGTGGATCCCTGAACCTCACGTGGCGCTACTCATGAAATCGGAACTGGAAAGCTGTCATGGCAGGTAAGGCAGGAGACATCGAACTCGCGGGCGTCTGCAAGAGCTACGGCAGCTTCACGGCCGTGGACGGCGTCAACCTGAAGATCCCCGACGGGGCCTACTGCTGCTTCCTCGGGCCGTCCGGCTGCGGCAAGACCACGATCCTGCGCATGATCGCGGGGCACGAGGATCCCACGCAGGGCGAGATCCTCATCGGCGGCGACAACGTCGTCGGGCTGCCACCGCCGCAGCGTCGCACGGCCATGATGTTCCAGTCGTATGCCTTGTTTCCGCACTTGTCGGTGCGCGACAACATTGCCTTTCCGCTGCGCGTGCGCAAGACCTCGAAAGAAGATCGGGCGCGCCTCACCGGTGCGATGATGGAAAAGGTGCGCATCACCGAACTGGCCGATCGTCTGCCGGGGCAGTTGTCCGGCGGCCAGCAGCAGCGGGTCGCGCTGGCGCGTGCCGCCATCACCGAGCCGCGGGTGCTGCTGCTCGACGAGCCCCTGTCGGCGCTCGACGAACAACTTCGCATCCAGATGCGGCAGGAGTTGCGGCGGATGCAACGCGACCTCGGCATCACTTTCATCCACGTCACCCACACCCAGCTAGAAGCCATCGCGCTGGCCGATCTGGTGGTGGTGATGGAGACCGGGCGCATCAAGCAGGCCGGTCCCGCGCGCGACATCTACGCTGCGCCGAAGGATCGCTACGTTGCCGAGTTCGTCGGTGGCCAGAACGTGCTCAAGTGCCGGGTCGAGCGCGTCAACGGCAGCAGCGCGACGCTCGCCGCCCAGGGTGTCACCGGCATCGAGATCCCGCTCGGCGAGAAGCGCCGGCTTAGCGTAGGCGACGAGGTCGACATCGCCGTGCGCCGCGACGACCTGCGCCTCGGGCGCCCGGACGGCAATCCGCTGCCGGATGGCACCACCGGCATCAACTCCCGCGTGCGTGCGGTCGAGTATCAGGGCTATTTCGTGAAGGTCATGCTCGATGCGCTGGGCGACGAAGAATTCGTCGCCTACGTGCCGGAGCGTGACTTCTTCGCCGACCCGTGCACGGCCGGAGACATCGTCGTCGCCACCTGGGCAGCGGAGCGCTCGCTCCTGCTCGCCTGAGGCCGGCCCATCAAGGAGGCTCACCCCATGCTGATCCACTTCACCCTCAACGCCAAACCCGTCTCGGTCGACGTGGCCGCGTTTGATCTGCTGTCCGACGTGGTGCGCGAGAAGTTCGGCCTGACCGGCACCCATGTCGGTTGCGATACCAGCCAGTGCGGCGCCTGCGTTGTGCATATCGACGGCAAGTCGGTCAAGAGCTGCAGCACGCTCGCCGTGACGCTCGAAGGCGCCAGGGTCACCACCATCGAAGGCCTCGCCGGGCCCGCCGGACTGCACCCGATGCAGCAGGCGTTCCATGAGCAACACGGCCTGCAGTGCGGGTTCTGCACGCCCGGGATGGTGATGAGCGCGGTCGACTTCGCGAACCACCATCCGGACCCGACCGCAGAGGAAGTCTGTGTCGGCATCGAAGGCAACTTTTGCCGCTGCACCGGCTATCAGAACATCGTGAAATCGGTGCTGGCCGGCGCCAGCGCCATGCACGCTGTCACCAAGGGAGCCTGACACCATGAACCATCCGGCCGGCATTCCCGTCCCCTTGCACAACCCCACCGGTATCGGCGCCTCGATGAAGCGCAAGGAAGACATGCGCTTCCTGATGGGGCGCGGCAATTACGTCGCCGACATCAAGCTGCCGGACATGACCGCCGCGGTGTTCGTCCGCTCGCCGCACGCCCATGCGCATATCGTCTCGATCGACAAGTCGGCCGCTCTGGCGATGCCCGGCGTGGTCGACGTGCTCACCGGTGAAGACCTCGAGGCCGCCGGCGTCGGCGGTCTGCCGTGCGCCTGGCCGGTGGTCGGCAAGGGCGGTGCGGCAACCAAGGAGCCGCCGCATCCGCCGCTGGCCCAGGGCAAGGTCCGTTACGTCGGTGATGCCGTCGCGTTCGTCATCGCCGAAACCCTGGCCCAGGCGCGCAATGCCGCCGAGGCCGTGGCGGTCGAATACGATGTCCTGCCGGCCGTGGTCGGCGTGCTCGACGCGCTGAAGCCGGGAGCGCCCGCGGTGTTCGACGACATCCCGGACAACATCTGCGTCGACTGGGAGATCGGCGACAAGCACGCCACCAACGCTGCGTTCGCAAAAGCGGCGCACATCGCTCGCCTGAGCCTGGTCAACAACCGTCTGGTCGGTAACCCGATGGAGCCGCGCGCCGCCATCGGCGATTACGACCGCTCGCGCGGCAAGCACACGCTCTACACCACCAGCCAGTTTCCGCACATCGTCAAGCTGCTGATGGGCAACTTCGTGCTCAACATTCCGCAACACAAGCTGCGGGTGGTGTCGCCCGACGTCGGCGGCGGCTTCGGCGTGAAGCAGTTTCACTACGCCGAGGAGGCCGTCGTCACCTGGGCCGCCATGCGCATCGGCCGCCCGGTCAAATGGGTCTGCGATCGCAGCGAAGGTTTCATCTCCGACGCCCATGGCCGCGACCACGTCACCGATGCCGAGATGGCGCTGGACGAGAACGGCAAGTTCCTCGGGCTGCGGGTGAGCACCATCGCCAACATGGGCGGCTACCTGTCCACCTTCGGCCCCAACATTCCCACCAATCTCTATGGGCCGCTGCTCGCCGGGGTCTACACCACGCCGGCCATCTATTGCGAGGTCAAGGCGGTGTTCACCAATACCGTCCCGGTGGATGCCTATCGCGGCGCTGGCCGGCCCGAGGCCACGTTCGTGCTCGAGCGGCTGGTGGATGTTGCCGCCAGCGAACTCGGCATCGACAAGGCCGAGATCCGCCGCCGCAACATGATTCCGCCGGATGCCTATCCGTACCTGACACCGGTGACGATGGAGTACGACAGCGGCGATCCGGGCGGATGCCTGGTCAAGGCGCTCGCCAACGCCGACTGGAACGGCTTTCCTGCACGCAAGGCCGCCTCCGCCGCCAAAGGCAAACTGCGCGGCATCGGCCTTTGCACCTACATCGAGGCCTGTGGTCTGGCGCCGTCGCGCATCGCGATCCGTCTCGGCGTTCGCGGCGGGCTGTTCGAAAGCGCGGCGGTTCGCGTGCATCCCACCGGTCAGATCACGGTGATGATGGGTTCGCACAATCACGGTCAGGGCCACGAGACCACGTTCGCGCAGATCGTGTCCGAGAAGTTCGGCATTCCCGCTGACAACGTCGAGATCGTCTTCGGCGACACCGACAAGGTGCAGTTCGGGCTGGGCACCTATGGCTCGCGCTCGCTGGCGGTCGGTGGCTCGGCGCTGGTGAAGGCGAGCGAGAAGGTGATCGCCAAGGGCAAGAAGATCGCGGCGCACATGCTCGAAGCGAGCGATGCCGACATCGAATTCGCCGACGGCGTGTTCTCGGTCGCCGGCACCGACCGGCAGAAGAGTTTCGCCGAGATCGCGCTCTCGGCGCACTTCCCGGTGGACTACCCGCTCGAGATCCTCGAGCCGGGTCTCGAGGAGCAGGCGTTCTACGATCCGGTGAACTTCACCTTCCCGTGCGGTGCGCATATCGCCGAGGTCGAGATCGATCCCGACACCGGGGTGGTCGAGTTGCTCAACTATGTCGCGGTCGACGACATCGGCACCGTGATCAATCCGATGATCGTGGAAGGCCAGATCGTGGGCGGCATCGTGCAGGGGCTGGGCCAGGCGCTCTACGAAGACTGTGTGTACGACCCCGAGTCGGGTCAGCTCCTCTCGGGCTCGTTCATGGACTACTGCATGCCGCGGGCCGATCACGTGCCGGCGATCAGCATCGAGACCCACAGCACCAAGTGCACCCACAACCCGCTTGGCTCCAAGGGCTGCGGCGAACTCGGCACGATCGGGTCGCCGGCCACGGTGATCAATGCCGTGGTCGATGCCCTGTCGCACCTCGGGGTGAACCACGTCGACATGCCCGCTTCGCCGCACCGCGTCTGGCGGATCATCGCCGAGGCCGGCGGCGCCGCCTAAGGCCGTGCAGTAATCCACCACCGTACGGCAGATCACCCCTCACGCGGGAGCGAACCTCATGCAGACCTTTGACTACATCCGTCCCTCGAGCGTCGGCGAAGCCGGTGCGATACTGGTGGCGAACGCCGATGCCAAGCCGCTCGCCGGTGGCATGACCCTGATTCCGGCGATGAAACTGCGGCTGGCCGCGCCCTCGGCGCTGATCGATCTGGCCAGCCTGCCGCAGTTGAGCGGCATCACCACCGACGGCAGGTCGATCACGATCGGTGCCATGACCCGGCATTGCGATGTCGCGGCTTCCGCCGATGTGCATCGCCTGATGCCGGCCCTGGCTGATCTCGCGGGCGGCATCGGCGACGCGCAGGTGCGTAACCGGGGGACGCTGGGCGGTGCCATCGCCAACAACGACCCTTCCGCCTGCTATCCAGCCGCGGTGCTCGGCCTTGGCGCAACGGTCACCACCAATCGTCGCGCGATCGCCGGCGAGGCATTCTTCACCGGCATGTTCGATACCGCGCTGGATGCCGGCGAGATCGTCACGGCAGTGACATTTCCGGTTCCCGTCGCTGCCACCTACGAAAAATTTCGCAGTCCGGCGTCGCGCTATGCGCTGGTCGGCGTGTTCGTCGCGCGCCTTGCGAGCGGTGTCCGGGTCGCCATCACCGGCGCCGGCAGTTGCGTGTTTCGCGCCACCGCCATCGAGGCCGCACTGACCGAGAAGTTCGCCGTGGAGGCGATCGCCGGGTTGCGGTTCTCGCCGGAAGGGCTCAACGCCGACATGCATGGCGACGCCCAGTACCGGGCGCAACTGGTGAGTGTGCTGACCAAACGCGCGGTCGCCAAGCTGGTGGCGAACGGCCGCGCGCCGTGATGTCGGGCGCACCGGCAGCCCGCACCGACTCGCAGGCAAACGGCGCCCTCGCGCGTCTCTCGGCGGTCGACCTGCTCACCGGCTATCGTACGCGGCAGTTCTCCCCGTCCGACGTGATCGAGGAAGTGATCACCGCGCTTGAAGCCACCGATGCGCTCTGCAGCGTCATGGTCACGCCGATGTTCGAAGCTGCTCGCGCCGAGGCCGCTGCCGCGACGACGGCATGGCGGTCGGGCGTACCGAAGGGCGCGCTGGCCGGTGTACCGGTGACCATCAAGGATCTGATCTTCGTGGCTGGTGTCCCGGCGCGTGGCGGGGCACCGGTACTGCGCGACTTCGTGCCCGACGCCGATGCGGCGGTGGTGTCTTCGCTGCGGCGCGCCGGCGCCATCATCACCTGCAAGACCACGACCTGCGAGTCGGGCTACAAGCTCACCGCCGACAGTCCGGTCTCCGGCATCACGCGCAACCCGTGGGCACCGGACCGCACCAGCGGTGGCTCCAGCGGCGGCGCGGCGGCGGCGGTTGCCGCCGGCTGCGGCCCCCTGGCGGTCGGCACCGATGGCGTCGGCTCGATCCGCGTGCCGGCGTCGTTCTGCGGTGTGTTCGGCATCAAGCCAACGTTCGGGCTGGTGCCGCGCGCACCGGGCTTCTTTCCGCCGTCCTGGGCCTCGCTTGCGCACACCGGGCCGATCGCGCGCACGGTGGGCGATGCAGCGCTGCTGCTGGAGACGATCGCGGGCTATGACGTGCGCGATGCCGCGAGCCTGCCGGTGGGCAGTCGCCGCTTCGACACGACCCCCGGTCGATTGAACGGGCTGCGCATCGCCTTCACGCCGGACTTCGGGTTCGCGGCCGTGGCGCCCGATGTGCGCCGGGCATTCATGACTGCCGTGGATGTGCTCAAGGGGCTGGGCGCCGATCTGCTGCACGACGATGTCGGGCTCGACCCCGACGTGCTCGAGCACACCGCAAAACCGATTGCCTACACCGAACAGGCGGGCGCCGTGGTTGGGCGCGATGCCGCCCAGCTCGGTTTGTCCGATCACGAATACCAGGAGGTGATCGCCCGCGGCCGCCAGTACGAGGGCGCGGAATACATCGATGCGATGCACCGGCGTACCCGGTTGCGCGGCAAGTTCGTCGGTCTTTTCGAGCGCGCCGACCTGCTGGTCACGCCCACGGTGGCGGTCACTGCATTCGGCGCCGGCACCCTTGGCGCCGACGAGATCGACGGCCGCGCTGTCGACCGGCATCTGGGTTGGTCGCCATTCACCTGGCCCATCAATCTGGTCGGCGCGCCGGCCGCCACGATTCCCTGCGGGTTCGACCGGGACGGCCTGCCGATCGGCCTGCAGATCGTCGCGCCGTGGCTGGAGGAAGCACGTATCTTTCGCGTGGCTGCGGCGTTCGAGGCCGCACTCGGCCTGTCAGGCCGCTGGCCGAATCTTGCCGCCGGCCGCTGACAAGGGCGGCGCCAGCTTCAGGTTCGCGCCGCCACTCCGGGGCTCCAGTGCCGGCATTTCCTCCAGCCCGCTGAGATAGCGCGCCAGGTAATCGTGCAGTGCTATCGCCGCCGCGGTCGCCGGACCGGTTGCGCGATACAGCAGTAAATCCACCTTCGGCAGCGGCGGAAAGTATTCGTGGATGCCGATCTGCCGCATGCCGTGCACCAGCGCGCTCTTGCACAGCACGGTGACAGCCATGCCCGCGAACACGGCCGCCTGCAGGCCGCCGACGCTTTCGCTGACACAGGCGATGCGCCACTTGCGGCCGGCACGCTCCAGGCCCTCGATAGCGTACTCACGGTAGATGTTTCCGGGTGGCAGCAGCGCCAGCGGCACCGGCTCGGTCAGATGGGTGTTGTGCCCTGCGCCTTCGACCCAGATGAGCTGTTCCTGGCGCACGACCTCGCCACCCGCGAAGCCAGGCATGCGCGTCACGAGCGCAATGTCGACCTCGCCGCGCTGGACCAGCCCGACCAGCGGCGTGGAGAGCGAACATCGAAGCTCGACCTGGATGCGCGGAAACGCCTGCCGGAACAGCGCCAGGATCGACGGGAGCAGATAGGCGGCGTAGAGATCGGGCGTGCCCAGGATCACGTGGCCCTCGATATCGGGGCTCGACAGCCGCGCCAGCAATTCGTCGTGCATCTTGAGGATCGACTTGGCATAGGTGAGCACCATGTCGCCCTCGCCGGTGAGCACCGGTTTGCGGCTGTCCTCCTTGAACAGAATCCGCCCGGTGAGTTCTTCCAGCCGCTTCATCTGGAGGGTGATGGCGGGCTGGGTGCGGCCCAGCCGGCGCGCGGTTTCGGTGATGCTGCCGGTTTCGACCACGCACACAAAGGAGCGCAGCACCCGCATGTCGACGCTGAAAAAGGTCATGGATGCCTCAGGCTCACCGGAAGGCGAAGTCGGACTGTACGCTCTTGCAAGAATCGCGCTGCTTGCCCTGGGGTCATCGGGGCGTTGATTTCCAGGGGCAAATCGGCGATCGCGAATCGGGCTACGACGTGTTCTGAACCATGGCAGTGCGCGCCGGCACTACAGCGGTGCGGCGATATCGGCCAGGATTAGCGACCTTACTCAGGCTGCGCGCCCGACAGGCTTTCGTGTGGTTGGCACCGCGGGCCCGACCAGCGTTGGCAAACGCCGGATGGTTGCCCCAACTTTTGCCTCCGCCAGCCGCAGCTCATACAGCTTCTGCAAGTTCAACCAGAACTCCGCACCGGTACCGAAAAAATGCGCAAGCCGCAGCGCACTATCTCCGGTGATGGCACGTTGGCCATTCAGGATTCCGGTAATTCTGTTGGTAGGCACCTCGAGCCGCCGCCCCAGTTCGGCCGCGCTCATGCCGAGTTCCCTGAGCTGTTCGGCGAGGTGCTCGCCGGGGTGAATAGCGGTGCGTGCCATCGTTTGTTCTCCTCGGTATCAGAGACCCTCATCAAAGAGAAGCCTGATTGGCGATGAAGTTCAGCCACTACACCTGCAGATGCCCGCAACAACGACAAGACTGGCCCACAACAACGCAACCCCGCCATCAACGCTGAGGTTTCCCTCATCCCCAGCCCTTCTCCCGGAGGGAGAAGGGAGCAGGACACATCCCTCTCCCCTCGGGAGAGGGACCGAGGGTGAGGGACGCTGATCAATGTCGCCAATCAGGAAGGGTAATGCCGCGCCCTTCCGTCAACTTGCTTGCATTGCTCGTCGCCGCCCCGCCCGCCCCGCCGGCCGCTGCCCCAGCGCCTTGGCCAGATCGGCCAGGCTGTCGATGCTGTGCGCCGGCAGGAAGGCGTCCACGTGCGGCAGCATCAGTTGCACGCCGGTGGCGATCGGCCGGAAGGCGTCGTAACGCAGCAACGGATTGAGCCAAACCAGTTGCGTGCACGACTTGCGCAGCCGCTCCATGGCGTCGCCGAGATCGCGACCCGCGTCGCGATCCAGGCCGTCGCTGATCAGCAGCACCACCGCGTTCTGGCCGAGCACGCGGCGCGACCAGCGCAGGTTGAACTCGGCCAGGCTGGCGCCGATGCGGGTGCCGCCCGACCAGTCTTCCACGGCCTGGGTGCTGGCGTTGAGCGCCACATCGACATCCCGATGGCGCAGGTGCCGGGTGATGTTTGTCAGCCGGGTCCCGAACAGGAAGGTGTGGACGCGATCGCGGTCGTTGGTGATGGCGTGCAGGAAGTGCAGGAACATGCGCGAGTACCGGCTCATCGAGCCCGAGATATCGCACAGCACAACCAATGGCGGATGCCGTTTGCGCGGCGAGCGGCGTCGCAGCGGGATCGAGTCGGAGCCGCCGCGCACCGCCGCACGCAAGGTGTCGCGCAGGTCGATACGCGCGCCGTGGGGGTCGGGGTGCAGGCGGCGGGTGCGCACTTCCGGGATCGGCAGCCGCAAGCCGGCGATCAGGCGCTTGGCCTGCGCCAGCTCGGCGTTGGTCATGGTCTCGAAGTCGGCCTTCTGCAAGCGCTCGCGCTCGGAATGGGTGAGCGTGGCGTCGACCTCGATATCGGGCGGCGCCTGGTGCTGGTTCGACAGCCCCGGGCGCTGGCGCGGGGCGAGCGGCTCCTGCAGCCGGCGGCTCAACTGTGGCTTGG
>JANMWG010000128.1:0-3638 GCA_031393885.1 Betaproteobacteria bacterium | reverse complement strand
CCTTCTGCAAGCGCTCGCGCTCGGAATGGGTGAGCGTGGCGTCGACCTCGATATCGGGCGGCGCCTGGTGCTGGTTCGACAGCCCCGGGCGCTGGCGCGGGGCGAGCGGCTCCTGCAGCCGGCGGCTCAACTGTGGCTTGGTCTCCCCGGCGTCGCCCTCGATGCGAGGGGTGAGCAGCGACAAAGCACGCTCGAGCAGGCGCGGGTTGCGCCAAAACACATGAAAGGCCTGGTCGAATAGTTCGAACTGCTCGCGGCGACCCAGGAACAGGCTGGCGAGCGTCCAGTAGAAGTCGTCGCGCTTGCGCAGCCCGGCGATCTCCAGCTCCCGCAACGAGTCGATCACGCGGTCGGGACCGACCGGCACCCCGGCGGCGCGCAGTACCCGCGCGAAATGCATGACGTTATCGGCGAGGTGGCGACCCGTCGCCGTGGACTCGAAGCCGCCGGTGCCCGGCGTCGCGTTCAAACCGCGCTCGCGAGACCCGACTTCACCTCTGCGAGCAATCGCGCCGCCTCGCTGCCCTGGACCCGGGCGATGTCGTCCTGATACTTGAGCAGCACGCCCAGCGTGCTGTCGATGACGTCCGGGTCGAGCGAGATCTGGTCGAGCTCGGTGAGCGCGTTCGACCAGTCGATGGTCTCGGCCACGCCGGGCGACTTGAACAGGTCCATGCCGCGCAGCGCCTGCACGAAGGCGACCACTTCGTCGGAAAGCGTGGCCGCGGCCCGGGGCGCCTTGCGCGCCAGGATGGCCCGCTCTCTCGCAGCCGACGGGTAATCGACCCAGTGATACAGGCAGCGGCGCTTCACGGCGTCGTGGATTTCGCGCGTGCGGTTGGAGGTGAGCACCACGATCGGCGGCTCGGCCGCCTTGATGGTGCCGATCTCCGGAATCGTGATCTGGAATTCGGACAGGACTTCGAGCAGGTAGGCCTCGAACGGTTCGTCGGTGCGGTCGAGCTCGTCGATGAGCAGCACCGGGGCCTTGCCCGGCGCACCCTCCAGTGCCTGCAACAGCGGCCGCCGGATGAGAAAACGCTCGGAGAAGATGTCCCGCGCCAGATCGTCGCGAGAGGCAACGCCCGCTGCCTCGGCCAGGCGGATCTCGATCATCTGCCGCGAGTAGTTCCACTCGTACACGGCGGAGGCGATGTCGAGGCCTTCATAGCATTGCAGGCGGATCAGCGGCCGGTCCAGCGCCTGCGCCAGTACCTTGGCGATCTCGGTCTTGCCGACGCCGGCTTCGCCTTCGAGAAACAGCGGCCGCCCCATGCGCAGGGCGAGGAACACGGCGGTGGCAAGGCTGCGCTCGGCGATGTAGTCGCCGCTGGCGAGCAGGGTGGCGGTGTCGTCGATGCTCGCGGGAATGCCTGCCATGGCGTCGGTCAGCCGGCGAGCGCGCGTTCGACCGCCCGTTTCGCCATCACGCCGACCAGATGGGCGCGATATTCGCCAGTGGCATGCATGTCGGTGTTGAGGTCGGTGGCTGAAACCGCGATGCCATCCAGCGCGGCGCTCGCGAAGTTGGCGCCGAGCGCCGCTTCCATGGCGGGCACTCGAAACACGCCGGGGCCGGCGCCGGTGACCGCGACCCGCACGCCGGTGGCAGTCTGTGCCACGAACACGCCCACGATCGCATAGCGCGAGGCCGGATTCTTGAACTTGATGTAGGCCGCGCGCTTCGGCACCGGGAAACTGATGGCGGTGACGATCTCGCCGGCGGCGAGCGCGGTTTCGTACATGCCCTTGAAGAAGTCGTCGGCCGGCATCTGGCGTTTGTCGGTGTGCACCGTGGCGCCGAGCGCAACGAGCGCGGCCGGATAGTCTGCGGCCGGGTCGTTGTTGGCGACCGATCCGCCGATGGTGCCCATCTGCCGGACCATGCGGTCGCCGATGCCGGCGGCGAGGGTGGCGAGCGCGGGGATCGCCTTGATGACCACCGGAGAGTCAGCTACCGATGCGTGCGTTGCCATGGCCCCGATCTTCACGCCGCCAGGCGTGACTTCGATGGCGGCGAGGCCGGCGGCGCCGGCCAGATCGATGAGGTCGGATGGCGCCACCAGCCGCATCTTCATGGAGGCGATCAGCGTCTGTCCGCCGGCCAGGAGGCGGCCGTCGGTGGACGCCGCGAGCCTGGCCGAGGCATCGGCGACGCTGCCGGCTTTTTGATAGTTGAATTCGTACATGACGAGTCCTCGCGGGCGCTGGCGGGTGCCGGGCCTATTGGTGCATCGATGCCGCGCCGGCCTTCACCGATGCGACGATGTTGTGATAGCCGGTGCAGCGGCAGAGATTGCCGTCGAGCTCGGCGCGGATGGTCTGGTCATCGAGGCTGGCATGGCGCCCGGCGAGGTCGATCGCGCTCATCACCATGCCCGCAGTGCAGAACCCGCAGTGCAGGCCGTGGTGCTGGCGGAAGGCTTCCTGCATCGGGTGCAGGGTGCCGTCGGCCGGTGTGACACCTTCGATGGTGACGACCTGTGCCCCGGCGGCCTGGAGCGCGAGCACATTGCAGCTCTTGATGGCGTGGCCGTTGAGGTGCACGGTACAGGCGCCGCACTGGGCAGTGTCGCAGCCGACATGGGTGCCGGTGAGGTTGAGGTGGTCGCGGATGAAGTCCACCAGCAGGGTGCGCGGCGGGATATCCGCCGTGACGGCCTTGCCGTTGACGGTGAGCGAGACTTGCATGAGGAGTCCTCGGAAAGGGGGAACGGCCAGACCCGGATGCTAGTCAATGGCGAGGCGCACGGCAACCGAGGTTCTACGCTTGTGGTTCCGCGCCTGCATGGGAGCGATCACTCCGCCAGGTCGAGCTTGTCGAGCAACGCCAGGGCGCGCCCGGGATCACCACGGGCCGCGCGTGTTTCGAACCGCACCCTGGCGTCGTAATTGGCCAGAGCCACCGTTGCGAGTTCGTCCATCAGCTTGTTGATGCTGACCGAGTTGGCGCGCGCAAGGGCCTTGAGACGCTCATGCTTGTCATCGGGCAATCGGATCGTCAGGGTGGACATGGGAAAACCTCCAGGCACTGCTCGGGCGTCAGCACCCTGAGCAAAGGAAACTTTAATTCGCCGCGGGACACGTCGCGCAGATTTCGGGTCACGATCGCTTCGGCCTGAGCAGCCACACCGAGTTCGATCAGATGGTTGTCTGCTTCGTCGGGCAAGTTGGGGCGCCACGCGTAGAACACCTCGACCCATTGACTGCAACTCAGCAGACCATCGAACACCATGTCGCGCTCCTTCCGGGATAGCGTCGACCCCTCGAACAGCTCGGTGCGCCCCAATACGTCTTCGTACTCGGCCAGCAAGGCCGGGCCGAGCACCGGCCGGTAGTGTCCGCGCAAGCAAGCCCGTAGCACTTCGCGCGCGCTTCCACCGCCCCGCAGCAAGGCCGCGACAAGTACGTTCGTGTCCAGAACCACGATCGGCATGTCGTCGATGATAGCGTATATGCTGTCAGATGACGCAATCAACAGCCCTTCTGGGTGCGCCGCCCGGCGCTCTCGAACTGGACGTCCATGCTCGCAGTGCCCGCTCCCTGGGACGTGATTTCCTGGGTCAGTGTGACGAAGCGCATAGCGCGTACTGCCGCGTGATGGTGCCGGGTATGGAGTCGACGATCTGGGCGAGGCG
>JANMWG010000351.1:0-32622 GCA_031393885.1 Betaproteobacteria bacterium | reverse complement strand
TCCGCCCTTTGGCAGACCCTGCGCCGCGAGCCGCAGGCGCACGTCGTATACCTTGTCGGCCGGCACCAGAATCGCCCCGCCGCCTTCCGAATACCTGTGCGGGACATTCATCTGCTCCAGTGCCGCCACGATGGCGCCGCCGTCACGGTCGGCGACATTCGCGAACAGAACCTTGTAATCGGGCTGCTGGCCCCACATCCACACCCCGGCCATGATGGCGGCGACCAGGGCAACCCCGAGCAGCAGGAGCAGCTTCTGTCCACCTGGAACCCGCAGGTTACCGAACAGCGGCGCGCCGCCCTCCGCCACGGTGGTGCTCACGGCAGTACTCCCGGCAGTACTCCCGGGCAAAGAGGACGATGACTGGCGGCTGCTGACACGAGGCTCCCGGACGCGGTGGCGGTATCTGGACAACGCTCATTATCGGCACCCCGGCCCGGACTCAATGCGGCGAGGAGAGCGGCTTTTCCCGGCCTGATCGGCCCGGCGGTCGCCACCGCGGCCGGCTATCGTGACGCTGCAGTTTCGAGCCCTCAGGGGCATCACCATCGTCACGGGAGATCGGGTTGAAGACGCCGATGATCGACGGCTCGCGCATCGAGTCGATGCTGGCCCAGATTCGTGCCGCTCAGGCGCACGCTGCGGGGGCTGCATCCGCCCCGCTGGCTCCACAAGCGTCCGGGGCGCCCGCCAAACCCGGCTTCGCCGATGCGCTCAAGGCCTCGCTCGATCAGGTCAACAACACCGAGCAGGCCGCGGGCCGTGCCCAGGAACGCTTCGCGCTGGGCGACGACAAGGTCAGCCTGTCGGACGTCATGATCTCGATGCAGAAATCGAACATCGCCTTCCAGGCCACGATCCAGGTACGCAACCGCCTGGTATCGGCCTATCACGACATCATGAACATGCCGATGTAGAACGTCCCCCCCAGGCTGCGCTGCGCTTCGCCTTCCCCCCGAGGGGGCGCAGCGTCCTCGGGGGACCCTGTGGGGGTGACGACCACCCCCAGGCTGCGCTTCGCTCCGCCTTCCCCCTCGAGGGGGCGCAGCGTCCTCGGGGGACCCTGGGGGCGCTGCCCCTTCGCTTCCGAGCGTCCCCACGTTCGAAATCCCGTGGCTGCGCTGCGCTCCGCCTTCCCCCCTCGAGGAAGCGCAACATTCCTCGGAGGACCCTGCGGATATTGCCCCTTCGTTCGCGAGCGTCCCTTCGTTTGACAGCCTTGGCGGCCCGGCGGTGATCAACTGTTGCGTTGCACCGCTGCGCTGTTGCCTTGTCCGGGATGACTGGCGGCGCGCGCATCGAATCCGGCTACGGCGAGGGCATCGATGACCTGCTGGGCGTGCGCGAACCCCCGCGTCTCGAGAACGAACTCGACGGCCGTTTCCTGCAACGCAAGATCGGTGAAGGCGCGCTGGTGATGCACCTCCTCGATGTTTGCGCTGGCCTCGGCGATGGTGGCGGTGACGCGGGCCAGCGATCCGGGAAGGTCGCGCAGGGTCACCACGATGCGGCTCAGGCGTCCGGTGCGCACCATGCCGCGCTGAATCACATCCGCCAGCGTGAGCGGATCGATGTTACCGCCGCACAGCACCAATCCGACGCGCCTGCCGGCGAATCGCGCCGGGTGCCGCAACAGCGCCGCGAGGCCGACACCGCCGGCGCCTTCGACCACGGTCTTCTCGACTTCGAGCAGCAGCAGGATGGCGGCCTCGATGTCGCCTTCATCTACCAGCAGCACCTCGCTGACCAGACGACGCACGATCCCGAGCGTCAGACGCCCAGGCTCCTTGACGGCGATGCCGTCAGCGAGGGTGCTGGTACCGAACGCGGCCGGCGTTCCGTCCAGTGCACAGCGCATCGACGGAAAACGCGCGGCCTGCACACCGACGATATCGATGCCTGGTTTGATGGCCGTTGCGGCGACGGCGATCCCGGAGATCATGCCACCGCCCCCGATCGGGACGACGAGCGTATCCATCTCGGGCCACGCCGCCAGCATTTCGAGGGCAATGGTGCCCTGCCCGGCGATCACGGCCGGATCATCGTACGGATGGACCAGTGTGAGTCGCCGCGCGGCGCCGATCTCCAGCGCCTGCGCCTTGGCCTCGTCGAAGTTGCTGCCCACCAGGATGACCTCGGCACCGTGGCTGCGCGTTTGCTCCACCTTCACGTTGGGCGTGAAGCGTGGCATGACGATGACGGCGGGTATGCCCAGGCGCGCGGCATGGTAGGCCACACCCTGCGCATGATTGCCGGCAGACACCGCGATCACGCCTGCCGAACGCTGCGCGGCATCGAGGGTGACCAGCTTGTTCAGGGCGCCACGCTCCTTGAACGATGCCGTGAACTGATGGTTCTCGAACTTGAGCCACACCTGCGCCCCGGTGATGGCGGAGAGCGTGCGGGAATGCAGGCACGGCGTCGCGACCACATGTCCGGCGAGCACCGAGGCGGCATCGCGCACATCGTTGATGCCGATGCTCATCGGTGGGCCTCGGCGACGACGGCCCCGCCAGTTTCGCACCGGCAACGGGCAGGCGCGTCCAGATCATCGCGGGATACGAATGCCATAAAAAAACCCGCGCATGCGCGGGTTTTCGAAGGCTCTACGGCCGCTCCGCGGATCAAGCTTCCTGTATGTTGGAAGCCTGCTTGCCCTTGGGACCGGTCGTCACCTCGAAGCTGACGCGCTGCCCCTCCTTCAGGGTTTTGAAGCCGTTCATTGCGATTGCGGAGAAATGCGCGAACAAATCTTCGCCCTTGTCGTCCGGGGTGATGAAGCCGAACCCCTTCGCGTCGTTGAACCATTTGACGACACCAGTTGCCATGTTTGAGTCTCCTCTCGAGATTGACCTGCGGGCTGCCACCCGTGCCGGATGTTTGGGTGAAATGACCGCTCATGGCACAACAACAACGCCAAACAGCTGCCCCTAAACATGCCGCGAATGGTACGCCCACGAATGAAAAAGACAAGCCCCACGAAGCCGATTTTTCAATCCGGGGCGAGGATGGAAACATACCGCAGCCCTTTGCCGATGGCCGACCATTCGCGTGCTGCGGCGCAACCAAAACGTCGTTAGAAATCGCCCCCAACGAGGCTCAGAGAAGGTGTCGCTGCGACAGATTTCGCAGCAGCGCGGACACGCCGAAAGTCCATGGCGCAATGCGATGACAGAAGTCGACGGTGTTGGTGAGCGCGCCCAGCCGATCGCTCCGGACGCGGACCACATCGCCGGGCACATGGGTGAAGCCCTGCCCCTTCGCGCCGCGATCACGGGTCGGCGCGAACGCCGTTCCGAGAAACAGCATCAGGCCGTCCGGGTACTGGTGGTTGGCACCGATGGCCTGTCCCGCCAGGTCTTCGGGGTCGCGACTGATCTGGCGCAACGAGTAACGGTCGGTCAGCGCGAAGCCATCGCCGCCTTCGATACTGATCTCGACTTCGGTGGAACGCAGATCGTCGAGCGAGAACGAGGCATCGAGCAGACGCACGAAGGGCCCAATGGCGCAGCTTGCGTTGTTGTCCTTGGCGCGACCGAGCAAAAGGGCGCTGCGACCTTCCCAGTCGCGCAGGTTGACGTCGTTGCCGAGTGCGGCCCCGACGATGCGGCCGCGACTGTTCACTGCCAGCACGACTTCGGGCTCCGGGTTGTTCCAGGACGACGACTCGAGAACGCCGACCGCGGCGCCGAGCCCGACAGCCGACATCGGCTGCGCCTTGTTGAACACTTCGGCGTCAGGCCCGATTCCAACCTCCAGATACTGCGACCACAGATTCCGAGCCACCAGCAGCGCCTTGACCCGCTGCGCCTCCTCCGACCCCGGGCGCACGCTCGACAGCGACGCACCGATCTCGCGCCCCAGCGTGGCGCGGATGTCGTCGGCACGCGCCGGATCGCCGTTCGCGTGCTCTTCGATCACCCGCTCGAGCATGCTGGCCACGAACGTGACACCGCAGGCGCGCACCGCCTGCAGATCGCACGGCGCGAGAAATGCCGCCCTCGCCGGATCGTGAGTCATTGCGGCGCTGTTCGAGAGCATTGCCGAAACCTCCCCGACCGGCCGGGTCCCCGGGTCGGCGAGCGCGGCATGAACCGCGGCCACGGGATCATCGGCATCGAGCAATGCGGCGGTGGTCGCATAGCACCGGCTCACGTCATGAGCCAGTCCACCGCGCACGATGACGGGGCTCGGGCCGGCGATCGGGCCAGGCACCCAGGCGCGCCCCACCAGGATGGCGCGTTCGTGATCGATGGGGAGAACATCTTGCGGGGTCAGTTTCATCATGGCGGTTCAGGGTTGCTGCTTCTGGATCAGGAACGCGTAGTCGGGGCGGCAACCCGGCACGCACAGCACGCCCCAGAGGTCGGTGTCGGACATGGCCGGAAACCAGAACTCCATCTCGTGACCCAGATTGTTCTCGGCAGTCACCCGATAGAACGTGGCGGGGGCGTGGTCGTGGGCATCGGCATAGGCCGGGATCGTGCGAGTGAAGCGCTCATGAACGCTCTGCGCGTCGGCACCGGTCAACGCTTCGATGGCAATCTCGACGAAATACTTCGCGCCCGGCTCGCCGATCGAGGCATCGGGTACCCCCGCCGGCGCGAACGGGCGATCGAACCAGCTATTCGGGTAACGCCACAGCCAGCCCGGTGCCGCGACCAGCTTCTGCCCCCCCGCACCGCATTCGAGTTGCGCCCAGCGGCCGAGCGGATCAGGCAACTGCGTGACCGCCGCCGCCGGGGGCCGCGAGCAGTCCATCTGTTCCAGCGGGGCTACCGCGTGGTCGCCATGGCCATGCGCCATCGAACTGCAAAGCGCGATTGCCGCGCCCACGACCTGAACCATCCTGTATCGCACCGGACTCTCCTCTGGCGTATGTTTCTTGTGCCCGGGATTATAGGGAGCGGTCGGTGCATGACCCGGTTCCGATCGGCAAAAAAAACGCCCCGGCACGAGGCCGGCGCGCGAATTCGGGGCGCTGACGGTGGATCACCGGGGCGCCCCGGAGGGGACCTCTGACAGTCGACAGTGTCTACGACAACATTACTTCGGCATGATCACGGTATCGATCACATGGATCACGCCGTTGGTGGCACCGATGTCGGCGGCGGTAACCTTGGCGCCGTCGATCATCACGCCCGAGAATCCTTGCGCAACGACAAGATCGAGCCTTCCACCGAGGCCACGCTGCCGGTCTTGACGTCGGCCGCCATCACCTTCCCGGCGACAACGTGGTATGTGAGTATCTTGCTAAGCTTCGCTTTATCTTTCAGCAGGGCATCCACCGTCCCCGCCGGCAGCTTGGCGAATGCGGCGTCGGTCGGGGCAAAAACAGTGAACAGCCCTTTGCCCTTCAATGTCTCCACCCGTCCGGCCGCCTGAACCGCGGCAACCAAAGTCTTGAACGATCCGGCAGCAACAGCGGTATCGACGATGTCGGCTTTCGGTTCGGCTGCGGCAAACGCACTGGTGGCAGAAACCATGGCAACTACAGCAATCATTGAGCGAAACGACTTCATATTGATCTCCTCGAATCATGAATCGGGTACAGCCGCAACATTGCCGGTTGAGGCTCTGATCGGCTTCATTGTCCAAGACAGTAACGTTTCGATACAGTTCCTGCAATGCCGTGAAATCGTACTCGGGGTGCTATCGGGTGGCAGCGACAGGGTCAGGACCGGATCGCATGTTTGACGCTGGCGTCGTCTATCTCGACCTCGAAACCACCGGCGCCACGGCCCACTTCGACCGCATCACCGAGATCGGCCTGGTCGAGGTCGGGCCCGACGGGTCGGTCGAGGAGTGGTCGACGCTGGTCAATCCCGGCATGCGGATCCCCCTGATGATCGAGACCCTGACCGGGATCACCAATGCGATGGTGGCCGACGCAGCGCCATTCGAGGCCGTCGCGAAAGCGCTTTACGAGCGGCTCGAGGGCAAGCTCCTCGTCGCCCACAACGCCAGGTTCGACTATGGCTTTCTGCGCAACGAGTTCAGCCGCGTCGGACTGCGCTACCTGAGCCGGGTGCTCTGCACCGTCAAGCTGTCGCGCCGCCTGTACCCGCAGGAACGGCGTCACAATCTCGACAGCCTGATCGCCCGGCACGACATCGAGTGCACGCAGCGCCACCGCGCCTTGGCCGACGCGAGGGTATTGCTCGAATTCACGCGCCGTGTCCGTATCGATCTCGGTGACGAGCGCGTGCTCGCCGCCGCGCAAGCTCTGCTCGCGAGCCCGTCATTGCCGGCACGACTGGCACCGGATGCCCTCGATGGCGTGCCCGATGCACCGGGGGTCTACACGTTCTTCGGCGACAACGACAATGCACTGTATGTCGGCAAGAGCGTCACATTGCGCTCGCGCGTGCTGGCGCACTTCTCCGGGGATCACAAGGTCGCCAAGGACATGCGCATCGCCCAGGAAGTCACACGGGTCGAATGGCGCCAGACCGCCGGTGAACTGGGCGCGCTGCTGATCGAGGCGCGAATGGTCAAGCAATTGATGCCGGTGCACAACCGCCTGCTACGCAAGAACGACGACCTGTGCACTTGGCATTGGGACCCACTCACCACCCTGGTGCCACGACTGGTCAGCGCAGGCGAGATCGATTTCCGCACCACCGACCAGGTTCACGGGCTGTTCCGCTCACGTACCCGCGCAACGCGCGCATTACGCGAGATCGCCGAGGCCAATGGCCTGTGTCCGCGGCTGCTCGGCCTCGAAAAAAGCGGCAGCGGGCCGTGCTTTTCGCATCAGATCGAGAAGTGCCGCGGCGCCTGCTGCGGCAAAGAACCCCCCGCGTCGCACAATCTGCGTCTCGCCAACGCCCTGTACAAGCTGCGCATCGAATCATGGCCGTTTCGCGGCCGCATCGGCATCCGTGAGACCGACCGGCTGCGCGACCGCACCGAGATCCACGTGCTGGATCGGTGGTGCTACCTCGGCACGGTCGACACCGAGGCGGAACTGTTCGATGCGCTCGACGCACGATTCGATGGCACCTTCGATCTCGACACCTACCAGGTGCTGGTGAAGTGGCTGCGGATCAAGCGCCATGAGATCGACGTGATCGATCTGGCGCGACCCGACACCGGCACCACCTCAGAGGCGGAACCCTGATGATCACAGCACCGCAGGATCCTCCGAGGATGCTGCGCCCCCTTTGAGGGGGAAGCCGCAGCGCAGCGCAGGCTGGGGGTGGGCGTCACCACAGCACCACAGGGCCCCCCGAGGATGCTGCGCCCCCTTTGAGGGGGAAGCCGCAGCGCAGCGCAGGCTGGGGGTGGGCGTCACCGGCCCCGCGTCCCGATTCACCGTGGCGGGTGATGCACGCCCAGGAAATCCGCGACCAGTCGGCCGAATGCCTCCGGATGCTCGAGATTCGACAGGTGTGATGCACGCGGCAACACTGCCAGTTGCGCCCCGGGAATGCCCAGTTGGATCGCGCGCGCCATCTCCACCGGCGTGCCGACGTCCTGGTCACCGGCGATGACCAGCGTCGGGCATCCGATCGCACCCAGCCGGGCGGTCAGATCGATCTTCGGTATCGCATGGCAGCAGCCGATGTAGCCCTCGGAGGGCGTTGACCGGATCATCCCCGCAACGGTCGCCATCACGTCGGGGCGCGCCAGACGGAAGGGTTCGGTGAACCAGCGCGAAAGGGTCGGCTGGACGATCGGCTCCATGCCGCTCGCGCGCACGGTCTCGATGCGCTGCCGCCAGATCGGGGCCGCGTCCGCGCTGACGCGACTCGACGTGTTGCACAGCAACAGCCGATCGAAGCGATCGGGGTACTTCAGGGCATGGGTCATGGCGATCATGCCGCCCATCGACAACCCCATGAAGTGGCAGCGGCCGACGCCAAGCGCATCGAGCAAGGCATGCAGATCGTCGGCCAGCTGGTCCAGCGTGTATGCCGCTGTCGGCGCATCGGTATCGCCGTGCCCGCGCGTGTCGAAACGCAGCACGCGAAACCGGCCGGCCAGGGCTTGGGCTTCGTGGTCCCACATGCGCAGGTTGCAACCCAGCGAATGACTCATCACCAGCCAGGGACCGGCGCCCTCGATCGTGTAGTGGATGCGGATGCCGCTGGCTACGATATGCATGAAGCACTCACCGGGTTCCCTGTCGTCGACCGAAAGTATAGCGACGGCGATGGGCCGACCGGTTTCATGCCAGGGCAATTGCTGCCGGCACCAGGACCAGTCCCGCCTGCGAAAACAAGACCCGGGCTTGACCCGCGCCCGGCCTTGGGCGGATGCTCCCGGCTTTGCCGCTCCGGCAACCCTCGCGTGACGACAATCCAACATGCGACTGATCCAGTTCTTCGGTGCCGACGGCACCCGCCAGGTCGGCATCTCCGACGATGGCGCCGCCCTGCGGCGGGTGCGTGATGCCACTCACGTTCACCAACTCGCGCTCGAAGCAGCCCGTGCAAATGCGTCGCTCGCCGCACTGGCCGAGTCCCGCGCGGAAGCCTGCGGCGAATCGATCCATGCCCTCGAAGCCTCCGGACGGCTGCTGCCGCCACTGGACCATCCCGATCCGCAGCGCTGCCTGGTGACCGGCACCGGCCTGTCGCATCTCGGCAGCGCTGCCGCCCGGGATTCGATGCACGTGAAACTGCAGCAGAAAGACGCCGACCTCACCGACTCGATGAAGATGTTCAAGTTGGGTGTGGCCGGCGGCAAGCCGGTAGCCGGCGCGATCGGCGCGCCGCCGGAATGGTTCTACAAGGGCGACGGGCGCTGGGTGGTGGCGCCGGGGCAGTCGCTGGAGTTGCCTCCCTATGCCAAGGACGGCGGCGAGGAGGTCGAGATCGTCGGCTTGTACGTCATCGGCGACGACGGCACCCCGCTTCGCGTCGGCTTCGCCCTCGGCAACGAGTATTCCGATCACATCATCGAACGCGAGAACTACCTCTACCTCGCCCACTCCAAACTTCGGCAAAGCAGCTACGGCCCGGAGCTGCTGCTGGGCGAACTGCCGCGCGACGTACGAGGCCATGCGCGCCTGCTGCGCGGCGACGCCGCCGTCTGGGAAGGCGACTGGCTGTCCGGCGAGGACAACATGTGCCATGCCATCGGCAACCTCGAGCATCATCATTTCCGCTATCGCGAATTCCGCGACGCCGGCGATGTGCATGTGCATTTCTTCGGCGCGGCTACCGGCAGCTTCACGCAGGGCGTGAAAGCACAGCCCGGCGACACGTTCGAAATCGCGGCGGCCGGCTTCGGGCACCCGTTGCGCAACACCCTCGCGGCGGCCCGCGAACCCGACCGACTCATCACCGTGCGATCGTTGTAGCAACCGCGCCCATTCCATCCGACCACGGAGTCATCCATGATCCACGAACTGCGCATCTACCACTGCATGCCGGGCCGCTTGCCTGATCTGAACAAGCGCTTCGACACCATCACCCTGAAACTCTGGGAGCGGCACGGCATTCGTCAGGCCGGCTTCTGGACAGTACTGGTGGGCGACTCCAACCTCGATCTCTACTACCTGCTGGAGTGGAAGGACATGGCCGAACGCGAACGCGTGTGGAACGGCTTCATGACCGACCCGGAGTGGCTGGAGAAACGTGCCGAGACCGAGAAGAACGGCGCCATCGTCGCCAGCATCACCAACCTGTTTCTCGCGCCCACGGCGTATTCGAAGATCAAGTAGACAGCGGGCCGCAATGCCATGACCGAACAACTCACCAGCAACGTCAACGTCGCCGCACAGACCGTCCTGGCGACCCCCGACGAAATCCGTGCCCGCCTGCCGCTGTCCGCCCGTGCCGAGCGCACCGTCCTCGAAGGCCGGCTGACCATCGAGCGCATCCTCGATCGCCACGACCACCGGCTGATGGTGGTGGTGGGGCCGTGCTCGATCCACGACCCGGACGCCGCCCTGGACTATGCGCGGCGTCTCGCCAGGGTCGCCGACGAGGTGAGCGACTCGCTGTTCATCGTGATGCGCGTCTACTTCGAGAAGCCGCGCACCACGACCGGATGGAAGGGCCTGATCAACGATCCGCACATGAACGATTCGTTCGACATCGAAGAAGGCCTGCAACGTGCGCGACGGGTGCTGCTCGACATCAACGAACTCGGGTTGCCGGCCGGCACCGAGGCGCTCGATCCGATCAGCCCGCAGTATCTGGGCGACCTGGTGACGTGGAGCGCGATCGGCGCCCGCACCACCGAGTCGCAGACCCATCGCGAAATGGCGAGCGGCCTGTCGACGCCGGTCGGCTTCAAGAACGGTACCGACGGCGGCCTGCAGGTCGCGATCAACGCGCTGCTGTCGGTCTCCAAGCCGCACAGTTTCCTCGGCATCAATCCGAGAGGCGAAGTCGCGATCATCCGCACCACCGGCAACCGTTACGGGCACGTGGTCCTGCGGGGCGGCGCCAAGGGGCCGAACTACGATTCGGTCACGGTCACGCTGGTCGAGCAGGAACTCACGCGCAACCAGCTGGCACCGAATGTCATGATCGATTGCAGCCACGCCAATTCGAACAAGGACCCCGCGCTGCAACCGCTGGTGATGCACGACGTGGCACACCAGATCGTCGAAGGCAACCGGTCGATCGTCGGCGTGATGATCGAGAGCAACATTCACGCGGGCAACCAGTCGATTCCCGCCGATCCGAAACAACTGAAGTACGGTGTCTCCGTGACGGACGGCTGCATCGACTGGCCGACCACCGAGAAATCGCTGCGCGACACGCGTTCCCTGCTGCGCGAAGCGCTGCGAGGCCGGCTGCCGCGAACCGCGGAGCTACGCAGCCTGCGCGGCTGAGCGCCTTCAGCGCGCCAGCGGAATGCGCTGCGCCGCCATCGGCATATCGTCGGCGCGGCGCATTTCCTCGCTGTCGAATACCGGGGCTTGCGACAGATAGTCGAGCAACATGTCGGTGGCGTCTTCGCCCCAGAACAGTTCGCCGTCCGGCGTTACGAACGTAGGCACGCCGAACACGCCGCGAGCCGTCGCCTGCTCGCCGTTCACCTTCAGCTTTGTCTTGACGTCCGGAGAGGAGATCACCGCATCGGCATCGGCGATGCCAAGACCGCTCACCAGATCGTGCCACGCACCGGCATCATCGCTGCTCGATCCGTCGCGCCACACGAAGCGCAAGAGTTGTTGCACCGTCTCGATGCCGGCGTCGGCGGCAACGGCCAGGCGCAATAGCCGGATCGGATTGAACGGGTGTGCCGGCGGCGCCTTGAACGCGATGCCGCGACGATAGGCCGCCCAGCAGGCGTAGCGATACGTGAACCGGCGCTTGGGCTCGACCTCGGCCGGCCCCTTGGTCCCCCATCGTTCCAGCAAGGCCGCGAACAGTACCGGCACGCAGCGCACCTGCGCCACGCGCTCCACCTCGCCCAGTCGCTCGGCCGCGAGATAGGCGAAGGGCGAGATGACATCGAAGTACCAGTCGACGACGGGTCGGTCCATTGGTCAGTCGCAGGGATAGTTGAGGAGCATTGCGTCGCGCGCCGCCCAGGCGCCGAGCACCGTGAGTTGTGCCGGATTCGCATCGAGATATTCGCGCACGACGCTCATCGGTTCAGCAGTGGTCGTGTCGTTGGCGATACAGAATGATTTCCGCCCGACGCTCTGGCCAGCCTGGTCCAGGCGGCCCGCGAGGCGCCGGACGATGCCCCTGATGTAGGTGGCGCCGCGGCCGCAGCGGTAATCTGCAGGGGCGGCATCGCAGTAACGGAGATCAACCAGCAACGACGCCCCGGTATAGGCGCCATCGGCGGTCTGGGCACAGGCCACCCGCAGGCAGCCCACGGCCAGGAAAACCACCGCGGCTGCCGGGAGCAACCACGGTGTTCGACAACCATCGAGCAGCGGCATCGGAGCAACGTCTCACCAGAATCGGAACGGCTTGTGCACCCAGGGTGAATGCTGCTCGTACCTGCACAGCGGCGTCAACCGCAGCGACGCGCGGCCAGCACTCCGATCAGACCGATCTACATCAGTGCGTAGGTGCCGGGTTCGGGGACCGCCCTCGGCGGCGCCTTGCCATAGGTGCCGACCGTGAAACCGTGCCAATACTCGGTCGAGAGCGTGGTCCAGGTGATCGAAGAAACCGGCTGGTTGAACCGGATCACACGCCGTGCGGTTCGCCGCTGGCGCCATCGAGATCGAACTGGCCGATCCCCGGACTGGGCTTCGCGCGGGTTCCGCAACCCCAGTAGCCGCTCGCCGGTATAGGTGATGGCGACCGGCCCGCCTGTGGTGTTGAAGGTGTCCACCGCGCCGGTCGCGGTCGAGCCGGTCCCGTTCACGGGGGCGGCAAACGCTGCGGTCGACGACGCAGCGATGGCGCCGAATGCGATGACGATCTGCTGAAACACGCTCATGTCAATCTCCGATGGTGCGATGCTGAAGAAAAAATGACCCTGGAGGTAAAGCAAACGGGGCAGAACCTCACTGTCCCGGAGAGTGTTTAAAATCTATTGATTTGTAACTTATTTCGAACCACCGGTGACTGAGGGATGGATCGGGAGCGGCGGGGCGCCTGCCGGATCCTGCCGGCAACGTCACAGCATCCAAAGGGTCCCCCGAGGAATGCGCCGCCCGCTGGAGGGAGAAGGCAGAGCGCAGCAATGCTGAACGAAGGGAATCTCTGAAGCGAAGGGGCAGCGCCCACGGCCCCCTCCCCGAGGACGCTGCGCCCCTGGAGCAACGCAGCGTTGCTGAACGAAGGGTCGTCTGAAGCGAAGGGGCCCCGTCCACAGGGTCCCCCGAGGAACGGGGCGCCCCCTCGGGGGGAAGGCGAAGCGCAGCGCAGCCTGGGGGGACGTCACCTTTAGCGTATCGCCACCGGCGCCACCGTCGAACCCGTGCCGCCCTTGATCTTCAGCGGTTGCACCGCAAAGGCGAACTCGTGGATCTGCTTGGCGGCGAGCTCGTCGAGCTTGAGGTTCTCGAGCAGGAAGATGCCGTTCACCGCCAGGGCAATCTGGTGCACCGGCAGGCTGATCGCCTTGTCGGGGTTGGGGGCGACCTCGACCGGAAAGTTGTCGGCGCCCATCAGCATCACGTCCTGCTTCGCGAGCCATTCGGCCGCCGGTGCGCCGATACCGGGGCAACCGCTGTTGTACTTCGCGTTGTCCACTCCCCACAGCTTGCCCCAGCCGGTGTGGATCAGCACGGCGTCGCCGGGCTGGATCGACAGGCCCTCGCGCTCCAGCGCCGCCTTCAGGTCATCCACGGTGATCTCGTACGTCTGCGGTAGCGTCTCGACACCCTTCAGGGCGGCGACGTCGATCAGCAGCCCGCGCGTGAACAGCATGCCGATCCGCTCGACGCCCAGCTTCGTGAACCCGTTCCGGGTACCGATCTCGTCGCTGTCGATGCAGTTGTAGAGCTGGTTGCCGATGGTCTGGTGGGAAAACATGTCGAACTGGGTGCCGACCTGACCCAGCTCGGTGACGACCAGTTCCTCGTTGCTGCGCCGCTTGTTGGCGCCCACGGGCGGACCGGTTCGCTTGGTGTGTACTTCGAATTTTCGGGTGCCGAACAACGGCATGCTCGACTCGAGCACGCGGCCGATCTCGATCACCTCCCCGGTACGGATCAGCCTCGCTGCCTTGAGCACCTGTGCGGGCTGCTGCAGATTGGCGGCGCCGCGCTCGTCGGCGGCGCCCCATTTCGACGGGCAGCGCATCTCGGGCGGCGGCGGCGTCCAGGTCTGCGCATGCACGCCAAGGCTGGTGAACAACATGGCAGCAGCGATCGAAAGCTTGTGCAGGTTCATCTCTTTCCCCTCTATTGTCGGTGGCCAGGCTCTGCCGTTATGGTCGGCCCGACCACATGTTACGGCAGGCGGCGGACGCTGATCCTGGCGTTCACCAACATGCCGAAGAACGAGATGAACAAGGCCGCGAAGAACGTCTGCCAGAAGCTGCCGACGCTGAACCCCGGCACCAGCCAGGCCACGCCGAACAGGATCAGCGCATTCAACACGAGGATGAAGAACCCGAGCGTGACGATGGTGATGGGCAGCGTCAGGACCAACAGCACCGGCTTGATGAGCGTGTTGAGCACGCCGAACACGAGGCCGGCCCACAGCAGCGCCGCCGGCCCGGTGAACGACACACCGGAGAACAGCAGCGACGCCAGCCAGAGTGCCAGGGTGTTCAAACCCCAGAACACGAAGAACCGCAGCAAGGTTTCCATATGGCGGGATGATACGCACCCCGCAGGCATCGCCCAGGGCCGCGCATTGGCAGAGAATTTGCTGCCCGCTACCGGCATCGCTGCATGACCGAGATACCCGATGGCGCCATGTCGTTGCTCAAGTCGCTGAATTCGCTACCGATAAACGTCGTCATGGCTCTTCGGCCCATGATGATGTCGTGCGCCCTCGGCGTGGCCGGCCTGACACTGTGCGGCCACGCGTCGGCCGACATCTTCAAATGCATGCAGCCCGACGGCTCGCCGCTCTACACCAATAATCCCGGCGACCCGCGGTGCAGCTTGGTGATCAAGACCGACAAGGCGCAGAGTCCGGTCGCGGGACTCGCGGACGAGCGGCTCACGCGCCGCTTCGCCAAGGTGGACCGCTATCGCTACGAGGAGCAGGTCCAGGCGGCCTCCCGCGAACATGGCGTCGATGCGGCTCTCATCCATGCCGTGATCTCGGCGGAATCCGGCTATAACGCGCTGGCGCGATCGAACAAGGGCGCGCGCGGTCTGATGCAGCTGATTCCGGAGACCGGTGCCCGCTACGGCGCCACCAACCTGCTCGATCCGCGCCAGAACATCGATGCCGGGACCCACTACCTGAAAGACCTGATGGCGATGTTCGGCAACGACCTGAAGCTCGCCCTGGCGGCTTACAACGCCGGTGAGGGGGCGGTCCAGCGGTACGGTAGCATCCCGCCCTACCAGGAAACCCGTCTCTATGTTCCCAAGGTTCTCGCCTATTACAAGCGCTATGGCGGCTCGCCTTCCCGGCCCGCGATCCGCGTGGTTGCCACCTCGGGTTAGCCGCTGACATTGCGGCAGCGGCCCGCGCAGTGCATCCTCGGGTTGTTGTCTCCGAGGACCGGATCAATGCTCGACCACGTATGTCTTGCCCGCGTCGGCGTACTAGCCATGGTGGCCATGGTGTTGTCGGCCGGCGTTGCGCTGGCTGAGAACGCCCCGCCGGTACCGGCCCGCGAGCAGGTCATGGTCGCATTGTGCGATCCGGTCAACAGCACCGGCAACATCGCCAATGCGGTGGAAGAAGCCACCGAGGCCAGGGGCTGGATGTCGGCCTACCTGAAGCCGATCTTCGAAAGCCGCATCGCCGGCCGCGCCGCGACCGCACCGATGCGCCCCGTGTTTCGCTCCGATGCGCCCCGTGTTTCGCTCCGATTCGCCCCAGTACCGGAACCACCTGCTCGAGGTCTCGATCAGACCGACCCTGGCAGCATCCTCGTCTGTGCCATGCAGGATGGGCTCGAGATCGCCACGATGGGCAATCTGATGACCGCCACCGCAAAGGTCCGCGGCCTCGAAGGTGCGGTCATCGATGGCGCCGTACGCGACATCACCGCAACCGGGTCCATGCTCGCGGCGCTGGATCGCTACCAGCGCCACTGACCGCCCCGACCACCACCCTGCCCTCCCTTCGCCTCGACCACCGATGAACCGAGAGCCCGACTCCATTCCCGTCGTCGCCATGCGAATCCGCCTCGAGGAACTCAAGACGGAACACCGTGACCTCGACCAGATCATCGGTCGGCTCAATGGCGATGCTTTCCATGACGAATTGCAGATGCGCCGCCTCAAGAAGCGCAAGCTGTTGCTGAAGGACCAGATCATCTGGCTGGAGCGGCAACTGGACCCCGACGTGCTGGCGTGAAGCCCCGACGAGCGAACGTCGAACCTTCGTTGGCGGTCCGACCCGAAGATGGTAATGAGAGCAAACCATGCAACGCCAACTGACCCTGCGCGTGATCATTGCAGTCGTCATCGCTACCACCTCGCTGGTCGCGTCGCTCGCCATCGGGTTCCTGCTCCGGAGCGCCAGCGGTACACCGGATGCCGGGGAGGCTGCGTCGGGGCTATTGCTGGGCGCGGCGGTCTACGCGCCATTTGCCCTGGTAGCCCTGTTGCTGCCGGCGCTGGCGGTACCAATGGCCCGGATGATCCTGACCACCGGATTCGGCGCTGGCGACACTGCAGGCATGGCGAATCGCTGGTCACCCGCAATCGATGCGGTGGCGCTGTGGGGAAGCGCCGAGGTGCTGCTGCTGGTGCTCCTGTTCGCCGACCCGGGAACTTCCACACCAGCGGCGATGCATGTGCTGCTCGCTCTGTATGCCGCGATCGCCGCTTGGCAATTGAACCGGAGACAGAACCATGACGACTCCCTCCCGCCGCCGGAACCCTCCTGAAAACCATCGGCGTGCGCGGTGCGCCGCGGCATTCATGCTCTGTATCGGCCTCGCGAGTTGCGCCGGCATGCCGCGCAAGGAGCCGATCTCGCTCGAGCAGGTGATCCAGATGTCGAAAGCGCAGACGCCGCCCGCCGACATCATCGCCCAACTGACCCAGACACGAACGGTGCTGCCGATCTCGGGGTCGCAGTTTGCCAAGCTGCGCGAGCAGGGCGTGGACGACGCCGTGCTCGACCATCTGCAAAAGTCCTTCGTCGACAGTGTGGAGATGGAGGCGCGCCTGCGCACGCAGAGCATGTACTGGGGCTACGGCGGCGGCTGGGGCGGCCACTATCGTCCGTTCTATGGCCCATGGCCTTACGGTTATCGCTGGTAGGCCAGCGCGATGACACCCCCACCGACCTTGAGCGAGGTCGAGCGTTCGCGACCGACCAGCGCGGACAACGCGAGCGTGATCAGCGGCTGCGTCGACAGCACGAGCGCCGCACGCGGCCGCCGGGCGTACTCGACAGCATTGCGGCCAGCACCGCCACGAGCGACGGCGGCAGATGCTTCAAGTCTGGTCGGGCACCGCGCTGGCCGGCCTCGCAACACCACCACCGGGGTCGGCAGCGACGCGCACGATCCTCAGGCGGTCGGCAGTGCTTGCTGCATCAGCGCGACCGGCACTGCGACGCCGGTCGCCCCCTGTTCCCGTGGCCACACGCGCTGTCATGCGTGTCGAGCCGCCGCCACTACCAGCGATCCGTCACCGCACCGACCGACGCCGTCGACACGAGCTTCACGTACTTCGCCATCAGACCGCGCGTGTACTTCGGTGCCGGCGGCTTCCAGATAGCTCGGCGACGGGCCAGTTCCTCGTCGGAAATGTTGACCTGTATCAGCAACTGCCTGGCATCGATGGTGATCGAATCGCCCTCCTGCACCAGCGCGATCGGACCGCCGACCGCCGCCTCGGGAGCGACGTGTCCGACCACCATGCCCCAGCTCGCGCCCGAGAAGCGGCCGTCGGTCAGCAAACCCACCGACTCACCCAGCCCCTGGCCGACCAGCGCCGAGGTCGGCGACAGCATCTCCTGCATCCCTGGTCCACCCTTGGGGCCCTCGTACCGGATGACGACCACGTCGCCGGCTTTGATCTTGCCGGCCATGATCGCGTCCATGGTCTGCGGCTCGGAATCGAACACGCGCGCCGGACCGGTGATGACCGGGTTCTTCAGACCGGTGATCTTGGCCACGCAGCCCTCGGGCGCGAGGTTGCCCTTCAGGATGGCGAGGTGCCCCTGCGCGTACATCGGGTTGCCCCACTCGCGAATGAGGTCCTGGTCGCTGCGCCGCACCGGGTTGAGCGCGGCGAGTTCCTCGCCGATGGTACGACCGGTGATGGTCATGCAGTCACCGTGCAGAAGACCGTTGTCGAGCAGCATCTTGAGAACGACAGGGACGCCGCCGACGCGATGGAAATCCGTGGCGACGTATCGGCCTGACGGCTTCAGGTCGCACAGCACCGGGGTGCGCTTGCGGATGCGTTCGAAGTCGTCGATCGTCCACTCGACCTCCGCCGCCGAGGCGATCGCGAGATAATGCAGGACGGCGTTGGTGGACCCCCCGGTGGCCATCACCAGCGACACGACGTTCTCGATCGACTTGCGGGTGATGATGTCGCGCGGCCGGATGTTCTTGCGGATGGCGTTGACCAGCACTCGCGCCGAGTCCGCGGCCGAGTCGGCTTTCTCCGCATCGGGTGACGCCATCTGCGACGAACCCAGCAGGCTCAGGCCGAGCGCCTCGAACGACGACGACATGGTGTTGGCCGTGAACATGCCCCCGCACGCGCCCACGCTCGGACAGGCATTGCGTTCGATGCCGTCGGCATCTTCCTGTGACATCTTCCCGGCCATGAAAGCACCCACCGCCTCGAAGGCACTGGCAATGGTGAGATCCTGCCCCTTCCAGTTGCCGGGCTTGATGGTGCCGCCGTAGACGTAGATCGACGGAATGTTGATGCGGGCCATCGCCATCATGCCGCCGGGCATGTTCTTGTCGCACGCGCCGATCACCAGTGCGCCGTCCATCATCTGGCCGTTGACCGCGGTTTCGATCGCGTCGGCGATGACCTCGCGCGATACCAGCGAATACTTCATGCCCTCGGTGCCCATCCCGATCCCGTCGGTCACGGTGGGCACGCCGAACACCTGTGGCTTCGCACCCGCGGCCTCGAGCGCCGCCATGGCTCGGTCGACCAGGGGCTGAATGCCGGCATTGCACGGGTTCATGTTGGAATGGCCGTTGGCCACGCCCACGATCGGCTTGTCGAAGTCGCCATCGCCGAAGCCCACGGCGCGCAGCATCGCGCGATTCGGCATGCGTGCGATACCGCTGGTGATGAGTCTGGAACGCCAGTTGTCGGCCATGCTGATCTCCTCTGTGTCATGGCAATCCGGCACCACATGCGCCGGATCGAAGGCCGCCTTTCATATGCGCGAAGGTACTGCGCAAACAGGGGCAACCGCGATTCTGGCGCCAACGAAGGCAAGCGTCCAATATATTGGAAGGCGCTTTCTGATACTTTTCACGGATGAATTTCGAATTGCGCCACCTGCGCTACTTCGTCGCCGTTGCCGAGGAACTCCATTTCGGGCGAGCCGCGGCGCGCATGCACATCTCGCAACCGCCGTTGTCGATGCAGATCCGCGCGCTCGAACGTGCCGTCGGCGCCCAGTTGCTGGAGCGCACCCAACGCCACGTCGCCCTCACCAGGGCCGGCGAGGTTTTCCTGCCGGAGGCGCGAGCCATCCTGGCGCGGGTGCGAAGTGCCGCGCTGCTGGCCGGGCGTGCCGGACGGGGCGAGGTTGGCGAACTGATGGTCGGCTTCATCAGCCATGCCAACTTCAACGTGCTGCCGTCGTTGCTGCGCGAATTCCGCACCCGGGCGCCGGAAGTGCGGCTCGCCCTGCGCGAGTCGACCACCGACCGACAGATCGAAGAGCTCGTCGATGGCCGGCTCGATGTGGGCTTGGTGCTCCCGCCGATCGAGGATCCCCGCTTGCGGTATCGGGCGACGTTTCGCGAATCCCTGGTGGTTGCCCTGCCTGCACGCCACCCGCTGGCAAGCCGTAAAGGTCGCGTGCAACTCGCGAGCCTTGCCGAGACACCCTTCATCCTGTTTCCACGGCCGCTCGCACCCGGCCTGTTCGACGACATCGTGAGCTACTGCCGACGCTGCGGCTTCAGCCCGCGCGTCGAGCAGGAAGCCGTGCAGATGCAGACCATCGTGAGCCTGGTCTCGGCCGAAATCGGCGTCGCACTGATTCCGCAGTCGCTGGAGCACCTCGGCCGCACCGGGGTCATCTACAAGGCGCTGCAGGAGCCGAGCCCCGTCATCGAGATCGGTCTTGCCTGGCGACGCGATGATCCGCTGCCCACCCTGGCGGCGTTTCTCGATGCTGCCTTTGCCGTGGCGCCGTATTCCCCGGAGGGCGGGTGAGAGCGGCCGACCGCGTACTGGAGGACGAGGCTGCCACGCTGCGGCTCGGCACCCGATTGGCCGCCGCCCTCGAACCCGGCACGGTGATCCACCTGCGTGGCGACCTGGGCGCCGGCAAGACCACGCTGGTTCGCGGGCTGTTGCGCGGCCTCGGTTTCGGCGGACGCGTGAAGAGTCCGACGTTTTCCCTGGTTGAACTTTATGAACTTTCCAAGTTATCCTTGTACCACTTTGATTTTTATAGATTCGATGATCCTCACGATTGGCAGGACGCAGGATTGGCGGATTGTTTCGACGGCATCCACGTCTGCTGTGTCGAATGGCCCGAGAAGGCCGGGGCCGGCCTGCCGGCCGCCGACGTCCGGGTGCACCTCGAACCAATGCTGAACAACGGGCGTCAGGCACGGATCGACGCACTCACATCGAAGGGCGAACGATGCATCGCAGGGCTGCACAACGATTAACCAGACGCATCGCCATGGCAGCCCGCAGCATGCGGCAGGGGCTAGCACAGGGTGTGGCGCTCTTCTGGATGACCCTGTTCGCAGCCGCCGTCAATGCGGCGCAACTGACCGCCGCCCGGATCTGGCCATCGCCCGACTACACGCGGATCACCCTGGAAGCGCCTGCCGCCATCAACTATCGCCTCACCGCCCTGCATGACCCGGCCCGCATCGTCCTCGAACTCGACGATGTCGACCTGAACCCGGCCCTGGAATCGCTCCCGGCCCGCATTGCGGCGGGTGACCCCTGCATCGCATCGGTCCGCATCGGCCGCGATAAACCCGGTTCAGTGCGCCTCGTTTTCACGCTGAAACTCGACGTGCAGCCACAGGCGTTCGTGCTTAAACCGGTTGGCGAGTATGGCTATCGGCTGGTGCTCGACCTGTTCCCGGCGCAGGCGGCCGATCCCCTGATGGCACTGCTGCAACGCGGCGACCGCGACCCGGGATCGCCGCTCACGCCGCTCACCGCGACTGGCACAGCGGGAAAGGGGCGCACGCCCCCGGCGGACCCGACCGCGACGACCGGTTGGAGTCCATCGCTTCCAGGCATCCCGACCACCAGAACCGTGATCGAGTCATCGCCCAGGACCGGCGTGGACGCGACCGGTCCGGCAACATCCAAGTCTCCACCGCCAGGCGCGGACCGGCGACGGGTTGGAACCACACTCATCGCGATCGATGCCGGCCACGGCGGCGAGGATCCCGGCGCCCGTGGCGCTCGCGGCACCTTCGAGAAGGACGTCACGCTGGCGATCGCCAGACGCCTCGGGGCGCTGGTCGACGACCAGCCCGGCATGCGCGCCGTCCTGATCCGCGACGGTGACTATTTCGTTCCGCTCGGACAACGCGTCAACAAGGCACGTGCGCTCGGCGCCGGGGTGTTCGTGTCGATTCACGCCGACGCATTCGACCAGCCGCACGCGAGGGGGTCCTCGGTATTCGCGCTGTCCGAACGCGGCGCCACGTCGGCCGCGGCGCGCTGGCTCGCGAAGAAGGAAAACGAGGCCGACCTGATCGGCGGCGCGAACATCGACGTGGCCGACCCGACGCTCAAGCAGGTACTGCTCGATCTCTCGCAAACCGCAACCATCAACGACAGCCTTCGGCTCGGGCGCGCCGTGCTCGGGCACATCGGCAACGTCAATACGTTGCACAAGGCACACGTCGAACAGGCGAGCTTCGCCGTGCTCAAGGCGCCGGACATCCCGTCGATCCTGGTCGAGACCGCCTTCATCAGCAACCGCCAGGAAGAAGCGCGACTGAAGGACGAAGACTATCAGGGCGAACTGGCGCAGGCGATTCTCGACGGCGTCCTGCGTTACCTGGGCGGCAGCACTCGCACGCTTCCGGCGGCTGAAGCCTGGGCTTTGCGCGCCCCGGCGGTTACCCCGGTCGCGATGAACAATAGCGCCAGGATTGCTCAGGTCCCATTCCGTCGCATGGTGTCGGCGCGCGACGCCGGTACCCGCAAGGAAGCTGCTGCCGCCGGTTCCCGGCGCGAGGCACCCGCTGCAACGACCGTGCATTGCCCCCCGGAGCGGAAGGCAAAGGCCACGGCGGTCACCCGCAACTGTCCGAGACCGGCGCTGCAACGCGCCCGTCTCGCCATGCGAACGCAGTGACCGGCGTCACCGGCATCCTGCTGGCTGCCGGTGACGGCAGCCGCTTCGGTGGCGGCAAGCTGCTGCATCCATTGCCCGATGGAGGCGTACCTCTCGCCCTCGCCTCGTGCCGCCGCCTGCGCCAAGCTATCGAACAGGTGTGCGTCGTGGTCCGCGCCGGTGACGACGCGGTGGCGAGTCTGTTCCGGCATGAGGATGTCTGCATCGTGATCTGCGAAGATGCGGTGGCGGGCATGGGGCGCAGCATCGCCTGCGGCGTCGAAGCGATGGCCGATGCGGATGGCTGGGTGATAGCGCTCGGCGACATGCCCCTTGTTTCACTCGACACCATCAGCAGCGTCGCGGGCGCCATCGGCCTCGGGGCACCGATCTGCGTGCCCGTGTTCGCCGGACAACGCGGGCATCCGGTGGGATTCGGCAGCCGATTCCTGCATGAGCTGATCGCGTTGACCGGCGACATCGGCGCGCGGGAAGTCCTGCGCGCACACCGTGACCTGGTCCGGGAACTGATGGTCGATGACCCGGGTATCCACGCCGACATCGACACGCGCGCCGACCTCGAACGGCTTGCCCCGGACTGAACGCCTCCGGGGCCGTGCCAGGCGACACGGACCGCAGCTGGCGGCGAGGCCGCAACGATCGCTACTGCTTGAGCATCATGTTCTTGAGCGACCCGAGCACCCCGTAGTTGCCGCGGAACTGGTTGCCGGTGCTCTTGAGCTCGATGAACAATCGCCCGCTCACGTTCTGGTCGGCGGCGATCTCGAATTGACCGCTTGCGACCAGCAGACCGGACTGGAGGTGCAGATTGCGGTACTGGTAGCGCCCATTGTTCACCGTGAGGGTACCGCCGAGTTCGTCGAAGCGGCTGCGGCCGCCCCGAACCCCTTCGCGCGACCGGGACTGCAGGGCCCGCACCAGATCCACGCCATCGATACTGCCCTTGCGAAGCGTGAACCCGGCCTGCGCCTGAGGCGCATCGAACAGCTTGCCCGGTGTTGCCGCCACCATCTGGAAATGCGCCTTGGCATCGAGCTGGCCGCGCGAGGTCGCATCCTTGGTCACGGTGGCGAGCAGCGGGAACAGCTCGACTCGCGTGGTCTCGAAATCGCCGTCGAGTTTCCAGCCTGCATTCCAGGTGAGATGAGCGGCGCCGGTGACGGTGCCGCCATACAACCTCCCGTCGACCGACGACAACACGATGCCGTCATCCGCAATGGTGCCCTTCGCGACAATGTCGTCGAACACCACGGGCGGCCCCGCGAACAAGGTGAAGCCGCGTCCGGAGACGTCGATGCCGATGCCCTTGTCGGCGTGGGCAAGATCGGCGCGTAGCGAACCGTCCGAGGTCTTGATGCTGGCGGTGCGAAACCCGCCGTCCGGGGCAAACAGCAGATCGGCATCGAAGGTCGGCACCTTGAGACCGGCAACGGCGATGGTGGTGTCACGGAACAGCACCCGCCTGAGTTCCGCTTCACCCTGGCCAATGGCATTGCGTGGCCAGTTGCCGAGACGCGGCAGGACGTCGGCGTTGGTACTGGCACCTTCCAGTGTCATGCGCTTCACGATCACGTGATCACCGAGCAACGACGACAGCTCGATCTGCACCTTGACCGTCCGGACCTGGATGTCGAGTTGCTTGCCGATACGGATGCCGTCGAGGCGGAACTCGAAGCCATCCATCACCGACAGACGCATCTCCGCGATCGTCACCGGCTCGCCGATCCGGCGCGAAGCCATTCCCTGAACCGTCGGAATGTACGAAGACATCGGCATGAACTGCAGGGCTGCCAGCAGGCCGACGACCAGAATGACGAAACCGATGACCCATGACTGCGCCTTCTTCCAGGCCGGCACCCGCCGCGAATCGAGCAGGGCTGCACGCTGCGCTTTTTGCCGGTCGCGCTGTTCCTGGTCGGCGCGCTGCTTTGCCAGCGCTTCTTCGCGTTGCCGACGATCGGCTTCGACCTTGGCGATCTCGGCCTTGCGCCTCGCTTCCTCCTCCCGGGTGCGGCGTTCCACGCGCTCGGTGGCCTTGCGCTCGGTATCTTCCCGGTTGCGCCGTGCCGCCTCTTCACGCTCGCGCTGCTCTTCCTTGTCGCGGACGCGCTGGGCAATCTCTGCGATCTCGCGAGCCTCGGTATCGCGTCGGGCAATCTCCTCGCGCTCGGCCCGCTCCATCGCCTCGCGCGCCTGCTCATCGAGCCGCAAACGCATCTCTTCTTCTTCGAGCGCCTTGCGCAGCACATCCTCGTGCGTCTTCAGCTGATCCTCGAAGTTGATGTCCGCAAGCCCGGACAGGCCTGGCAGACCTGAACCCACTGCACGGAATTCGGGCGCCGGTGCGATCGGCACCGGGCGTTCGCGCGCGGTCGCTGCGGCGGCGGATCGAACCCGCGCGGCCTCGGCTTCGGCCGCCCGAGCGCTCGATTCCGCGGCCTCGCGCTGCGCGGCTTCGACCAACTGGCGTACGCGTTCAGCGTCGTCCAGACGGCGACGTTCGACCGCTTCACGCGCTGCCGCGTCGGCAGCATCGCGAGCGCGCTGTGCGGCCGCGGCTTCGTCGGCCAGACGCTGAGCCTGTGCTGCCTGCGCCGCGGACTCATCGCGCTCCCGCTGAAGCTGTATCTCGGCTTCCTGGCGTGCCAGTGTCTCGGCTTCCATGCGCTCGCGCGCCAGAACCTTCTCGGCTTCGGTTCGGTGCTGCTCCCGCTCACGTTCGGCCAATTGTTCGGCTTCGTCGCGGGCCAGACGCTCCTCGGTCTCGCGCGCTTCCTGCTCAATGCGGTGTCGCTCCTCTTCCTCGCCAGCGGCACGTTCCGCCGCTTCACGCACCTTGCGCGCTTCTTGTTCGGTGCGCTTGCGCTCGGCTTCCTCTCGGGCGAGGCGTTCCGTCTCCTTGCGGGCCTTGCGGGCTTCGGCTTCGATACGCAACCGCTCTTCCTCCTCGCGGCGCTTGCGCTCGGCTTCCTCCCGGGCGAGGCGTTCCGCCTCCTCGCGGGCCTTGCGGGCTTCGGCTTCGATACGCAGCCGCTCTTCCTCCTCGCGGCGCTTGCGTTCGGCTTCCTCACGAGCCTTGCGGGACTCTTCCTCCACCCGCTTGCGCTCCTCCGCCTCGCGCCGCTCACGTTCAGCGGCTTCCCGCGCTACCCGCTCCGCCTCCTCGCGCTCCTTGCGGGCCACCGCCTCCAGGCGCTTGCGCTCGGCTTCTTCACGTTCGACCCGCTCGGCTTCCTCGCGCGCCTCTTCCTCGATTCGCCGACGTGCCTCCTGTGCCTCTTGTGCCTCTTGTTCCTGGCGCTTGCGCGCAGCCTCTTCGCGCGCGAGGCGTTCGGCTTCCTCACGGGCCTTGCGGGCGTCTTCCTCGAGGCGACGCCGGCTTTCTTCCTGCCGCTTGCGCTCGGCTTCCTCGCCTGCCTTACGGGCAGCTTCCTCCTCGCGTCGCCGCGCTTCATCTTCGAGACGCTTGCGCTCGGCTTCCTGAGCGGCAAGCCTGGCTTGTTCGGCAACGCGCTTGCGCTCGAACTCGACGCGCTGCCGCTCGGCATCGAGCTTGCGGCGTGCCTCCTCTTCGAGCAGCGCGCGACGCTCGGACTCGGCCCGGGCCTTGGCCTCGGCTTCCTGCTTTAGCGTCTGCTCGGCTTCCTGCCGGGCGCGCTGCTCGGCAGCGGCGCGCGCGCGGCGCTCGACTTCGGCCCGCGCACGCACTTCGCCCTCGACCCGCGCCTTCTGATCGGCAATCTGCCGCACCGCCGCTTCAGCCTGTTCGCGCGCCACCCGTTCGGCATCCTCGCGGGCGCGGGTGGCATTGGCTTCGGACGTCTTGCGCTCGGATTCCTCGCGCGCCCGCTGTTCGGTTTGCGCGCTCGTGTAGAAACCCGGCTTGCGCGGCGCCCCCAGCATGCTGGTGAAGTCGAGGTCGTCGACCGCGGCGATACCGCCGGGAGGAGGCAGCACCGGCACCGAGACCACGACTTCCTTGATGAAGCCCAGATCGGAAAGCTGCCGCAACTGAAGCAGCAGTTCCTTGTCGGGGACGCGACCGAGCTTTTCCTGGAGATCGTCGAAACCGGAACGACCGTCGATCAGACTGAGCAGCTTGAACAACTCCCTGGACAGGCTTCTCGACTTGTTCTTGATCTCGAGCAGACCCTTGCCGGTCTTGGAGAAGGTAGTGGACTTGTCCATGCTTGCCTGCGGAATCGGAAGACCGAAGCTGCGTGTCCCTGGATTAAGGAGGAGGCGGCCTGCCGCCGATACGGCCAACAAGCCTACCCACGGCCGACAGGCCTACACCTCCCGATTATAGGCACCCGCCGCCGCCAGTCGGCCGGACCCCGCTTTGCCGACGCTATTCGATTGCCTTGACGATGTCTTCCACGACCTTCTTGGCGTCGCCGAACACCATCATCGTCTTGTCCATGTAGAACAACGGATTGTCCAAGCCCGCATAGCCCGACGCCATCGAACGCTTGTTGACGATGACGCTGCGCGCCTTGTGCGCTTCGAGAATCGGCATACCGTAGATCGCGCTGCCCTTCACGTCGGCCAGCGGATTCACCACGTCATTCGCGCCGAGAATCAGCGCAACGTCGGTGGTGCCGAACTCGCTGTTGATATCCTCCATCTCGAACACTTGGTCATAGGGGATCTCGGCTTCGGCCAGCAGCACGTTCATGTGCCCGGGCATGCGCCCCGCCACCGGGTGGATCCCGTAGCGGACCTGGACACCTTTGGCGGTGAGCTTGGCCGCGAGCTCCTTCACGGCATGCTGGGCCCGGGCAACCGCGAGCCCGTAGCCCGGCACGATGATCACGCTCTCGGCATTCGACATCAGGAAGGCGACATCCTCGGCGCTTCCGGATTTGACGGTCTTCTGTTCGCCGCCACCGACCGCGGGGCCGGTCTCGCCACCGAATCCACCCAGGATGACGTTGAAGAACGACCGATTCATCGCCCTGCACATGATGTACGACAGGATCGCCCCCGACGACCCCACCAGCGAGCCGGCGATGATCAGCATGGGATTGTTCAGCGAAAAACCGATGCCCGCCGCCGCCCATCCCGAATAGGAGTTGAGCATCGACACCACGACCGGCATGTCGGCGCCGCCGATCGGGATGATGATCAGCACACCGATGACGAAGCTCAGGGCCAGCATCGCGAAGAATGCGGTCCAGCTCTCGGTGGCGATGAAGGCGATGCCGAAGCCCACCAGCGCCAGTCCGAGCAGGAGGTTGATGATGTGCTGCCCCTTGAACACCACGGGAGCCCCCTGGAACAACCGGAACTTGTATTTCCCGGACAGCTTGCCGAAAGCGATCACCGATCCGCTGAAGGTCACGGCGCCGATCGCGGCACCCAGGAACAGCTCGAGCCGGTTGCCGGCGGGAATCGCGGCGCCACGTACGGTGATGCCGAGCGCATAGGGCTCGGCCACTGCGGCCACGGCGATGAACACGGCCGCGAGACCGATCATGCTGTGCATGAAGGCGACCAGCTCGGGCATCTTGGTCATCTCGACGCGGTTGGCCATCACCGCGCCGAAGGCGCCGCCCACCACCAGCCCGCCGAGCACATACCCGAGCCCGGTCACGCCCGACTCGCTGAGCTCGACGATGAGCGCGGCGGTGGTCAGTACGGCGATCGCCATGCCGATCATGCCGAACAGGTTACCGAGCCGCGAAGTGCCGGGGTGCGACAGCCCTTTAAGCGCCTGGATGAAACAGATCGAGGCGACCAGATACAGCAGGGTGACCAGATTCATCATGCGCCAGCCCCTCCGGCCTTGCGCTCTTTTTTCTTGAACATCTGCAGCATCCGGCGCGTCACCAGGAAGCCGCCGAAGACGTTGACCGCGGCCAGCGCCACCGCCAGCACCCCCATGGTCTTGCCCAGGCCGGTTTCGGTGAGGGCGGCCGCCAGCATGGCGCCGACGATCACGATCGCGGACACGGCGTTGGTGACCGCCATGAGCGGCGTGTGCAGCGCCGGCGTGACGTTCCAGACAACGTGATAGCCGACGTAGATGGCGAGCACGAAGATGGTGACATTGATGACGGTATGGCTGACAGCTTCCAAGGGATTCTCCGTTACTTGCGGGCGAGTTCGCCGCCGATGCAGGCGAGCGTGCCGGCGATGATCTCGTCCTCGCGATCGAGCTTGAATTCACCGGTCTTCGGGTCGAGCATCAGGGCGAGGAAGTTGAGCAGGTTGCGGGCATACAAGGCACTCGCGTCGGCCGCGACCAGCGCCGGCAGGTTGGCGATGCCAACCAGATGCACCCCATGCCTGACCACGGTGCGATCCAGTTCCGACAGCGGACAGTTGCCGCCCTGTTCGACCGCCATGTCGACGATCACCGATCCGGGGCGCATGGTCTTGACCATGTCTTCGGTGACCAGCACCGGGGCCGGGCGTCCCGGGATGAGCGCGGTAGTGATGACGATGTCTGCCTGCTTGATGCGCTCGGCGACCAGCGCCGCCTGGCGCTTCTTGTAGTCGTCGCCCATGTCGCGCGCATAACCGCCCTGTCCCTTGGCGAGTTCCTTCTCCGCGTCGGTGAGCGGAACATCGATGAACTTGGCGCCGAGCGACTCGACCTGCTCCTTGGTGTCGGGCCGCACATCGGTTGCTTCGACCATTGCCCCGAGCCGCTTGGCGGTGGCGATCGCCTGCAGCCCCGCGACGCCCACCCCCATGATCACGACCCGGGCCGCCTTGATGGTGCCGGCGGCGGTCATCATCATGGGCATCATGCGGCCGTAGGTGTTGGCGCCGATCATCACCGCCTTGTATCCCGCGAGATTGGCCTGCGACGACAGCACATCCATGCTCTGCGCACGCGAGATGCGCGGCAACCACTCCATCGCGAACCCGGTGACGCCGCGGGCGGCGAGCGCCTGGAGGCCCTCGGTACGGTATGGCGCCAGCAGGGCGATGAGGACCTGGTCCTTGCGCAATGTGGCGAGTTCACCGGCCTCTGGCCCGCGGACCTTGAGCACGAGCTCGGCGCCGGCATAGACATCGTCGGCCGACGCGGCAATGGTGGCGCCCGCCGCGACGAACTCGGCGTCGGTGATCGACGACCCGGCCCCCGCGCCCGATTGCACTACGATCCTGTTGAACCCGCCCGCGGCGAGCTTCTTGATGGTCTCGGGCGTCGCGGCAACCCGCGTCTCACCCGGCCTGGTCTCTGCCGGAATCCCGATCTGCATCCCTGCCTTGCCTCCGTGAAGCGGGCTCGGTGGCCCGTGATTGACTTGTCATGAACACGGAGCCGGTACTGTCCGCCCCCGCGAAGCGCGCCATTATAGGAGACACACCGGCACACACGCTACCAACAAAACTTTCATGGACTCCCGCGCCGCTCCTGGCACCTATAATCCCCGCAGTGCCATGGCTTCGATCCGCGTCCTGCCCGACCAACTCGTCAACCAGATCGCCGCCGGCGAAGTGGTCGAACGCCCTGCGGCCGCACTCAAGGAATTGCTCGAGAACAGCCTGGATGCGGGAGCACGCGCGATTTCGGTCGTGCTGCGCGAGGGCGGCATGCGCCAGATCAGAGTCCAGGATGACGGCGAGGGTATCGCGCCGGCCGAGATCGCCACAGCTCTCGCGCGGCATGCCACCAGCAAGATCACCTCGCTCGAGGATCTCGAACGCGTTGCGAGCCTCGGTTTCCGCGGCGAAGCCTTGGCGAGCATCGCCTCGGTCTCGCACCTCACGCTGACCAGCCGGGCGCCCGGCCAGCGTCACGCCTGGCGCATCGAGAGCAAGGGTGGCGCACTCGACCAGCCCGCACCGGCGGCGCTCGATGACGGCACCGTGGTCGACGCGCTGGACCTGTTCTACAACACCCCGGCACGCCGCAAGTTTCTCAAGACCGAGGCCACCGAATACGCCCACACCGAAGAGGCGTTCCGGCGGATGGCGCTGTCGCGCCCGGATGTCGCCATGCAACTCATGCACAACGGCCGCGCCGTGTGGCGCCTGGCGCCGCAACCGATGGAAGAACGCGTGGCGGCCGTACTCGGACCCGCGTTCCGCGAAGCAAGCCTGCCCCTGGCGGAAGGTGCCGGACCGATGCGCCTGAGCGGCTTGATCGGCCTGCCGGCCGCGGCGCGTTCGGCGCGCGATGCCCAGTATGTGTTCGTCAACGGGCGCTTCGTGCGCGACAAGCTGCTGGCGCACGCCCTGCGGGAAGGGTATCGCGACGTGCTGCACGGCGAGCGTCATCCGGCGTTCGTGCTGTTCATCGAGATCGCCCCCGAGGCGGTCGACGTCAACGTGCACCCGACCAAGACCGAGGTCCGGTTTCGCGACAGTCGCGCGGTGCACCAGTTCGTCCTGCACGCCGTCGAGCGCACCCTGGCGAGAACCCTGCCGGGGGAAGTCGAGCAACCGGCGGCGCCAGCGCGTGCCTGGCTCGAACGTGTCGCCACCGGTGCCCCGCGCCAGGCGATTGCGCCGCTCGGTGCCGCCGAACCATCGGGCTTCTACCAGCGCCTGTTCGGGCAGAGACCGGCAGCGCCCGGCACGGCGCCCTCCACCTACGTCGCCGCCCCGCCACCACCCGCCCCGCCGGCCGACGCGCCGCCTCTCGGCTTTGCTCTGGCCCAGCTCGCCGGCGTTTATGTCCTGGCCCAGAACCAGCAGGGGCTCGTGGTGGTCGACATGCACGCCGCGCACGAGCGCATCGTCTACGAACGGCTCAAGCAGGCGCTCGACCAGGCGGAGGTACCCTCGCAACAGCTGCTGATTCCGGCGACCCTGGTTGCCAGTCCGGTCGAAGTGGCCACGGTTGCCGACAACGGCGAGCTTCTGACGCAACTCGGTTTCGAAATGACGGTGCTGTCACCGACGAGCGTGGTGGTGCGCTCGGTACCGGCACTGCTGGCAAACGCCGATCCCGCCGCCATGGCGCGCGACCTGCTGCGCGAGATCGCGGAGGTTGGGTCGAGCCGCGCCCTCACCGATCGCCGTGACGACCTTCTGGGTACGCTCGCCTGCCACACCGCCGTCCGCGCGCATCGGGCCCTGACCATCGCCGAGATGAACGCGCTGCTGCGCGACATGGAAACGACCGAGCGTGCCGACCAGTGCAATCACGGGCGTCCGACCTGGCACCAGTTCGCGCTGGCCGATTTCGATCGCCTGTTCCTGCGCGGAAGGTGAGGTGACGTCCCCCCCCAGGCTGCGCTGCGCTTCGCCTTCCCCCCCGAGGGGGGCGCAACATTCCTCGGGAAACCCTGCGGATGTTGCCCCTTCGCTTCGCAGCCCCCTTCGTTCAGAGCCTCCGGGCTGCTCTGCCCCTCCGGGCACCAGTATTCCTCCGGTGCTCGTTGAGGTGACTACTATCGTCGGTAGCTGAGTCTGGACACCGTGCACGACGATCGATCGGACCTGCCCCCGGCAATCCTCATCATGGGGCCGACAGCCAGCGGCAAGACCCGCGCGGCGCTGGCACTGGCGGCACGACTCCCGGCCGAGATCGTCAGCGTCGATTCCGCGCAAGTGTTTCGCGACATGGACATCGGCACCGCCAAGCCCGATGCCGCTCAGCGCGGCGCGGTTCGCCACCATCTCATCGACATCATCGACCCCGACGCGAGCTACTCCGCCGCCCGTTTCGCGCACGATGCCACCGCCGCGATCCGCGCCATCACCGGCCGTGGCCGTATCCCGATACTGACCGGCGGCACGATGCTGTACTTCAAGGCACTGCGTGAAGGTCTGTCCGATCTGCCGGCAGCCGACCCCGCGATGCGAACCGTGATCGAGGGCATGGCGCTCGATATCGGCTGGCCTGCCCTGCACGCGACCCTGGCAAGTCTGGACCCGCTCACGGCGGCGCGACTCGATCCGAACGACGCCCAGCGTATCCAGCGCGCACTGGAAGTGTGCTGGACCACCGGCAGACCAATGGCCGCGGTCATCGCGGAAGCCCATCGCCGGCCGGCCCCGTTCCGCTTTGTCCCGATCGCACTCGAGCCCGGCGATCGTGCTGTCCTGCACCAACGCATCGCCGCGCGATTCGAAGCGATGCTGGAGCTGGGATTGATCGGGGAGGTGCGGCAACTGCGCGCGACGTATGCGCTCTCGCCGTCGATGACCTCGATGCGTTGTGTCGGCTACCGCCAGACCTGGGAATATCTGGATGGGGCATTCGGGCTCGCGACCCTGCGCGAGCGCGCGGTGGCGGCCACCCGGCAACTCGCCAAGCGGCAACTCACCTGGCTACGGGCGATGCCGGGGGTGATCCGGCTCGACTGCCTGGACGAGGCCTTGGAAGACCACGTTGCACGACTGGTCGAAGCCCATCTGAAGTAGTGTCCCACCCCCAGGCTCCGCCCTCCCCCTCAAGGTCACGCGCGCAGCGTGGGGTGCCGAACGAAGGGATCCCTGAAGCAAAGGGGCAACATCCGCAGGGTTGCCCGAGGAATGTTGTGCCCCCCTCGGGGGGGAAGGCGCAGCGCAGCGAAGCCTGGGGGTGGGCGTCATCTTCCTCAGGGTCCCCCGAGGTTGCTGCGCCCCCTCGGGGGGAAGGCGAAGCGCAGCGTAGTGGCGCTGAACGAAGGGGGCTGCGAAGCAAAGGGGCAAC
>JANMWG010000342.1:0-6831 GCA_031393885.1 Betaproteobacteria bacterium | reverse complement strand
GCCGGCGCTCGCGCAACCCGAAGTCCAGGCCCGTGCGCTTCACGTGATCGGCGCCGCCCTGCGCGACATCGCCCCGGACCCGGCGCGATGAGCCGCCAGATCAACCTTTTCAATCCGGCCGTGCTGCCGCGGCGGGCGCTGTTGCCGGCGCGGCAGATGCTGCTCGGCTGGGCAGCGGTGCTGCTCGTCGGCCTCGGCCTTTACGCCTGGGAGCGCACGCAGGCCACGCAACTGCGGATCGACGAGCGCGCCGCCGAGGATCGGGTGAAGGCGTTGCAGGCCGACCTGGTCCGGCTCGGTGGCCAGTCGGCAGGACGCAACCCGGCGGCCGCGCTGGTGGCGAAGGTTGCCCAGCGCCAAGGCTTGCTCGGCGCGCGCCAGGACACGATGCAGTTGCTGGCCGGCGGCAGCCTGGGCGACATCGAAGGCCATGCGCGCTACCTGCGTGCCTTCGCCCGTCAGACCATCGACGGGCTGTGGCTGACCGGGCTGACCATCGACGGCTCGGGCGCGGACATCTCGGTGCAGGGACGCACCCTCGATCCGGCGCTGGTTCCCGATTTCCTGAGCCGGCTGGGGCGCGAACCAGTGCTGGCCGGACACGGCTTCGATCATCTGCTGATGCAGCGACCTCAAGCGGCTGCCGGTACCGCCCCGACCGCCGAGGTGCCGCCCAGGTACGTCGAGTTCAGCGTCGAGACCCGCCCACAGACGGCCAAGGCTGCAACGGCGGACAAATCGTGAAGCAGCAGTGGGCACGTTACGCCGCCAAGCTCGACGCGATGTCGCTGCGCGAACGAGCCATGGTGTTCGGCGCCGGCGCGGCCTCGATCGCCTTCCTGCTCTGGGTGCTGGCCCTGCAATCGCTGGTCGACGGCAACCGCCTTCTGAAGACTCGGCTCGCCGCGCACAACAGTACCCTGGCGACGTTGTCGGTGCAGACGCAGGAGCTCGAACGGCAGCGGGCGATCGACCCCGACGCCGCGGTCCAGGCCCAGATCGCGGACATCGACCGGCAACTGGCCGAACTCGAAGCAACGCTGATGCAGCGGCAGGCCGGCCTGGTCGCGCCCGAACGCATGGCCGACCTGGTGAGGGGCCTGCTCGGTCGCACGCCGGGGCTCCAACTCGTGGCGCTGCGGACATTGCCGGTGGCCCCGGTGGCGGATGCGGCGGCTGCCAGCGGCCCCGCCACGCCGACCGCCACGACCGGGGCCGGTCTCTACAAGCATGGCCTCGATCTCACTGTCGAAGGGCGTTTCGGCGATCTGCTGGCTTACGCAACCCAGCTCGAAAACCTGCCGGTGCGTGTACTCTGGAACCGCACCCGTATCGATGCGCTGGCTTACCCGAAGGTAACGATGACACTCACCCTCTATACCCTGAGCCTGGAGCGTACTTGGCTGCAACTGTGATCCCGGGCTGTCTGGCCGCGATGGCGCTGCTGGCATCCGCGCACGCCGAGTCGCTGCCGGATCCCACCCGGCCGCCGCTGGCGGTTCTCGCGCCGGCGAGTGCGGCCGGCGACGCCACTGAACCTGTGGGTGGCCTGGTGCTGCAGTCCGTGCTGATCGCGCCCGACCGCCGTTCCGCGGTGATCAGTGGCCAGTCGATGGCCCTGGGCGATACCGTGGGCGGTTTCAGGCTGGTGCGCGTCGCGGCCGGCGAAGTCACTCTCGAAGGGCACGAGGGATCACGCACGCTCTCGCTGTTCCCCGACGTTCGGAAGCGCAAGCCGCATGGCGCCGACCAGCCTGCGCGAAGCGGCAGCGGCGCACGGCATGGCAAGCGCTGAGGTGACGTCCACCCCCAGCCTGCGCTGCGCTCCGGCTTCCCCCTCGGAGGGGGCCAGTGCGCTTGGGAGCGGCCCGGCGCGCTCTGATGTGGGCGCCATGCGGCTTGCGGGGTGGGCGGTGCTGCTTGCCGCGATCACCGGCCTTGCCGCGTGCGCCGACTGGAAGCCCCGCCAGGGCCGGACGTTCGATCGCATCGATCGTGAACTCACCGCCAGCCCCGACCAGCGCAAGGGCGCGCCGCCCCCTGATGCAGTCGCGCAGGCGCTGTTGCCGCCGGTGGTGGTCGAGATGCCGAAGCTCGACGGCAAGCCGATCGAACCCCGGTTCGACCTGTCGGTGGTGAACGCGCCTGCGGCGCAGGTGTTCCTGTCCATCGTGTCGGGCACGCGCTACGGCATGGTGGTGCATCCCCAGGTGAAAGAGACGATCTCGATCGCGTTGCGCGACGTGACCGTGATGGAGGCGCTCGACACCATCCGCGAGCTGTACGGCTACGATTTCAAGGTGAACGGCACCCGTATCCTGGTGCAGCCACCGAGCATCCAGACCCGGGTGTTCCAGATCAACTACCTGATGAGCCAGCGGCGCGGTCGCAGCGATGTCCGGGTCAGCTCGGGTGCGATCTCCGACAACGTCGGCACCGGAGCCACGGGCTTGCCGGGAAGCGTGCAGCCGCAGCCGTCGATCCCCGGGTCCATCCCGGGCCAGACGCAGCCGCAGGCCGCTGTCGGCAGTCGCGTGATCACCACCAACGACACCGACATGTGGAAGGAGCTGACCGAGGCGCTCAAGGCCATCGTCGGCGCCGAGGCCGGCCGGCAGGTGGTGCTGAGCCCGCAATCCGGGGTGATCCTGGTGCGCGGCATGCCCGCCGAACTGCGCGCGGTCGAAGACTACCTGCGCGCGACGCGCGTGGTGATCGAGCGTCAGGTGATGCTCGAGGCGAAGATCATCGAGGTCGAACTGTCCGATGGCTATCAGGCCGGGGTGAACTGGTCGGCTTTCCGGACCGGCGACAACAGTCGTTTCGCCGGTGGCGTGATCAGCCCCGGGTCGACGCTGACCACCAGCGGCGGGCTGTCCGCGCCCACGGCACGCGCGCCCGACGGCACCATCCTCGCCAATGCATTGCTGACCTCCAATCCGGCCGCGCCCGGCATCCTCGCAACCGGCACCGCGGCCGCCGGCACGCTGTTCGGGCTCGCGTTCCAGACCGGCAATTTCGCGGCGCTGCTGTCGTTTCTCGAAACCCAGGGCAACCTGCAGGTGCTGTCGAGTCCGCGCATCGCGGCGCTCAACAACCAGAAAGCCGTGCTCAAGGTCGGCAACGACGAGTTCTTCGTCACCAACATCACCACCACGACGCTCACCTCGATCGCGGGCGGCACCACGCAATCGCCGTCGATCGCGGTGCAGCCGTTCTTCTCCGGCGTCGCCCTCGACATCACCCCGCAAATCGACGAGCACAACCAGGTGATCCTGCACGTCCACCCGTCGGTGAGTTCGGTGGTCGAGAAAACCAAGAACATCGACCTGGGCACCTCGGGCAACTTCAAGCTGCCGCTGGCATCGAGCACCATCAGCGAGACCGACACCGTGGTCCGCGTGACCGACGGCAACATCGTCGCGATCGGCGGTCTGATGCGCGAGTCGACCCGGCGCAATCGCTCCGGTGTGCCTGGCCTGAGCCGGTTGCCGCTGCTGGGCGGGCTGTTCCGAGCCAATGGCAATTCGGCGCTCAAGAGTGAACTGGTGATCCTCATCAAGACCACCATCATCCGCAGCGACGATTCGTGGCAGAAGGATCTCGACGACACCCGGGAGCGGATTCGCGGGCTCGGCGGCGCCGACCGGTCGAGCGCCGACTCCATCTGGGGCGAAGGCCGGTCGAAGTGAGGGGCAGCCTGTCGGACTCAGGATGATTCGGCTGCAACGACGGGACAGCGGTCCATATCTCGCCGATTTCTCCTCACATTACTCCCGGTATGCGCGTCGAAATCGACGAAATCTGGCCTCGCTCTCCCACCGTTTCGCTATCGAACACCTGAGCCCGACCGGCTGCCAGGGACTAGAATCCGTTCCAAGCCGCACCGGTTCCGGCGCGGCTGGCCGAGGTAAAAACGTCATGTATTGCGCCCACTTCGGATTCAGCGAGCCGCCGTTCGGCATCACCCCCGACACCGCCTTCGTGTTTTCGTGCGCGGCCCACCAGGCCGCGCTGAACACGCTGCTGGTCGCGCTCGGTTCCGGCGAGGGCTTCATCAAGATCGTCGGCGAGGTCGGCACCGGCAAGACGCTGCTGTGCCGGCAGTTGCTGGCGACGCTGGGTGACGAGTACGTCACGGCCTACCTGCCGAATCCGCTGATGGAACCGCGCAGCCTGATGCTCGCGCTCGGCGAGGAACTCGAAGTCGAGCTCGACGGCCAGGCCGACGAGCATCACCTGATGCAGGCGCTGAACAACGCGCTGCTGGGTTTCGCCCTGTCCGAGCGGCGTGTGGCGGTACTGATCGATGAGGCGCAGGCGATGCCGCTGCCGACCATCGAAGCGCTGCGCCTGCTGTCGAACATCGAGACCGAGAAGCGCAAGCTGTTGCAGGTGATCCTGTTCGGACAGCCCGAGCTCGATCGGCGACTCGAGGACGAATCGGTGCGGCAGTTGCGCCAGCGCATAGGATTCAATTGCCAGCTCACCGGCCTGTCGCACGGCGAGACCGGTCACTATCTCGCCCATCGCCTGCGCGTCGCTGGTTACATGGGGCCCGCGCTGTTCACCGGGTCGGCGATTCGCGCGTTGCATCGGGCGAGTCGCGGTGTGCCCCGCCTCGCCAATATCATCGCCAACAAATGCCTCATGCTGGTTTATGGGGAAGGCGGGGATCGGGTGGGCCACCGGCACGTGGTGGTGGCTGCACGTGACACCGCATCGGCGCGCCGGGTCGGGTTTCCGTGGATGGTGACGATGTTCGCCATCGCGTGCCTGACCGGCCTGGCACCGGGTACGCCCGTGTCGTCGGGATTCCCGTCGTCTTTGGTCGCCGAGGCTCGGTTGTGATCCGCTCGGACGCAACCGCAGATGACGCCGTGCCGGTGCGATTGCATGGCGCAGAAGTGAAACCTCCACCCCAAGGCTGCGCTTCGCCAACCCCCTTCGGGACGGCCCGACGGGCACGGAAATGAGCGTCATCAACCAAGTGCTGCGCGATCTCGAGAAGCGGCATGCGCAGGGAAGTTCGATGCCCGGTGCCGCAGCAGGCGGCGTGCGCGCGGTCGTGCGCAGCGATGAGCGTGATGGGGGGCACTGGCGGGTTGCGCTCCTCGGCGTCGTTCTGGGACTGGCAATCGGGGTCGGCGCCTATGCCTGGCATACCGGCACGCTGGTCCCGCCGGACGTTCGGCCGGTCGCGCCGATGGCCCGCACTGCGCAACCAGCGCCACCTGCGGCAACGCCGGCGGTCGTGGCCGCAGCTCCGGTGCCTGCGGTGATTGCGGCCCCCCTCACGCCGACCGTTGTGGCGACGGCACCCCAGGCACCCAGACCAGCGATCGCGGCGCGCGCACCCTCGGCAGCGGCGGGTACGCCGCCACCGGCCCGAATGCAGGGCACTACGGCGTCCGATCCACGCGCCCCGGCGTCGCCGCCGGCCAGTCGTCGTCCCGACGGCGTCAAGGCTGCCGCCGCATCCGTCGAGACGTCGCCGGTGCCGGCCGCGACCACCATCGACAAACGCGACCTGCCGCCTACCCCTGCCGCCCGGTCCGAAGCCCGGTTCCGCCAGGGCGCTCTGCTGTTACAGCAGGGACGGGCACGCGAGGCCGAGGCGAGTTTTCTTGCGGCGCTGGCTGAGGATCCCGGGCATGTGCCGTCCCGGCAGACGCTGCTCGGTCTCTATCTCGAGGCGAGGCGCAACGACGAGGCCGAAGCCCTCGCGCGCGATGCCGTGCGCGCCTCGCCGCAGCAGGCGTCGTTCGCGATGGTCCTGGCGCGTCTCCAGGCCGAGCGCGGCGATGCCGGCGCGGCGGTACAGACCCTTCAGGGCAGCCGCGATGCCGGCCGGTCCAACGGCGACTACGTGGCGATGCTCGCCGCGCTGTTGCAGCGGCAGGGCCGGCACGGTGAGGCGGCGGATGAGTATCAGGCAGCGATCGGTCTGGGCAACGCGCGACCGACCTGGTTCATGGGGCAGGGCATCTCACTGCGCGAGCTCGGCCATCGCGAAGAGTCGCGGGCGGCGTTCCAGAGTGCGCTCGACAGCGGCGGGCTGTCGCCGGAACTGAAGGGTTTTGTCGAGAGGCAACTGGCGGCACTGCGGAGGTGACGCCCACCCCCAGCCTTCGCTTCGCTACGGCTTCCCCCTCGAGGGGGGCGCCCCGTCCTCGGGGGTGAGGCCGGACACGGACAGTCCCTGCGGACTGTCTGTGCCTGCCGAACGACGGCGGCCTCCGGCCGCTGGCACCCTGCGGGCGGGGCCCCTTCGCTTCGAATGTTCCCTTCGCTCATCAACCCGCTTCGGTCGCCACTTCCGAAACGCATAGCAGTTCGTCAGCGGCTCCTTCGAGCGGAGCCTGACCATTTGTGTGCGGTCAAGGTCCGAGCAGGGTGCGGGCAACGATCCAGCCGCTGACGCTGGCAGCGCCGGCCTGCTTGAGCATCGCGGCCGCGGCGTCGAGCGTGGCGCCGGTGGTCATCACGTCGTCCACGATGGCCACATGGCTGCCGTCGATCCGCTCCCGGCACACGAAGGCACCCCGCATGTTGCGCGCGCGCTGGTCGAGTGGGAGCTCGGCCTGGGGTTGCGTGTCGCGCGTGCGTTCGAGCAGCCCGGGGCGAAGCCGCGCGGCGAGGTGCCGGGGCAGCAGGCGGGCGATCTCGAGTGCCTGGTTGAAGCCGCGTTCGCGCAAGCGGGCTGCGGCAAGCGGCATCGGCAGCACGATATCGGGCACGCGGTCGGCTCGTACCGCGATGGCGAGCCGATGGCCCAGGGCCGGCGCAATCGAGAGCAGTCCGCGATACTTGAGCCCCTGCACCAGACGA
>JANMWG010000120.1:0-23080 GCA_031393885.1 Betaproteobacteria bacterium | reverse complement strand
TCCTGCCGGATCCGGGTCACCTTGCCGAATACCGTCGGCAGCGCCTCGATGCGCGCGATGGCGATGTTGACGCGCTTTTCCAGCGTCAGGTGAGTGAGCAGGATGATGTCAGTCTGGTCGGCACCCTCCGGTGGCTCCTTCTGCACCATCGCATCGATCGAGATGGCTTCATCGGCAAGGATGCGGGTGATGTCGGCGAGCACACCAGGCCGGTCGGCGACGCGCATGCGCAGGTAGTACGAGGTCTCCACATCCTCCATCGATAGCACTGGCGTATCGGCGAGCTGGTCGGGCTGGAAGGCAAGATGCGGCACGCGATTCTCCGGATCGGCCGTGAGCATGCGCGTCACGTCAACCAGGTCGGCGACCACCGCCGATGCGGTCGGCTCGGCACCGGCCCCGGCGCCGTAGTAGAGGGTGGCGCCGACCGCATCACCCTTCACCAGCACCGCGTTCATCACGCCTTCGACATTGGCGATGAGGCGGCGCTTGGGGATGAGCGTCGGATGCACCCGCAGCTCGATGCCGCGGTCGGTACGACGGGTGATGCCGAGCAGCTTGATGCGGTAGCCCAGTTCCTCGGCATAGCGGATGTCCTCGCGGGTGAGCGCACGGATGCCTTCGATGTAGGCCTTGTCGAACTGCATCGGAATGCCGAACGCGATGGCCGACATGATGCTGAGCTTGTGGGCGGCGTCGATGCCGTCGATGTCGAAGGTCGGATCCGACTCCGCGTAGCCCAATCGCTGGGCTTCCGCGAGCACCGTGTCGAAGGCGAGACCGCGCTCGCGCATCTCGGACAGGATGTAGTTCGAGGTGCCATTGATGATGCCCGCGATCCACTCGATGCGGTTGGCCGTGAGGCCTTCACGCAGCGCCTTGATGATCGGGATGCCACCGGCGACCGCGCCCTCGAATGCCACCATGACGCCTTTGCGGCTGGCCGCCGCGAAGATGGCGTTGCCATGGTTGGCCAGCAGCGCCTTGTTGGCCGTGACCACATGCTTGCCGTTTTCGATGGCAGCCAGCACCAGGTCTTTCGCCACGGTGTAGCCGCCGATCAACTCGATGACGATGTCGATGTCCGGGTCGGCCACGACCGCGAACGCATCGCCGGTGATGCGGACGCCGGCCCCGGCCGCCGCGGTGGCACGCGCCGTGTCCTTGTCGGCCACGGTGGTGATCACGATGCCGCGGCCGGCGCGCCGCATGATCTCTTCCTGGTTGCGGGTGAGCACCCTGAGCGTGCCGCCGCCCACGGTGCCGATGCCGAGCAGGCCGACGCGAATCGGCTTCATGCGACCAAGCTCTTGCGAAAGCTGAACGATGGAATGATGTACCCCTTGCGAAAATAGAAGCGATGTGCGCCGCTGCGCTGAACGCCGGATTCGAGATCGACGCAGGCGCAACCGCGCGCGCGCGCCTCGCGCTCCAGCCAATCGATCAGTGCGCGCCCGACGCCGCTCGAACGCCGGGACTCGTCGGTGACCAGATCGTCGAGATAGCAACGCAGGCCCACATGGGTGTTCTCGAACAACCGGAATACCGCGACGCCGAAGACACTATGTGCGTCGACCGCGAGCGCGATCTCGGCGCCGTCGCTAACGACGCGCTTCATCTTGCCGAGATAGTCGGCGTCGAGATCCGGTCGGAGCTGGCGATGCACGCCTTCGGCGCGCAGCAGCAGAGTCGCGTCGAGAATGGTTCGGTCAGGCCCGGCGACGCGAACGATGTCGACGCTCATACGGCGCGCAGGAGCGGCGGGGCGGCGGGCATCAGGGCGTCATCCCGGAACATCTGCTTGATGCCGCGCACCGCCTGCCGCGTGCGCTCGGCGTTCTCGATCAGCGCGAATCGCACGTGATCATCGCCATAGTCGCCGAAGCCGACCCCGGGCGACACCGACACCTTGGCCATCTGCAGCAGGCGCTTGGCGAACTCGAGCGACCCCGTGGCGAGATAAGGCTCGGGGATCCGGGCCCAGATGTACATCGACGCTTTGGGTTTCTGCACCATCCACCCTGCCTCGTGCAAGCCTTTCACCAGCACGTCGCGCCGCTGCTCGTATTGGTCGCGAATCTCGCGGACGCAGTCCTGCGGCCCCTCGAGCGCCGCGATGGCGGCGACCTGGATCGGCGTGAACGTGCCGTAGTCGTGATAGCCCTTGATACGGGCAAGTGCGTTCACCAGTGACTTGTTGCCGACCATGAAACCGATGCGCCAGCCGGCCATGTTGTAGCTCTTCGACATGGTGAAGAACTCGACCGCGACATCGCGCGCCCCCGGCACCTGCATGATCGATGGCGCTTTCCAGCCGTCGAACACGATGTCGGCATAGGCGAGATCGTGGACCACATAGATGCCGTGTTCGCGCGCCATCGCCACCACCCGCTCGAAGAAGTCGAGCTCAACGCAGCGCGCGGTGGGGTTCGACGGGAAGCCGATGATCATCAGTTTCGGCCGCGGGAACGACTCGCGGATCGCCCGCTCGGCTTCCTCGAAGAAATCAGCGTCGTCGGTCATGCGGATGTGGCGTATCTCGGCGCCCGCAATGACGGCGCCGTAGATATGGATGGGATACGACGGATTCGGCACCAGCACGGTGTCGCCGCGATCCAGCGTGGCCAGCATCAGGTGCGCGAGCCCCTCCTTGGAGCCGATGGTCACGATCGCCTCGCTGTCGGGATCGAAGCTCACATCGAAACGCCGCTGATACCAGTCGCAGATGGCCTTGCGCAGCCGGGGGATGCCCTTGGAAACCGAATACCCGTGGGTGTCACTACGCTGGGCCGCCTCGACCAGCTTGTCGAGGATGTGCTGTGGTGTGGGGCCGTCGGGGTTGCCCATGCTCATGTCGATGATGTCTTCACCGCGGCGCCGGGCAGCCTGCTTGAGCTCGCCGGTGATGTTGAAGACGTAGGGGGGAAGACGCTTGATGCGCGGAAACTCATGCATGAACACAGGCCCTGAAACGCTGCGGAAACACCGTAAGGTGCTAATGTTACGAGACGTTCCCGCACTCGGCAAACCGGCCTGCACCCTTGAAGCTGCATCTCGACCGATTCGACGGCCTGAACGCCTTCACCGGCTACGGCGACGGTCATGTCATGATCAACCACCGCCGCCATGAAGCCAGCCTGGTGGTGTTTCCGGACCGGCTGATTGATCCCTGGCCGGTATCGCACCCCGACGAGCTGACCGAGGCCAGCCTCGCCTTCCTGGCGGCCGAACCGCTGGAGGTTCTGCTCATCGGAACCGGGTCCACCATGAAACTGCTGCACCCGAAGCTCTATCGCCAGATCACGGCGGCCCGGATCGGCGTCGAAGTCATGGCAACGCCCGCCGCGTGCCGAACCTACAACATCCTCCTGGGCGAAAGCCGCAAGGTGGCCGCGGCCATCATCATTTAGGCCCACCCCCAGGCTGCGCTGCGCTTCGGCTTCCCCCAGGGGCGCAGCATTCCTCGGGGAACCCTGCGGATGCTGCCCCTTCGCTCGCCACCTGCGCTGACCCGAAATCGTCAGGCGCCCATCAACACCTTGACGTGAGCAGCGGCACTCAGCCCGAGCGACCTCAGCTCGTAGCCGCCCTCCAGCAGCGACACGATGCGACCCCCGGCGTGGCGCCCCGCAACCTCGACCAGAAGCTGCGTGACCCACGCATAGTCGTCCTCCACCAGCCGCAGTGCACCCATGTCGTCATCACGATGCGCGTCGAATCCCGCCGACACGAACAGCATCTGCGGCCGGAATGCGTCGAGCGCGGGCAGCCATTCGGCGGTGACGGCCGCGCGAAACGCCGCGCTGCCGCTGCCGGCCGCCAGCGGGACATTCACCATCTTCGCCGATCGGCCTTCGGTGCCGCTGTAGGGATAAAAGGGGTGCTGGAACGTGGACACCATCAACACCCGCGGATCGTCACGGAAGATGTCTTCGGTTCCGTTGCCGTGATGTACGTCGAAGTCCACGATCGCGACCCGGTCCAGGCCATGCACATCGAGCGCATGCGCCGCCGCCACCGCCACGTTGTTGAAGAAGCAGAACCCCATGGCCCGGTTGCGCTCGGCGTGGTGGCCCGGCGGCCGCACGTTGCAGAAGGCATTCGCCACCTGGCCGGCGATCACCAGATCGGTGGCCAGCACGGCAGCGCCGGCGGCGCGCCTGGCCGCCGCGAGGGAATGCGGATTCATCGCCGTGTCGGGATCGATCGCCACCAGTCCGGACGCGGGTGCCGCTGCCTCGATGGCGTCGATATGCGCCGTCGAGTGCACCCGCTCCAGGGCCGTACGGTCGACGATCGGGGCAAGATGACCTGCGAGCTGCTCCAGCAGGCCGGACACGAGCAGTTGATCGTCGATCGCGGTCACACGGGCGGCGCGTTCCGGATGGCCTGCGCCCATGTCGTGGCGAACACAATCGGGGTGATGGACAAAGGCGGTTGTCATGGGGTGCGAGCAGCCGATCGGGAAAGGTGATGGTAGCTTGCCTTCCTTTTTGCGGGATCGCCAACGCCGGCGTGGCACGATCATCGATAATCCCGTGAATTGCGCGCCGGCCTCGCGACGCGTCGCGACGTGGACCCCGCTGCACCCACCAGCCCGAATCCGATCTCATGAACCGTGATCTTTCCCCTGTCCTCGATGCCGTCGGCGGCATCGTTCTCGGCAAGCAGCGGGCGGTGCGGCTGACCATCGCCTGCCTGCTCGCACGCGGTCACCTGCTCATCGAGGATCTGCCGGGTGTCGGCAAGACCACACTGGCGCACGCGCTGGCACGCGCGCTCGGCCTCGACTTCCAGCGCATCCAGTTCACCAGCGACCTGCTGCCGGCGGATGTTCTCGGCGTATCGGTGTTCGAACGCGAGACCGGTACCTTCAAGTTCCATCCCGGACCGGTCTTCACCCAGGTGGTATTGGCCGACGAGGTGAACCGCGCCACACCCAAGGCCCAAAGCGCATTGCTCGAAGCCATGGAGGAACATCAGGTCACCATCGATGGCGTCACCCGCCGCCTGCCCGAGCCCTTCTTCGTCATCGCCACCCAGAATCCCTCGCACCAGACCGGCACCTTTCCCCTGCCCGAATCGCAGCTCGACCGGTTCCTCATGCGCATCGAACTCGGCTATCCCGACGCGGCCGCCGAGCGCGCCCTGCTGGCGGGCAGCGAGCGGCGCGATCTCATCGAGCACCTGGCCCCGGCGCTCGACGCTGCGCGCTTCACCCAGTTGCAACAGGCGGCGCGCAAAGTGCACGTCGCCCCGGCGCTGCTCGACTATCTGCAGGCGCTCATCGCGCATACCCGCCACTCGCCCGACTTTGTCATCGGACTGAGCCCGCGTGCCGGCCTGTCGCTGTTGAACGCGGCGCGCGCGTGGGCGTTTCTCGACGATCGCGGCGCCGTCCTGCCGGAAGATATCCAGGCGGTGCTGCCGAGCGTCGTCGGGCATCGCCTGCACATCGCGAGTGGCACGTCCCGGCTGTCGTCCGATGCGCTCGCCGCCCGGCTGATCGCGGAAGTACCGGTGCCCTAAAGGTGACGCCCACCCCCAGCCTGCGCTGCGCTGCGGCTTCCCCCAGGGGGCGCAGCATCCTCGGGGGGCCCTGTGGTGCTGCCGTCCCGTGGCCGATCGCATGGCGCTAGGCGACCGCGTCGCCGACTGGATTTTCCCGGCGCGCGGCGTGGAGCACGGGCCGGTGCTGCTCACCCAGCGCCGCATCTACATCGTGCCGAGCCGTCAGGGCTGGCTGTTCGCGGTCACGCTGCTGCTCATGCTGCTCGCGTCCATCAACTACAACCTCGGGCTGGGCTACGTGCTCACCTTCCTGCTGGCCGGCCTGGGCGTGATCGGCATGCTGCATACGTGGCGCAATCTGGCCCACCTCGAGATCCGGCCCGGCCGCGTCGATCCGGTATTTGCCGGCGAGGCTGCGCGGTTCCCGGTGGTCGTCGCCAATCAGGCGGGATTCGACCGGCTCGCGATCGGCTGTGATCGGGCCGATGCGCCACTGGCCTATGGCGATATCGCCCCGCGCGATGCCACGACCATCACCGTGGAGGTTGCGGCGGCCCGGCGAGGCTGGCTGGCCTTCGGACGTTTCCGCTTGTTCACCGGCTATCCGCTGGGCTTGTTCTACGCTTGGTCCCGGCTCGAGATCGACCTGCAGGCGCTGGTCTACCCGCAACCCGAGGCTGGCGAGCCAGCCTTGCCGGTGGCTGCCGACCTCGATGGCGATTCCGGTCATCGCGGCCGCGGCGCCGACGATTTCGCCGGGCTGCGCGACTACCACCCCGGCGATCCGCCGCGGCATATCGCCTGGAAATCAGCAGCTCGCAGCGACCGGCTCCACACCAAGCTCTTCGATGGACGCGTTGGCCGGGAGCTGCTCCTGGACTGGGACGACACCTCGCCCGCCATGCCGCTCGACGCCCGTCTGTCGCGCCTCGCCCGCTGGGTGCTCATGGCCGACCAGCGCGGATTCGACTACGGTCTGCGGCTGCCGGGATGCTCTATCCGGCCCGACACCGGCGCCGCGCATCTGCATGCCTGCCTCGAGGCGCTCGCAACGTTCGACATCCGTGGAGATCACGGTCGGACCGGCGCCGCGCCAAGTCGGTCGAAAGTGGCATGAGAGGCTTCGAGCCGCGCCCGCTCGGCACCGGCAGGGTTCTCGCCCTGCTCGGGGCGATCGCCGCCCTGCTGCTGCCGCACGCAACGCGCATTCCGTGGTGGATCTCGACGGCGACAGGGGTCGCCTTCGCGGTGCGCGCGCTGTTCGCCTGGCGCGGCTATGGCATGCCGCCGCAGTGGATCCTGGCCGCGCTCGCGCTCGCATCGGCCGGCGGCATCTGGTTTTCGTACGGCGTCCTGTTCGGACGCGATGCCGCGGTCGCACTGCTGATCCTGATGCTGTCGCTGAAGCTGATGGAACTGCGCAGCACGCGCGACGCCTTCGTGCTGATCGTGCTCGGCTACTTCCTGGCGATCACCGACTTTCTCTATTCGCAGACCATTCCCACCGCGCTCTACCTGGTCACCTGTGTCTGGTGCATCACGGCGTGCCTGGTGGCATTCCAGTACCGGTCGCAGCAACCGCGCGCGGTTCCGGCGTTGCGGGCATCGGCAGTGATGCTCGCGCAGGCGGCGCCGCTGATGCTGGTGTTGTTCGTCCTGTTCCCGCGCGTTCAAGGCCCCCTGTGGGGTTTGCCGCAGGCGACCTCCAGTGGCGTGACCGGGCTGTCCGACAGCATGTCACCCGGCAGCCTGTCGAACCTGAGCCTGTCGGACGGCGTCGCGTTCCGGGTCGATTTCGCGGCGCCGGTTCCCGCGCTCGGCAGGCTCTACTGGCGCGGGCCGGTGATGTGGGATTTCGACGGCCGCACCTGGCGGGCGGGCGAATCACCCGGGGTCGGCATCAGCGGCATCGACACCATCGGCGAGCCGATCCGCTACACCGTCACACTGGAGGCGCACGAGATGCGCTGGCTGTTCGCGCTCGACGTGCCGGCGCAGATCGTGGAAGGCAGCCGTCTCACCGGAGACCTGCAACTCATTGCCGGGCGCCCGGTGCGCAATCGCCTGCGCTACGACATGAGCTCGCATCTGGATTACCGGTTCGGCCTGGCGGAGGATGCCGGCAACCTGCAACGGGCACGACGCCTGCCCCGCGGCTTCAACCCACGTTCGCTGGCTCTGGCCGAGCAGTGGCGCAGTGCCGGCACATCACCGCGCGCCATCGTGCAGCAGGCCTTGTCGATGTTCCGCCAGCAACCGTTCTTCTACACCCTGGTGCCGCCAGAGCTGGGCCGCGATTCGGTCGACGAATTTCTGTTCGACACGAGACGCGGCTTCTGCGAGCACTTCGCGTCGTCGTTCGTGGTGCTGATGCGCGCGGCCGGACTGCCGGCCCGCGTGGTCACCGGCTACCAGGGCGGCGTGCTCAACCCGCTGGGCGACTACCTGATCGTGCGGCAATCCGAAGCCCATGCCTGGGCCGAAGTCTGGATCGAGAACGAGGGCTGGATCCGGGTCGACCCCACCGCCGCGGTCTCGCCGCAACGCATCGAGGCCGGCATCGCCGCCGCCATGCCCGAAGGTGAACCGCTGCCGCTGCTGGTTCGCACCGGCAACGCGTGGCTGCGCCAGATGCGATTCGGGATGGATGCGATGGCGAATGGCTGGAACCAGTGGGTGCTCGGGTATTCGCCGGAACGCCAGATGCACCTGTTCCAGCGAGTGGGGTTTTCCGATGCGAACTGGCACAACCTCGTGATCGCGCTGATGGCGGTGACCGGCGTGGTGCTGGGGGCCTTAAGCCTGGTGGTCATGCGGCGCCTCAGGAAAAGGACTACCGATCCGCTGGTCGGCGCGTGGAACGCCCTCTCCCGAAAACTGGCGACCACCTCGCCGCAGTTCGCGCGGCAGGCGCACGAGGGCCCGGAGGCCTACCTGGCGCGGGCAACGGCGGCTTTTCCACAGACCGGCGGGGCGTTGCAGCGGATCTGCCGACTGTATGCCGATGCGCGCTACGGTCCCGCACCGAGCCCGACATCCGCAAAGGATCTGGCAAGGCTGGTGCGGGCGTTGCATCTGGATGCCGGCGGGCATTGACGGCCCAACCCGGGCGGACGAGTTCCGGAACCAACTACCCCGGCGTGTCGGCGCCGTGCGGCAACTGGACCAGCGGATCGAGCGGTTTGCCGAAACGGCGGATCTCGAAATGCAGGCTGACCCGAGCGGCATCGGTGTCGCCCATCTCCGCGATCTTCTGGCCACGCCGGACGCTGTCGCCTTCCTTCACCAGCAGCGCGCTGTTGTGCGCGTACACCGACAGGTACGTCTCGTTGTGCTTCACGATCACCAGCTTGCCGTAGCCGCGCAAGCCGGCGCCGGCGTACACCACCTTGCCGACGGCGGCAGCGACGATCGGCTGTCCGGCCTTGCCGGCAACACCGATTCCCTTGAGCTTTCCGGTTGCGCCGAAGCGATACAGCAGTTCGCCGCGGGCAGGCCATACCCAGTCGACCCGATCTTCGGCGTCGCGCGGGGTATCCGGCGTAGCGACAGGCCCGGGCGCCTGCGGTTTTGGCGGGATCGGCGCCGCGGGCTCCACCTTGGGCTCGGGAGGCGCTGGCGGTGTTACCGCAGCACTCGGGGCTGGCGCCACTGCCGCCGTCCCGGGCCGAAGCCTTCCGCCCAGTTGCGCGAGCGCCTGATCCGAGTACCGCAGCGTCCTGGCCTGGGGCTCGGTGAGGATCGGTGCCGCTGCCGGGGGGACACCAGTGGACCCGGGGACGGGGGGCGCAGATACTTTGGCGACATCACCCGGGCCGCCGGACGGCGCTGACGATCGGTCCGGTCCCGGACCGCCAAGGGCCTCGGCCGTCACCGGATCGGCGGGACGAAGCGCCCGGGTTTCCGGGACTGTTTCGCGCACCGGGGGCGTCAGGCGCAACTGGCGCCCGACGCGGATCAGCGCCGGATCGGCGATGTCGTTCCAGGCGGCGAGATCGCGGTAGTCGAATCCGAAATCGAGCGCGATGGCAAACAGGGTGTCGCCGCGCTGCACGGTGTAGAAAGCCGGCCGGTCATCGCCGGTGCGCCGTGAGGGTTTAGGTGCCGCGTGCAGGGTTCGAGACGCCTCGGTACCGGCGGCCGACCGCGACGGCAGCCGTTTTTCGACCGGCGCCACCGCCTGCGGGCCGGCGCAGGCACACACGCCGGCGACAGCGGCCAGCGCTATGAGGCACCACCAAACCTTCAACGCGTGATTCCGGGTAGCAGCGGCACGAAGTTTACGGCCTCGAGCGTGCTCTCGGCGAACCCTTCGGCGCTACGCACCACCAGCACCAGCTTCTGCTCGCGCGTGCCGACCGGCATGACCAGGCGACCACCGATCGCCAGTTGTTGCGGCAGGTCCGGGGGTACCGACGGTGCCGCGGCAGCCATGACGATCGCGTCGAACGGCCCGGCATCGGCAAGGCCGGTGGTGCCATCGGCATGCCGGACCTTCACGTTCACGATGCGAAGCTCCCGTAGACAGCGACGGGCGTTGCCGAGCAGACCCGAGATGCGCTCGATGGTGTGGACTTCGCGCGCGAGCCTGGATAGCACAGCGGCCTGATAGCCGCAGCCGGTACCGATCTCGAGCGCCTTGCCGATGGGATTGCCGCCTCGCACCAGTTCCAGCATGCGGGCCACGGTGAACGGTGCGGAAATGGTCTGTCCGAAACCCAGCGGCAACGATACGTCGTCGTAGGCCCGGGTCGCGAGCGCCTCGTCGACGAAGATATGGCGGGGAATCTCGCCCATTGCCGCGAGCACCACGGCATCGCGTATGCCCTCTTCGCGCAAGCGCTCGACCATGCGCTGGCGGGTGCGCGGCGAGGTCATGCCGATGCCGATGTGTTTCGAATCCACGCGGTTCGCCGGTGTGGGTCTCAGCGCGCGCCGGGCCAAGCGCGCTGGCCCCCTGAAGGGGGAAGGCAAAGCGCAGCGAAGCCTGGGGGTGGGCGTGTCATCTCTCCCGGAGGCGGGAGACCGCAGTGAACTCGGGTGGAGGTCATGTCGAAAGCCTACCGGCTGGCGGCGCGTGCATCGGCGACTTCAGGTACCCAGCCAGCCACGAACAGCGTCGAGCTGCCCGAAGTGGGTCAGATCCATCTGTAACGGCGTGATCGAGATCCGGCCAGCGGCAGCGGCGTGAAAGTCGGTTCCGGGTCCGGCATCTGCGGCGTCGCCGGCGGCACCGACCCAATACACCGTTTGCCCCCGGGGATTCTCCGACTTCACCACGGGTTCAGCCTTGTGTCGCCTGCCCAGACGCGTGACCTCGACCGGTCCGAGGGCTTCATAGGGCAGATCAGGGACATTCACGTTCAACAGGAAAGGCGGCAACGACCCATTCGCACCGTAGCGTGCGACGAGGTCCGCGGCAACCCGCGCGGCCGCCGCGAAATTGCCGTCGCCACGACTCACCATCGACACCGCGATGGCGGGAATGCCGAGCAGAAAACCCTAGGTGGCCGCCGCGACCGTGCCGGAATAGATGGTGTCGTCACACATGTTTTCGCCGTGATTGACGCCGGACACGACGATGTCCGGGAGGTCATCGAGCAGGCCGGTGACGGCGAGGTGCACGCAGTCGGTCGGCGTGCCATTCACATAGAGAAATCCGAGGTGGGAGCGTCGCACCGACAGCGGACGATCGAGCGTCAGCGAATTGCTGGCGCCACTGCGATCGCGCTCCGGCGCCACCACCGTGATCTCGCCCAACGGCGCAAGCGCATCGGCGAGCGCCGCCAGCCCGGGCGCGAAGTAGCCGTCGTCGTTGCTCAGGAGTATTCGCATCGGCACCGCTGGCGCAGGGGATTGCGGAAATTGCGGACTAGGCTGGAGCGGGCGCCCTTCGGGATCAATCCGACACCGAAACGAATTGCCCCGTTGAACCCCCATCGAAGCTTCTGGTCGGGGCGAGAGGATTTGAACCTCCGACCACCTGCACCCCATGCAGGTACGCTACCAGGCTGCGCTACGCCCCGAACCCCGAACTATACCGGCGGCTCGCTTCCCAGGCAACGCGGCAGGAGATGGACACCCCAAAAGCTTCCTTCGGTCGCCACCCCCACTGGGGGCCAGCGCGCTTGGGGGGTGAGGCCGGACTGCTTCAGGACCGAAGCAACGCGATGATCGCCTGCAGCTCGGTCCGGAACTCCGACCAGTCGGCCGCCGCAGGTGCTGCCGTCGCGGCGGCAGTTGCATCGAAGTTCCGGTCGAGGCGATGACGCGCGCCACTGATGGTGAAACCCTCTTCGTACAGGAGCTCACGGATACGGCGGATCAGGAGCACCTCATGGTGCTGATAGTAGCGACGATTGCCGCGCCGCTTCACCGGCTTTAGCTGGGTGAATTCCTGCTCCCAGTAGCGCAGGACATGAGGCTTCACGCCGCACAATTCGCTGACCTCGCCGATGGTGAAGTAACGCTTCGCCGGGATCGGGGGCAGGACTACCTTACTGGGGCTGTTCGGTGCTTCCATGGTAGTGCTTCTCCACCATGGCCTTGAGTTTCTGGCTGGCGTGGAAGGTGACGACGCGTCGTGCCGTGATCGGGATTTCTTCGCCGGTCTTGGGGTTGCGGCCCGGGCGCTGGGGTTTGTCACGCAGCTGGAAATTGCCGAACCCGGACAGCTTCACGCCCTCTCCACGCTCGAGTGCGGTGCGGACCTCCTCGAAAAAGGTCTCGACCATGTCTTTTGCCTCGCGCTTGTTGAGCCCGACCTTCTCGAACAGCAGGTCGGCAAGTTCGGCCTTGGTGAGCGTCATGCGAGCCGGTTACTGCCTGAGGGTTGCGCCGAACTGCCGATGGAGGATGGACACCGCTGAAACCATGACTTCGTCAACGTCGGCGTCAGTGAGAGTCTTTTGAGTATCTTGCAATAACACACGGAATGCAAGACTTTTTTTCCCTTCAGCGACCCCCTTGCCGAGGTACACGTCGAACACTTCCACGGCCTCGACGACAGTCGGCAAAGCGGTCTCGAGGGCGGTCAGCAGCTCGCCGCAGGCAACTTTTTCATCGACCAGGACCGCGAGGTCGCGACGTACCGCCGGGAATCGAGGGACCCCGCGATAAGCCGGCATCGTCCGGGCTTGAACCGACTCGGCGTCGAGTTCGAACAATTGCACCGGCACCGGCAATTCGAACCATTGTTGCCAGCGCGGATGCAGTTCGCCGACCCAGCCCACGACCTTGTCGCCGAGCAGCACCCGGGCGCTGCGGCCGGGATGCAACGCCGGATGCGGGTGGGCTTCGAATCGCACGCCCGATGGCGCGAGGAGCGCTTCGACATCGCCCTTGATATCGAAGAAATCCATGGTGCGCCGAGGCGTGCCCCATTGTTCCGGATCGCTGGTCCCGCATGCGGCGCCACCGATCCGCACCGGCTGCCGCAGCCCCGCGACCGCATCGGTCGCATCGAGGCTGAGCGGGTCTTTCAGGAATACACGGCCGATCTCGAACACACGGACGCGATCCTGGCGGCGATTCAGGTTGTAGACGACGTTCGCGCACAAGCCGGCGAGCAGACTGCTGCGCATCACCGCCATATGGCTCGCGATCGGGTTGCGCAGCACGATCGGCTCGGGGTTGCCGGCCGGGCCGGTCTCCCAGTCGCGATCGACAAAGCTGTAGTTGACGACTTCGTGGTAGTCGAGGGCGGCCAACCGGTCACCGATCGCATGCACTGATCGTTGCGATTCCGGCGCCGGGGGCATCGAAGATCGCGCCAGTGGCGGCAGCGCCGGGATCCGGTCGAACCCGTAGATACGGGCGATCTCCTCGATCAGGTCTTCCTCGATCTGGATATCGAACCGAAAAGACGGCGGCACCACCGCGAAGCGGGTACCACCCTCGCCTGCCTCGACATTCGCGGGGAGTCCGAGCCGGGCCAGAATATCCGCCATGGTCGTGTCGGGGATGGCAACGCCGATGATGCGGCGGGCACGGTCGGTTCGCATCATCACCGCCTGGCGTTGAGGTAACGCTGCGACCACATCGGCAACGGCGCCAGGCTGCCCGCCACAGATCGACAAGACCAGCTCGGTAGCGCGTTCGATGCCATCGACGTTGTTGTCGAAATCGACCCCGCGCTCGAAGCGATGCGAGGCGTCGCTGGCGAAGCCCAGGCGACGCGCCCGGCCGGCGATCGCCTCGGGCTGGAAGAACGCCGATTCGAGCAACACGTTGGCGGTGGTGACTTCGGTCTTGGTGGACTCGCCACCCATGATGCCGGCGAGTCCGATCGGGCCGCTGCCATCGGCGATCACCAGAACGTCGTCGCTCAGTTCGACCTGTTGCTCATTCAGGAGAGTGACGGTTTCTCCGGGTTTTCCGAAACGAACGTCGATGCCGCCGGTGAGCTTGTCGAGGTCGTAGACATGCAGCGGCCGGCCGCGCTCGAGCATCACGTAATTGGTGATGTCGACCAACGCCGAGATCGGCCGTTGACCGGCAGCCTCGAGGCGTCGCTTCATCCACGACGGCGTGGCGGCAGCCGCATCGACACCGCGGATCACGCGACTGGTGAAGCGCCCGCATGCCGGTGTGGCCGAGATCGCTACCGGAAAGGTCTCCGGCGTCATCGGCGCTATCGGCGGCGCCGCACCCAGAAGAACCGACGTACCGCCAATGGCCGCGACCTCGCGTGCGACCCCCAGGACCGACAGGCAGTCGGCCCGATTCGGCGTGAGCTTGATGGTGAAAATGTTGTCGTTCAGACCGAGCACTTCGCGTACATCGGCCCCGGGCGTTGCATCGTCGGCCAGGGTGAGCAGCCCGGCGTGATCCTCCGACAGACCCAGTTCGCGGGCCGAGCACAGCATGCCTTCGCTCACGACACCGCGGATGGTCGCGCGGCGCACCTCGATCGCCGCGCCGGCGTCACCTGGCAGGCGCGCCCCAACCCGTGCGACCGGAACCTTCAGCCCGACGGTGGCGTTGGGCGCCCCGCACACGATCAATTGCAGTGCACCGCCACCGGCGTCCACCGTACACAGACGCAGGCGATCGGCATCCGGATGCGGAACCGAAGCGACGATCAGCCCGACCGTCACACCGTCGAAAGCACATGGCAACGGCGCCATGTCTTCGACTTCGAGCCCGGCCATGGTCAGCGCATGCGCCAGCGCGGCGGCGTCGAGCGGCGTCGACACCATGGACCGCAGCCATTCTTCGGAGAATTGCATAGCTACGTGCACATGGTCATCAGCGCCCGCCGCGGCTCGCCAGGGGCGCTGGCGCCCCATTGGGAGGGGCCGGCCGAAGGAAGGCTGGGGAGAGTAGTCGTCACGCGAACTGCCTGAGAAAGCGCAGATCGCCTTCGAAGAACGGCCGGAGATCGTCGATGCCGTAGCGGAGCATTGTCAGGCGCTCCAGACCCGATCCGAACGCGAACCCGGTGTGGACTTCCGGATCGAGCCCGAAATTGCGCATCACCGCCGGATGGACCTGTCCGGACCCGGAGATCTCCAGCCAGCGTCCGCGCAGCGGACCACCGTCGAACATCATGTCGATCTCGGCCGAGGGCTCGGTGAACGGAAAGAACGACGGCCGGAACCGTACCCGAAGCTGGTCGGTCTCGAAGAAGCGGTGGAGGAACTGGGTGTATACGCCCTTGAGATCGGCGAAACTGATGCCGTCGTCGATCCAGAGCCCTTCGACCTGATGGAACATGGGCGAGTGGGTTGCATCGCTGTCGACCCGGTAGGTCCGGCCGGGAGCGATGACACGGATCGGCGGCTGGTGCGTGCGTGCATAGCGCACCTGCATCGGGCTCGTATGGGTGCGCAACAGCAGCGGCAACCCCTGCGCGTCTTCACCTTCGACGTAGAAGGTGTCCTGCATCGACCGCGCAGGATGGTTGAGCGGGTTGTTGAGCGCAGTGAAGTTGTACCAGTCGGTCTCGATCTCGGGACCGTCGGCGACCTCGAATCCGATCGATCGAAAAATCTCCTCCACTCGCCGCCAGGTGCGCATCACCGGGTGGATGGTGCCCGAACCACGACGCCGGCCAGGCAGCGTTACATCGAGTGATTCTTCGTGCAGCTTCGCGTCCAGCGCCGCAGCGGCCAGTCCTTCGCGCCGTGCCCGCAAGAAGGCTTCGATTTCAGCCTTGGCAGCGTTGATGCGCGCGCCCTCTGCGGGCCGCTGATCCGGTTCGAGTTTGCCCAGGCCTTTTAGCGCCTCAGTCAGTTCGCTCGACTTACCGAGAAAGCGCGCCTTCTGGTCCTCGAGAGCCGCCAGTACCGAGGACTGGGCAAACGCAATTGCGGCGGCCTTGACGATCTTGTCAAGATCGTTCATCAGACCGGCTCCGCACAAACAAAAAGGAGGCACGAGGGCCTCCTTTGTGGTGTTGCTTGTTTCACTTTAGCCGAGCGCAGCCTTGGCCTGCTGCGCCAGTTGTTCGAACGCGGAACGCTCGAACACCGCGAGATCCGCCAGAACCTTGCGATCGACTTCGATCGCCGCCTTGCGCAGGCCGTTCATGAACGTGCTGTAGTTCATGCCGAGTTCACGCGCGGCGGCGTTGATACGGGCAATCCAGAGACGCCGAAAATCGCGCTTCTTGTTGCGCCGGTCGCGGTAGGCATACAGCCCGGCCTTCATCACCGCCTGCTTGGCGATGCGATAGACGTTCTTGCGACGGCCGCGGTAACCCTTGGCGAGGTCGAGGACCTTTTTGTGGCGCGCGCGCGCCGTTACTCCACGTTTGACTCTTGACATGGTTCAGTCTTCCTCAGGCGTACGGCAACATGGCGCGGACGGACTTGATGTTGCTCGCGTCCACCTGGGTCATGCCCCGCATGTTGCGTTTGCGCTTGGTCGACTTCTTGGTGAGGATGTGGCGCAGGAAGGCCTTGGTGCGCTTGATGCCACCGCTGCCTTGCGCTTTGAAGCGCTTGGCCGCGCCGCTCTTCGTCTTCATCTTGGGCATGGTTATGCTCCTTTTTTGACATGACGCCGGGCGGTGGCCATGACGGCAACGCTTGAGGGCCCGGACATCACTTATGGGCGTGCACCGGATCGAATCAACCCGATACCGCCGACTTCACTGCACTGCTACTTCTTGCGGGGTGCCATGACCATGATCATCTGGCGCCCTTCCATCTTGGGAAACTGCTCGACCTGGGCATACAGGTCGAGATCGGCCTTGACCCGCTCCAGGAGGCGGATACCGAACTCCTGGTGCGCCATTTCGCGGCCGCGGTAGCGCAAGGTGATCTTCGCCTTGTCGCCTTCCTCGATGAAGCGGATGAGGTTGCGCAGCTTGATCTGGTAATCGCCTTCGTCAGTGCCAGGGCGAAACTTCACTTCCTTGACCTGGATCTGCTTCTGCTTGAGCTTGGCTTCGTGACGCCGCTTGGCTTCGCCGTATTTGAACTTGCCGAAGTCCATGATGCGGACCACGGGGGGCGTTGCGGTCGGTGCGATTTCGACCAGGTCAAGCGAGGCTTCTTCAGCGAGCCGGTTCGCCTCTTCGAGGCTCACGACGCCCAGCGGCTCGTTGTCCTTGCCCGTCAGCCGGACTTCCGGAGCGGTTATTTCTCCATTGATCCGCAGATCACGTTCCTGAGCGATAAGTCATTCCTCCATGAAGGGTTCAGACGATGCGCCACGCTTGTGGAAGCTCGGATTGGAGCTGCCCGATGAACGCCTCGACGCTCATCGTGCCCAGGTCTTGCCCGCCACGCGCACGCACCGCCACTTGCGAAGCTGCCACTTCCTTGTCGCCCACGACCAGCAGGAAAGGCACCTTCTGCATACTATGCTCTCGTATTTTATAGGTTATTTTCTCATTCCTCAAGTCCGCCACGACGCGGAACCCGGCCTGGCGCAGGCGTTCGGCCACTTCGGTGCCGTAGTGCGTCTGCCCCGCCGAGATGTTCAGCACCGACACCTGCACCGGCGACAGCCACAGCGGCAGGGCACCCGCATGGTTCTCGATCAGGATGCCGATGAAGCGCTCGAGCGACCCGAGGATGGCCCGATGCAGCATCACCGGAATTTTGCGGGTGTTGTCCTCGTCGATGAACTCGGCGCCCAGGCGCTCCGGCAGGGCGAAGTCGAGTTGCAGCGTGCCGCACTGCCAGACCCGCCCGATGGAGTCCTTGAGCGAGAACTCGATCTTGGGGCCGTAGAAGGCACCCTCCCCGGCATTGGTCTGCCAATTCAGGCCCTCGAGGTCCAGCGCGGCGCCCAGAGCGGCCTCGGCGCGATCCCAGATGGCGTCGTCGCCGATGCGCTTTACCGGCCGGGTCGAGAGCTTGATCAAGATCTCGGTGAAACCGAAATCGGCGTAGATCCGCTGCAGCAGGTCGATGAACTTCGCGGCCTCGTCCTGCACCTGATCTTCGCGACAGAAAATATGCGCGTCGTCCTGGGTAAATCCGCGCACCCGCATGATCCCGTGCAGCGCCCCCGACGGCTCGTTGCGATGGCACGCCCCGAACTCCGCGAGCCGCAATGGCAGGTCGCGATAGCTCTTCAGCCCCTGGTTGAAGATCTGTACATGCCCGGGGCAGCTCATCGGCTTGACCACGTAGTCGCGGTTCTCGGACGCCGTGGTGAACATGTGCTCACGGTAGTTTTCCCAGTGGCCGGAGCGTTCCCAGAGCACCCGGTCCATCACCTGCGGGGTGCGAACTTCCTGGTAGCCGTTGGTCGAGAGAATCCGGCGCATGTACTGCTCGACCTGCTGCCAGAGCGTCCAGCCCTTGGGGTGCCAGAACACCATGCCGGGCGCGTCGTCCTGGATATGGAACAGGTCGAGCTGGCGGCCGAGCTTGCGGTGGTCGCGCTTCTCAGCCTCCTCCAGCATGTGCAGATGGGCTTCCTGGTCTTCCTTCTTCGCCCAGGCGGTGCCGTAGATCCGTTGCAGCATCTCGTTGCGGGAATCGCCGCGCCAATAGGCGCCGGCCAGCTTCATCAGCTTGAACACCCGCAGCTTGCCGGTGGAAGGCACATGCGGGCCACGGCACAGATCGACGAAATCGCCTTCGCGATACAGAGAGACCGTCTCGCCCGCCGGGATGGAGCCGATGATTTCAGCCTTGTAGAGTTCACCGATCGACCGGAAGAACGCCACGGCGTCGTCGCGCGCCCATTCTTCTCGGGTGATGGGAAAGTCGCGCTCGGCCAGTTGCGCCATGCGCTTTTCGATCGCCGCGAGGTCTTCCGGCGTGAACGGCCTCTTGTACGAGAAATCGTAGTAGAAGCCATTTTCGATGACTGGGCCGATGGTCACCTGGGCGTCCGGAAACAGTTCTTTGACCGCGAAGGCGAGCAGATGCGCGGTCGAATGCCGGATCAGGTCGAGGCCTTCGGGGTCTTTCGCGGTGACGATCGCGAGGTCGCTGTCGGCCTCGATCAGGTGCGAGGTATCGACCAGCTTGCCGTTGACCTTGCCGCCGAGGGCGGCCTTGGCCAGCCCGGGGCCAATGGCAGCCGCAACCGCCATGACGGTGACTGGTTCGGGAAATTCGCGTGTTGCCCCATCGGGCAGTCGAATGACAGGCATCGCTTAAGGGTGATCCGGGGAAAACGTCGAGGCCGACCAGTCGAGGGCTGTTGCACACCAGGTGCCCAGCCGCACCGACTCCCGACCTACTCGTTTGGTAGACGCGATTTGAGCCGACCGAAGGCTGGGGAAAGTCCGGGAGGATTCCCGGCCAACGACCCGCGACAAACGCGACACAAGACCGCCGAGTATACCCAGAATTTTTCGATTCACCTGTCGCACAACCCCGCCGGGCAAGGCGCGCAGGCGCACCAAACCCGGTGTCGGTCCAAGCCGCTGGCGGGCGCGTACGCGACGCCGCAGGTGTGCCCCGCCCGGGCCCGCGCCGACCGAATGCTGGCGGGCGCGTACGCGACGCCGCAGAATGAACCGATCATGACACCCATGAACGGTCTTCCCGATCCGTTCTTCATCCCCTGCACCAGAACTCATACCCTTGTTTACTATCCTCGATGATCTGGGCCCCTTCGCGGCAACCGTCCTGTTTGCTGTTGGCGCGTTGCTCCCGATCGTGGATCCTCTGGGCGGAGCGCCAATCTATCTCGCGATGACGGCCGGTCTCACGCCCATGGAGCGAGGCCGGATGGCGCAGGCCGTTGCCGTGAACAGCTTTCTCCTGCTGCTCGCTTCGACCCTGATCGGCGCCTACGTGCTCGACTTCTTCGGGCTTTCCATTCCTGCGGTCCAGGTCGCGGGCGGGGTCGTCGTCTGCGCGATCGCCTGGTCATTGTTGAACAGCCCGTCTTCGGCGCCAGCGCTCGCCGGCAGCGAGTCGTCATCCCTGACGCCGGACACGCTCGATCAACGCGCCTTCTACCCACTCACCATGCCACTCACCGTGGGCCCGGGGTCGATCTCGGTTGCCCTCACGCTGGGAGCCAATCCGCCACGGGGACTGCGGCCATTGGTCGCGACCAGCCTGGCGCACGCCCTCGGCATTCTGATCGTCGCCCTGGTCGTCTACCTTTGCTACCGCTACGCGGATCGCATCCTCAGAAGGCTGGGACCGACCGGGACCAGCGTGGTGGTGCGCCTCTCTGCATTCATCCTGCTGTGCATCGGCGTCCAGATCGGCTGGAACGGTCTGCAGGCGCTGGTGGTGAGTGCTTTCCCGAATGTTGCTTCGTGATCCACCGAAGTATTCGGTACCGCCACATCCATCTGCGAAGCGAGGTTGCGGCCATGACGCCGGCCCGTCTGGCTTCGTGAGAGCGACATCCAGAAGTACGACAAATACTGTACACATTTCCTGGAGCCTGCCATGACCACCGCTACGCGCTTCGCTCTCGAGATGGATGCCGACGAAAAGGCGATCGTGGCAAAGGCCGCCGCCTTGATGGGCACGACCATGGCCGACTTCGTTCGCCTGGCCGCGATAGAGAAGGCGCAGGTGCTGCTCGACCGCGAAGCGCGGTTTACGCTGACCGACCGCGATTTCACCGCGTTCGCCCGTGCGCTGGATTCGGCGTTTTCTCCGAACCCGCCCCTCGAGGCAGCACTGACACAGGCGCGCCGCAAGGTTCGGCGTGCTTGACGACCTGCCACTCGATCCGGCGATTCACGATCGGCAAGGGTTCGAGTGCGGGGTGCCGGCGCTGGACGAATACCTCCATCGCCTGGCCGAGCAGCACCGGCGACGCGGTATCAGTTCGGTCTATGTGCTCGCCGAGTCGGCGCAGCCCGAGCGGATCCTGGGCTACTACACACTCAGCGCGGCGGAGGTCGACGGGCAGCGTCTTGCAGAAGCCGAGCGCAAAAAGTTACCCCGCTACCCGGTGGCCTGCTTTCGCGCGACCCGGCTCGGAACCCGATCGGCGGCGGGTGCACGGGCGTCACCATCCCGGCCGGACTCGTGCAGGATTAAATCCTGCTGAATCCGAATCCGCGAGGACCACCATGCGCTCGACACAGCAGTTCAGCATCACGCTGCCCAACGAGATGGCCGAGGCCGTGAGAGCGAAGGTCGCGGCCGGTGAGTACGCCACGGAAAGCGAAGTGATCCGCGACGGGCTGCGTGTCTTGCTGGCGCGCGACCGGGCCGTCGAGGACTGGCTGCGCAAGGACGTGGCCTCAGCCTACGACGCCCTCAAGGCCGACCCGTCACGTGCGGTGGGTGTCAGCGCCGTCAAGGCACGGCTGGCTGCGGCACACAAAAAGGCTTCGGCCAAGGCCTGATGACGTACAGCGTCGTCTTCGCACCCGAGGCCAGCGACCAACTGGAGGCGCTGTTCCTCTACATCGCCGAGCACTCGTCGCTGCCGATCGCAGAGCGCTACACAGACGCAGTGGTTGAAACGGGACGTGCGAGGGCCTGGCGCTGTTCCCCCGCCGTGGTGTGGCGCGTGAAGACATCCGCCCTGGCCTTCGGCTCACCCACCACAAAGGGCGTACCGTGATCGCCTATGCCCTGGACGAAGATGCGCAGACGGTTTCCATCATCGGTGTGTTCTACGGCGGACAGGACCACGAGGGGGCCTTGTCTGCGGGCTGGGACGACTGACGCCGAGCAGCGCCGTTGCGACCGGCGCGATAACCGTTATACGACGGCCCGGGCCACCCGAAGCAGCGTGAGCCGCGCCGCTTCGACCGCAAGGCGCTCGGAACCACCAGCACGCCGGCACAGCCGGCCTGGTCAGGCAACTGGGTCGAACGCACGTCCGACAGCCGGCCGCCGGTGATTCGTCACATCGACGGCAAAGATGCGAGCTCACGCCATGAGCCACTGCCGTGCGATGCTTCGTTCAGAGTGGCAAACGTCGGCGCCGCGATCAAATGCGCGGAGGGCTCCCCACCCGCTCGTAAAGGCACATCAGAGATCAGAACATGGACTGGTTTGAGCGCCTCACAGGCTTCAGGGAAACGGGCTACGACGCAACGCGCGCCCAATTGCAGGTGGACGGCACCACCCTGCGATCACGCCTGAACGGCCGTGCCTGGGCCATTGGGCGGCTGGAACTGACGTCACTGACCCGCTTGCGAAACCGCGCCGAAGAGTTCTCGCCGAGTCGGCGTTCATTGCCACCCAGCGCCTCGGGGCAGGTGCGCATCCTGCAGGGCAACGTCCGCGAACTGCACCAGCAACCCTCGTTAAGCGGCGCGCTGTTCCAGGTCGCATCCCAGTTCAACTTGCTGGAGATGGTCGGCCCGGATGTCACGCCCGAGCAAGGCGTGACGCACTACGCGTCGGACGCGACGCAAGGCCCGGCCTGCGCCATTGCTGCCGGGGCGGCCACCGTCTACCGCAACTACTTCGCCACCGTGGGAGAACAGCAGGGCCAGACCGCTGCGCACCAGATCGATGGCTTCGCCGACCTGAACGCCGCGTTGGCACATGCCATGGGGCGCCCGGCTGGCAGTCTGTGCCGCATGCGCAACGGCTACGCGATGTTCAATGGCGACGACCTCGCTGCGGTGTCGCGCCACCTGCGGTCATTGCAAGAGCCGGCATTGGACGCCCTGCGCCAGTCGCTGCGTATCGGGCTGCACTGGGACGTGGAGGTCACTGATGAAGGCGCCGACCCTGGCTCACTGGTCTCACAAGCCTTCTGCTCGGCCATGCCGGTGGCCTACCACCACGGCAGCGCCCGCGACGCTGGGCTTTGGGTGCCGCTGGCCACCCTGGTGCTGGAAGCCGCCTACGAGGCCACGCTATGGGCTGCAGTGATCAACGCGCGGCGCGGCGCGTCCCGCACCGTGCTGCTGACTGCGCTGGGCGGCGGCGCATTCGGCAATGACGAGGCCTGGATCCGCAGCGCGATGCAGCGCGCCATCAATACGGTCAGCGGCAAGGGACTGGACATCGTGGTGGTGAGCTACGGTGCGCCGTCGTCTGAACTGCGGCGCTGGGTTCAAACCCTCGCCTGAGCCCGCCCAGAGCCCAGTTGGAGTCGAACGCACATCAACAACCAGGACACGCAGACGGCCGCACTCCAGGCGGCCGAGCTGATCGCACAGGCAGGCGGCCTCATCATCGGTGCGGGGGCAGGCACTGGCGTCGACTCCGGT
>JANMWG010000294.1:0-2115 GCA_031393885.1 Betaproteobacteria bacterium | reverse complement strand
GTTATGCAGGCCTGACCCCGAAAAATGTGCTCCCCGACAGCGGACATTGAATTCGGGCATGTTGGGGTTGGTCGGGACGGGCGGCAGCGCGATCAGCGCCCCACCTTTACCGATGGTCGCTCGACACCAACGGCTGAACGGCTGATCGCTGCTCCCGCAGGGCCTGCCGTATTTGCCAGCCGTAGCGGTCCACGATTCAGATTCTTTACGCCGCACCGCCGCTCCTGTCAGACTCCTCGCCTGACTCCAAGGAGGCTTCCGATGATCGGTAACCCCGTTGCCCTAACCATCCGCCGCCGGATCGAGCGGCCGGCCCCGACGCTGGTCGACGCGTTTCGCGACGCCCCGACCGGTTTTGTCACCGATGCCCGCAACGGCATGGGCAGCCTGCACCACGGCATCAAGCCGCTGCTGCCCGAAATGCGCTTCGTCGGTACGGCGATCACCTGTTACTGCGGGCCGATGGACATCCTGGCGTGCATGGCGGCGCTCGACTTCGTGCAACCCGGCGATGTCATCATGATCTCGACCGCCGGCAACGACACGGCTGCCACGGTGGGCGATCTCTGGGCCATCTGGGCAAAGCGCATCGGCGTCGCGGCCATCGTATGCGACGGTCTGGTGCGCGACGTACCCGGGCTGCTCGCCGCGGACATTCCGGTGTTCGCGCGAGGGCACTGCCCGAACGCGGGATTCCGCAACGGTCCCGGCGAAGTCAATCTCGGTATCACCTGCGGCGGTATTCACGTCGGCCCCGGCGACATCGTCGTGGGCGACCGCGACGGCGTGGTGGTGGTGCCGCTTGCCGCCGCCGAAACCGTGGCGCTGCGACTGGCCGATGTGCGCCGCAAGGAGGCGGATGCCGAAGCGAAGGTGAAGCGCGGCGAGAAGCTCGCGTTCTGGAACGAAGCTGAACTCCTGGAGAAAGGGCTGTTGCGCTACGTCGACTGAGACCTCGCACCCTCGCCGGCCGGGCCTGCGTGTCCGCTCGCCGGTGTAGAGTTCACCTGAGCGGCTCGCCGAAGCCGCACATCCGGAGGTTGTCCGCATGCCGCCATCCACGCCATCCAAATCCATTCTCACGCCCGAGCAGCGGGCGGCTTTCGACCGCGATGGCTTCGTCTTCGTGCGCGGATTGTTCGATGCCGAGGAAATCGGCCTGATGCGCGCCGCCATCGAGCAGGACCCTGCCATCCGCAGCAACTTCTACAACCGCAATGACGCGAGCGGCAAAGCCACGCGAATGGTCACCTGGAATCATCCGGGCGAGAGCGTCTACGGCTTGGCGGCGCGCAGCCACCGGGTGGTCGACACCATGGAAGACCTGCTCGGTGGCGAGGTGTACCACTACCACTCCAAGCTCACCGCCAAGGAACCCTTCGAGGGTGGCGCCTGGGAATGGCACCAGGACTACGGCTACTGGTATCACAACGGCTGCGTGTTTCCCTACATGGCGAGCGTGATGGTGGCGCTCGACAAGACCACGCGCGAGAACGGCTGCCTGCAGGTGGTTCGCGGTTCACATCTGTGCGGTCGCATCGAGCACGGGGTGTTGCCGGGTGAGCAGGTGGGTGCCGACCCGGTGCGGGTTGAACAAGTGCTGAAACGGATGGAGACCGTATACGCGGAGATGGCCCCGGGCGACGGCCTGTTCTTTCACGCCAACACGCTGCACCGGTCGGACCAGAACCGGTCGCCGGATCGGCGCTGGACCGTGCTGTATTGCTACAACGCGGCGCGCAACGACCCTTATGTCGAGCATCATCATCCGCGCTACACGCCGCTTGCCAAGGTGGACGACAGCGCGATCAAGCAGGCCGGACTCAAGTTCGCGACCGATACGCACGGCTATCGGAACCGATCAGCCAATCCACCGGAACTCAAGCGCCGGGTCGAAGGCGACAAGATCGTTCAGGAGTAGGCCCACCCCCAGGTTGCGCTGCGCTCCGCCTTCCCCCTCAAGGGGGCGCCCCGTCCTCGGGGAACCCTGTGGGCGGGGCCCCTCCGCTTCTGAGATCCCTTCGCTCGGCACCCCCAGGCTGCGCTGCGCTCGGGCTCCACGATCGGAAGTGCACACGTCTGAACTCCAGTCACATAACGCCAGCGCGTAAGCCG
>JANMWG010000277.1:0-5062 GCA_031393885.1 Betaproteobacteria bacterium | reverse complement strand
ACGTGCGTATCGACACCGGCGTGCGCGCGGGCGACGAGATCGGCGTCAACTACGACCCGATGATCGCGAAGCTCATCTGCTGGGACGTCGATCGCACCGCGGCCTTGCGTCGCCTGCGCGCGGCGCTGTCGGCGTTTCAGGTGGTCGGTCTCGCCAGCAACATCGAGTTTCTCGGCGCGGTGGTGGCGCATCCGGCGTTCGCGCGCGCCCACCTCGAGGCCGGCTTGCTCGACACCGGGCTGATCGAACGGCACCACGACGAGTTATTGCCCGCGCCGGCACCGGTGCCGGATAACTTTCTCGCGCTGGCTGCCTTGTCCGAACTGTTGCATGCCGAACGCGATGCGAAAGCCAGGGCCGCGGTGTCGGGCGATCCGCATTCGCCGTGGCATGACGCGAGCGGTTGGCGCCTGAATCAAGACCACCACCACGTGATGCGTTTCGTCGATGGCGAACGCGAGCTGGCCGTCGTCGCGCACTACCGCGCGGCCGGGTTCGAGCTGGAACTGCCGGGTGGCGCAGTGGTGGCCGATGGTGAACTGCTCGACGCGGTGACATTGCGGGCCCGCCTGGGCGGCACCGAATCGGCGGCGACCGTGGTCAGGACCGGTCACACGCTCACCATCTTCGCGTTCGGAACGAGCCGGCGCATCGACCTGGCGCGCGACGGCGTGGCGGACGACGCCGGATCGGCCGGTTCGCTGGCGGCGCCGATGCCGGGCAGCGTGATCGACGTGCTGGTGAAGGCCGGTGACCCGGTCGAGAAAGGCGCAGCGCTCATGATCATCGAGGCAATGAAGATGGAACACACCATCGCCGCACCCAGGGCCGGCACGGTCAAGGCGGTGTTCTTCGCGCGGGGCGACCAGGTTCAGGAAGGCGTCAACCTGCTGGAGTTCGACGCATGAACCTTCCGCATCGAGTGCGACTGGTCGATGTCGCCGCGCGCGATGGTCTCCAGAACGAGGCCACGCCGGTGGCAACAGACCTCAAGGTCGCGCTCATCGAGCGCCTTGCCGACGCCGGTTTGCCGGTGGTCGAGGCCACCAGTTTCGTGTCGCCGAAATGGGTTCCGCAGATGGCCGACGCCGCCGATGTCATGGCGCGAATCCGGCGTCGACCTGGCGTGAGTTATCCGGTGCTGGTGCCGAACCTCAAGGGGCTCGAGGCCGCCCTCGCTTCCAGGGCCGAAGAGGTCGCCGTGTTCGCCGCGGCCTCCGAGTCCTTCTCCCGGCGCAACATCAACTGCTCGATCGGCGAATCACTCGATCGCTTCGGCCCGGTTTGCGAAGCCGCGCTCGCGGCTGGCGTCAGGGTCCGCGGCTATGTGTCATGCGTGCTCGGCTGTCCCTATGAGGGCGCCATCGCGCCGGCCGCGGTTGCCGCGGTGGCGCTGCGGCTTGCCGCCATGGGTTGCTACGAGATCTCGCTCGGCGACACCATCGGCACCGGCACACCGGTTGCCACGCAGCGCATGATCGAGGCGGTCACGGTCCACGTGCCGGTCGAGCGGCTGGCCGGCCATTTTCACGACACCTACGGGCAGGCGGTCGGCAACATCCTGGCCGCGCTGCAACTCGGGGTCGCCACTTTTGACAGCTCGGTCGCGGGTCTCGGCGGGTGTCCTTACGCCAAGGGCGCCACCGGCAATGTTGCCACCGAAGACGTGGTTTATCTGCTGCACGGGATGGGCATCGAGACCGGCGTCGATCTGAACCTGCTGGTGGATGCCGGCGAGTTCATCTCGCATGCGCTCGGTCGCGTGAACGGCTCGCGAGCCGGCCGCGCACTCGCGGCAAAAAAGGTGCGGGAAGCGACCTGATCGGGGAGGTCAGGCGGCTTCCCGCGGGGGAACGCAAGCTCACCGAAGCAGGCTTGCATTCTCCAGACCGCGCGCCGGCTCGGGAGGTCCCCGGCGCACGGGTCAGACCGGCAGCCCTACTTCTTTTCCTTGTCAGCCGGGGCTTCCTTCTTGTCTTTGTCTTTGTCCTTGTCCTTGTCCGTGGGCGCTTCCTTCTTTTCGCTGGCCGGCTTGTCGGCGGCGTGGCTCAGCGTGGCGAAGGTGGCGCCGACGGCGAACACCGTGGTCAACAGTGCAGCGATCAGTCTCTTGTTCATGTGGTACTCCTTTTTCGGGTTGGGAGATGCCGGTGGATGCGGACAGCGCAAGGCACCACCGAATCAAACGTGGGTAAACAACCCACGAAATGAAAACATACGTGGTAAAATTTCCCACGTCAACAACTCGTGTAAATTTTTCCCGCGACTCTGGCGTCGCACTCAGGACCACACGCTCATGTCCGCAAGCGAAACGGCATCACCGGGGCCGGGGGGCTCCCTCGGCCTTCTCATGGATGCCCTGCGCCGGTTGCTGCGGCCGCTGGTGCGGCTCGCCATCTCGCACGGCCTCACCTTTCCTGCGCTGGCCGAACTGCTCAAGCAGACCTATGTCGAGACCGCCGCGAGCGATTTCGTGCTGGCCGACAAGGGCCAGACCGACAGCCGCGTGTCGCTGCTGACCGGGGTTCATCGCAAAGATGTCAGGCGACTGCGCCAAGCGGGAGCCACCGAGGCGCAGGCGGCGATGCCGAAGAGTGTCTCTCTGGGGGCGCAGATCGCGGCGGCATGGAGTTCGCGCGGCGGCTACATCGATGCGAGCGGAAGTCCGCTGGCGCTGCCGCGTTCGGCGGCCGCGGGTGAACCTTCGTTCGATGCGCTGGTGCAATCGGTGAGCAAGGACATCCGCTCGCGGGTTCTGCTCGACGAGTGGATCCGGCTCGGCGTGGCGGAGATCGACCAGGCGGGCCTGGTGCAGCTCACCAGTGCCGCGTTCGTGCCGGTGACCGGTTTGCCGGAGAAGAGTTTCTATCTCGGCCAGAACATCCACGATCACATCGCCACCATCGCCCACAACTTCGGCGATGGCGTGCCGTTCCTGGAACGCTGCGTGCACTACGAGAACGTGAGCTTGGAAGATGTCGCCGATCTCGCACGCTTGGCCGAGACCCATGGCATGAGGGCGTTGCGTGCGGTGAACGCGCGTGTCGCCGACGAGCGACGTACGGTCCTCGCTGGCAGCTGGCGCATGAATTTCGGTATCTACTTCTATGCCGAACCGGTGTCGGGACAGTCGGAGCCACGCGTTGAACCCTAAGCCTTGCCTGCTGTTGATGCTGCTTCTCGGCGCGCCGCCATCGTATGGCCTGGCGGCGGAACATTGCGGCGACGGCATGGGTGGCGGTATCGGTGGCATGGGTGGCACCGGTGCGACCGATCAGCGCGAGTCGCCGACGGCGCCGTCGCCCTTGCCCGCGCCCAGCGGTGGCATCGGCGGCACCGGCCTCACACCGCTGCCGGCCGGGTCGCACGTGGCGTTCGTCGGGGTCATCACCCGCTTCGGCAGCATCTGCGTCAACGGCGATCGGCTGCAGTACGACGACAAGACGCCGACGCTGTACAACGGCCGGCCGGGCCATGCGCGCGACCTGCATATCGGCCAGGTGGTCCGCGCCGAGGCGGTCGTGGGCGCCGCCGATCTGCAAGCCACGCGCATCGGCGTGATCGATGCCGTGTCGGGCCCGGTGACGCGCCGCGAAGAGGCCATGCGCCGCTTCTGGATCATGGGGCAAAGGGTGCAACTGGATGACGATACGGCAATCGGCATTTCCGGTCCGACCGTTCCGGAGATCGGCACGCCGGTGCGCGCCAGCGGCCTGATGACGCTCGATGGTGGCCTGGTGGCTTCGCGCATCGAGCGCGCCGAACTCCTCGAGGCCGCCCTGGTGACGGGCCGGCTCACCGAACTCGATGGGCGCGCCGCGGAAGTCGGGACGGTCCGCGTCAGGCTGCCGGCAAACGCGGCATCGCTGCCGCTCGCGCCGGGCCGCGAAGTGAGCGTTTTCGGACGATGGACCGGCGAAATGCTCGAGGCCGACACGGTCGACTTCGAACCGCGTTTCGCATTCGCGGTACCGCCGGACCTCGTGAGCGTCGAGGGCTTCGTGCACGGCTGCACCGACGGCGCCGGCATCGGGCTCGACGGCATCGACCTGCGTGCGCCCCCAGGGCTCGACATGGGCGCGAGGCCGGGCAGCGCCGTGGTGGTGGTGGCTGTGCCGGGTCCCGATGGCGGCCTGACCGCGCTGCGCTTCCTGCCCGCGGGCCCGCGCGCCGCCGTGGCGAGCGCGCCCGCCGACCCCGACAGCGCCAACCGGATCCGGACGTTGACCCGGTGCCAGCCGCGTCTGGCGCCAGCCCGCACCACGCCCTGAGCAAGGCGCCCACCCCCAACATGCGCTTACGCTACGGCCTCCCCCTCCATGGGGGCAGCATCCTCGGGGGGCACCTGTGGTGCTGCCCGTCGGCGATCGCTCGCCGGGTTATGCTTCGGCATTCATTGCGTTCCACGGTATCGATCGGTCGATGGCTGCTGATGCCCTTTCTCCCTGCGTCCAGGTGTGCGAGTTCGATCCCGCGATCGGACTGTGCCGGGGCTGCTATCGTGATCTCGACGAGATCGCGCTCTGGTCGCAGCTCTCGCCTGGCCAGAAGCAGCAGGTCCTCGATCGCCTGCAAGCGCGTCGCCTGCAGTTTCAGCCCGCGGATCCGGTCTGACCCGCGCCTGCCCAACCGGCTTACACATGCCACTGTCCCCCCCGGTTCCGCGCCAGCCGCATCACACCCGCACCATCGAATGCAGCGGCTATCGCCGTGACGACGGTCTTTGGGACATCGAGGGGCATCTGGTGGATACCAAGCCTTACGAGGTTCCCACCGACGACCGCGTCGTTCCCGCGGGCGAGCCCATGCACGAGATGTGGATCCGGCTCACGGTCGATCTCGATCTGACGGTGCAGCGGGTCGAAGCGGTTACGGACTGGGGCCCCTACAACGGCTGCAACTCGATCACCCCGGCGTTCGGGCAGCTCGAGGGCCTGTCGATCCGCAGCGGCTGGACGCTCAAGGTGCGTGAGCTGCTCGGTGGTGTGCGCGGCTGCACCCATCTGGTCGAACTGCTCGGACCCGTGGCCACCACCGCCTTCCAGACCGTCTATGCCGCGCG
>JANMWG010000240.1:0-2235 GCA_031393885.1 Betaproteobacteria bacterium | reverse complement strand
ATATCGATCGCGTTGACGTCGACATCGCCGGTGGCGGCGACGCTCGCGTCCTGGGCAAACGCCAGGACACTGCCGTTCACCTCGTTGGAGGCCGCCGCGCCTGCGCCGCTGATGCCGACGCCGCCGAAGGTGCCGATGCCGACCGCGAGCGACGCCGCAGCGGAGGTCGCCGTGATGTGCGCCTCCTGCTTCGCCTCCAGGGACAGGTTGCCGCCCGTCGCCGACACGCGCAGCACGTGGCCATCGGTGGCGGCGGTGTCCAGCACATAGGCGGCGACATCGTTGTCGATCTCGTTGCTCGCGAGCGAGACCCCGATCGACAGCGTGACCGCCGCCGTGCCATCGAAAGCCGCCGCGACCGATCCGGCGCCCGCGCCGGTGGTGATGGTGGAAGCATCCTTGGCACGGATGGTGATGCTTCGGGCACTCACCTGGCGCGCGCCGCTGCCTTCGATGAAGGCCTTGACCTCGGTCGAGATCTTGTTCTCGACCGAGGCGCCGGATCCGCTCAGGGCGGCCGACCCGGTGCCCCCTCCCGCGATGGCCACGGAAATCGCCGCGACCGTCGCGTCGACGGTGGGAGTGCTCGTGGCCGTGATGCGCAGGTCGCCCGCGGCTGTCACCGTGGAGTTGCGGACGAAGGCCTTGACCTCTCGCGGCGAGCGCGTCAGGTTCAGGCCGGGGCCATCGACGTCCCAGCCGATGTAATTGCGGGCGACCGAGGCGCCGATCGACGCGCCGATGCCGGAGCCCGCGCTCACGCCGACCGCGGCGGAGATGCCCACGATCGTGGCCTTGATGCGGGAGGTGTCCGTGGCCTCCACGGTGATGTCGCCGCTCGCATCGAGCGTGCTGTCGTCCCCGTAGGCCAGTGTCTTCCCGAGGATGACATTGGTCGCCTCCGCGCCGGCGCCCGACAGCGCGATGCCGGCCCCGGAGCCGTAGCTCGCCGCGATGGAGGCGGCGACCGACACGGTTTCGATGGTTGCATCGTCGCTGGCAATCAGTTCGAGATTGCCGGCGGTGGCATGGACCTCGGCGCCCTCGACATAGGCCTCCACGTCGTTGTCGATGTCGTTGCGTGCGAGCGCGACACCGATGGCAAGCGTCACGCCCGCCGAGCCGCCACCGATCGCGGCGGCGAGCGACGCGGCACCGGCGTCCGCATGGATCTTCGAGGTGTCGGTCGCTTCGACGCGGATGCTTGCCGCATGAATGGGCGACGCGGGATTCAACGGCACGACCGTCGATACGGTGTCGTCGATGTAGGCCTTGACGTCCGCGCGGATGCGGTTCTCGGCGCTGACGCCGGATCCAGCGAGACCGACCGCATTGCCGACGCTGCCGGACACGGCCACCGAGCCGGCGCCCACGCGCGCGGTGATGTCCGGCGTCGCAACGGCGTGCAGGTCTACCTTGCCGCCGGCGTCGATCTTCGAGTCATGGACATAGGCGAGCACCGTGATGGCATCGGCGGTGCCATCCTGCTTCTCGCCGATGAAATTGCGGGCCGCGGCCGCACCGATCGACGCGGCCCCGGCGTTGGCGCCGCCCAGCGCCAGGGACGCGGCGATGGCAATGACGTTCGCCTCGATGGTGGCATCGCTGGTGGCGGTCAGGGTCACGTCGCCGGACACGTCGACGATGCTGCGGGAAATGTAGGCCTTGGTATCGCCGAGGATCGTGTTGAAGGCGAACGCGCCACCGCCGGCAACGGCGATGCCGTTGCCGAGCAGGCCGCCGCTCAAGGCGATCGACGCCGCCACCGCCGTCGCGTGAATGGTGGCTGTCTCGTCCGCCGTCAAGGACAGATTGCCGGCATTGGTTTGCACCAGGCCGGCGTCTTCGATGTAGGCGAGCGTAGCGTTGTCGATCTTGTTCCACGCGATCGACACGCCGACGGCAACGGCAATGCTGTTGTCCACCGACGCGGCGGCAGCGATCGCGGCCGCGACACCGACGGCGTCGATGGTGGCATTGTCCTTCGCGCGAACCGTGATGCCATCCGCGCCGGTGGCTTTCACCGTGTCCGCACCGACGATGGTCGCCTTGACCGTGTTGCCGATCTCGTTGATCGCGATGCTGCCGGCCCCCGCCACCGCGATGGCGGTATCGGCCTTGAGCGATGCGGCCACTGCACCGGCGAGCGTGATGGCGTTGATGGATGCGCTGGAGTCGGTGTCGACCTTGACCGACGCGGCCGTGACCGGCGCGGCGTCGATCGTGGAAGTGAGC
>JANMWG010000236.1:0-4064 GCA_031393885.1 Betaproteobacteria bacterium | reverse complement strand
GGTGAGCTTGAGCAGACGGTCGAGGTGGGCTTCCGACCCGTTGTTGCGGAAATGCTGCTTGGCCACGCGGTCGCGAACCAGCCGCAACATGGCCGACTTGAGCGTCTGGCGCACGCTCCAGAACAGGTGATCGGGAATCTCGTCGAGCCGGTTCCAGTAGTTGGCGTCGGTGGTGTGGTTGGTCCACTCGAACCCGAGGATCTTGTCGAACTGGTCGCTCCATTCCTGTGCGAGGAACGTGGGGACGTGGACCCCGTTGGTGACGTACTGCATCGGATTCTCGTCGGCATCGATCTGGGGCCAGAGCGTGGACAGGATGCGCGACGAAACGGTGCCATGGATGCGCGAGACGCTGTTCTGGAAGCGCGAACCGTGGGCCGCGAGCGCGGTCATGTTGAACTCGCGCACGTCGCCCATGCGTCCGAGTTCGAGAAACTGGTCGCGTCCGATCCCGAGATCGGCATGGAAGCGCTCGAAGTACCGCATGATCAGGTCTTCGGAGAAGTGATCGTGCCCCGCTGGCACCGGCGTGTGCGTGGTGAACACGGTGTTGGCCGCCACCGCCTCCAGGGCCGTGGCGAAGTCCAGCCCGTCCGCCACCAGTTCGCGCATGCGCTCGAGCACCATGAACGCCGCGTGCCCTTCGTTGATGTGCCACACCGTCGGCTTCAATCCGAGCGCGCTCAGCGCCTTGGCGCCACCGACACCGAGCACGATTTCCTGTTCCAGGCGATCGGTTCGGTCGCCGCCATAGAGACGGTGAGTGATGTCGCGATCGTGCTCGGCATTGGCCTCTAAGTTGGTGTCCAGGAGGTAGAGGGTGATATGGCCGACGGTGGCCCGCCAGACCTTGACCACCACCTTGCGCCCCGGCAGTTCGACATCGACCAGCACTTCGCCGCCCTCGGCATCCACCACCGGGGTGACCGGCAGATCGTCGAAATCGGAATCGACGTTGGATGCCAGTTGATTGCCGTCGTTGTCGATGGTCTGCTGGAAATAGCCCTGCCGATACAGCAAGCCGACGCCGACGAACGGCAGCCGCATGTCGCTCGCCGCCTTGCAGTGGTCGCCCGCCAGAATGCCGAGGCCACCGGAGTAGATCGGCAGCGATTCGTGGAAGCCGAACTCGGCGCAGAAATACGCGACCAGGTCGTTCTGCTGCAACCACTCGGAGCCGTTCCGGCGCATTGGTTCGTTGTGATACGAGTCGAACGCCGACAGCACCCGGTTGTAGGTGTTGAGGAACACCGGGTCATCGACGGCATCGATCAGGCGCCGCTCGTCGATGCGCTTGAGGAAAGCCTTCGGGTTCTGGCTCACCGCGTCCCATAGGGCGGGGTGCAGACGTGCGAACAGCGAACGGGTCGGCCGGTCCCAGCTGTACCAGAGATTGTTGGCGAGCTCCTCGAGACGCGCGAGGCGCGGCGGGATCTCGGGATTTACCTCGAGCAGGAAGGTGGTTCCGGATTGCATCGATGGTGGCCAGAGCGGGGAGGTGCGAACGATTGTAGCAGCGGGTTTTGGCGCGTAAACGCCATGCGCCGAAGTGGTGCGCGCAGTCGCCGCGGGCTCGCTGGCGCTACAACACGTAGCGCGCCAGATCCTCGGTGGCGGCAAGGCCACCCAGGCGTTCGTCGACATACGCCGCGTCGACCACCAGCACGGTTCCGCTGCGCCGCACGGCATCGAACGAGACCTCCTCGAGCATCCGCTCCATCACCGTGTGCAACCGGCGTGCGCCGATGTTTTCCATGGTTTCGTTCACCTGCCAGGCGATCTCGGCCAGACGCTGGACGCCATCCGGCCTGAAATCCAGGGTGACGCCCTCGGTCGCGAGCAAGGCCGCGTACTGGCGAGTGAGGCATGCGTCGGTACTGGTGAGGATGCGTTCGAAGTCCTGCACCGAGAGCGACTCGAGTTCGACGCGGATCGGGAACCGACCCTGCAGTTCGGGAATCAGGTCGGATGGTTTCGACAGGTGGAAGGCGCCGCTGCCGATGAACAGGATGTGGTCGGTGTGGATAATTCCGTACTTGGTCGTCACGGTCGTGCCCTCGACCAGCGGCAGCAGGTCGCGCTGCACGCCCTGGCGCGAAACGTCGGGCCCATGGGTGTCGGTGCGGCTCGCGATCTTGTCGATCTCGTCGAGAAACACGATGCCGTTGGATTCGACGTTCTCCACGGCGCGTGCCTTGAGCTCCTCGTCGTTCAGCAGCCGCCCGGCCTCCTCCTCCGCCAGCAGCCGCAGCGCTTCGCGTACCTTCAGCTTCCGCTGCCGACGCCTGGCCCCGCCCATGTTCTGGAACATGCCCTGAATCTGTTCGGTGAGATCTTCCATGCCCGGCGGCGCCAGGATCTCCATCTTCGCCGACGGTGTTTGCATCTCGATCTCGATATCCTTGTCGTCGAGCTCGCCTTCGCGCAGTTTCTTGCGCAACTTCTGGCGCGTGGCACTCTCGCGATCGTCCGGATCCGCGGCGTCGGTGCCGAAGCCCACGCCGCGCGCCGACGGCAACAGGGCGTCCAGCACGCGTTCCTCGGCGGCGTCCTCGGCGCGGTGCATCACCTTCTTCATTTCCTGCTCGCGCGTCTGCTTGACGGCGGCTTCGACCAGATCGCGGATGATCGAGTCGACGTCACGGCCGACATAGCCCACCTCGGTGAACTTGGTCGCTTCGACCTTGATGAACGGGGCGTCCGCCAAGCGCGCCAGACGACGGGCGATCTCGGTCTTGCCGACACCGGTCGGCCCGATCATCAGGATGTTCTTGGGCGTGATCTCGTGCCGCAGCGGTTCCTCGACCTGCTGGCGGCGCCAGCGGTTGCGAAGTGCGATGGCGACGGCTTTCTTGGCGGCGTCCTGGCCGACGATGTACTTGTCGAGCTCGTGGACGATTTCCTGCGGAGTCATCGAAGACATGTTTTGGGGGGTGGGGCCGGGATTCGAGATCGTGTTCGACCGCTAGTCGAGGACTTCGATCACGTGCGACTGGTTGGTGTAGATGCAGATGTCACCGGCGATGCTCAGTGCCTTGCTGACCACCTCGGCGGGCGTGAGATCGGTATTCTCGAGTAGTGCACGGGCGGCTGCCTGCGCGTAGGCGCCGCCGCTGCCGATGGCGACGATGCCGTGCTCTGGTTCGAGCACGTCGCCGTTGCCGGTGATGATCAGGGAGGTTTCGCGGTCGGCCACCGCCAGCATCGCCTCGAGGCGCCTGAGGATGCGGTCGGTGCGCCAATCCTTGGCGAGTTCGACCGCCGAGCGCACCAGATGCCCCTGGTGCTTGTCGAGCTTGCTTTCGAAGCGCTCGAATAGCGTGAAGGCATCGGCGGTGCCACCGGCGAATCCGGCCAGTATCCGGTCGTGGTGCAGGCGGCGCACCTTGCGCGCGGTCGACTTGACCACGATGTTGCCAAGCGTCACCTGGCCGTCGCCGCCGAGGGCAACGCGGTTGCCGCGGCGGGCGGACAGGATGGTGGTGCCGTGGAATTCGGCGCTCATGGGTGGGACCGGAAGCGGACAGGACCGCAGAGGGTGAAGGCAACCGGCCGCAAATTCAAGCCTCACCCCATGCCGTGGTGTGGGGTGCCCGCGGATCAGAACGTTCCGGTAAGTCCGACCATGGCGCTGCGTCCGCCCAACGGCGCAATGTCCCCGAGTACCGAGGTGTGGTCTTGGACTTCCTCGTTGAGCAGGTTGTTGAGCCGCACAAAGGGATCGTTCCGAAACAAGTTGATGACTTCACGCGGGCTTGATCGAGTAGTTCCACTCACCGTGGAACTCGTCGGCGTCGATGTTGATGGTGGCGAAATCGGCATCACTGATGACCAAGCCTTGGGGGTAGGCGTTGTTGTCGATCTCGGCGCGCACCTTCAGGCCGCTGCGCGTCTTGGTGTTGGCGATGAGCTGGACGATCACCTCATGGCTGATCAGCGGCCGGCCGCGCCAGTTCATGGTGATGAAGGAGAACAGCCGGTGCTCGATCTTGTTCCACTTGCTGGTCCCGGGCGGGAAGTGGCGCACGCAAATGCGCAGTCCCGTCTCCTGTGCCAGGCGGCTG
>JANMWG010000104.1:0-2544 GCA_031393885.1 Betaproteobacteria bacterium | reverse complement strand
TGTGAACGGTTGTCGAAATCCGCCGAAATATGGCGACACTAGGTTGGCGACCGGGAAGCGCGATGTGTTTCTTGGAAACTCGAAGCGAACGATTTTCGATTTGCGCATGGTCGCGAATCGCGATATCGCAGGTGGATGGCGGCAACGGGCCGGCGCTGGAATGTTTGTCTTTGTAGTTGACCTTGCTGTTGCCGTTGAAGCGGCCTTTGCGGTGTTGGCTGCCGGCGCGCAGCAAGGCGCAGTGGAGCGTAGCGGAACGTAGCCTTGCGTAGCGACGGCAGCCAACACCGCGGCGCCGAAGTGAACCGGGACACCCGGCCCAGCGCCAGCGGCGCCAGCGTGGTTGACGGCGCGCCAGCGTTGTTTCGGCGGTGCCCTGGCCTACTTGTCTCAAGCCGCGCGCACGGCGCAGTGAGCAGGTCTGCGAACATGCCGCCGGCGGCCGGGATCGAGATGCGGTAGAAAGGGCGTGCCGAAGAGAACGGGCACGACACCGACTCAAACCGCCAAGCCTGACCGATGTCGTGCCCCACGCCGTGCCGTGCACGGGTGCAGGGAGAGTATTTCACGAGCATGACGGCCCTGTCGAGAACTCATTGGCGTGACGCTGGACGCCAATGGAATCGACCGGGCGATTCTTTCTATGCGCGTGCTGTCGGGCGCAGGTGGTCATCTGCAGCCGCTGCGACCGCGGGCAGATTTATTGCGCCGGCACCTGTGCGCGACGGGCGCGGCGCGACTCGATCCGGGCGGCGGGCCGGCGTTATCAAGATAGCCGTCGTGGTCGCCTCAAGCATGCCGAGCGCAGCCAGCGCTACCGCGCCCGACAGAACAAAGTGACGCATCAGGCTTCCCCTGTGGTGGCGCCGGATGATCTACTGGCCGTGGACTCGACAAGCCAGAGGCTGATCACATCGGCAGCGATGCCCGCGGCGCTGTCGGCATGGAGATGCGTCTTCTGCGGCCGTCAGTGTGCGCAGTTTGTCCGCATCGGCCCGATGCGCCGTCGAGTGCCTCGCACCATCCACCAACCCGATCGAAGAGGAACCGAGCGTGACCATAGCCCCTGACCTCGAAGCACACATCCTGCGCTACTACCACGTCGAGAAATGGCGTATCGGGACCATCGCCCGGCAACTGAACGTACACCGCGGCGCGGTACGCCGGGTCCTGGCGCAGGCCGGGCTGCCCGGGATCGGAGCGGTGCAACGCCGCTCGCGAGTCGACGCTTATCTGCCCTTCATCGGCGATACCTTGAAGAAATTTCCGACCCTCACCGCCAGTCGGCTGTACCTGATGGTGCGCGAGCGTGGCTACCAGGGCGGCCCGGATCACTTCCGCCACGTGATCTCATTGCACCGGCCGCGGCCGAGCCGCGAAGCGTACCTGCGGTTGCGCACGCTCCCCGGCGAGCAAGGGCAAGTCGACTGGGCGCATTTCGGCCACCTCGACATCGGCCGCGCGCGCCGGCCGCTGATGGCCTTCGTGATGGTCCTTTCCTGGTCGCGCCGAATCTTTCTGCGCTTCTCCCTCGATGCGCGCATGGAGAGCTTCCTGCGCGGCCATCTCGGCGCATTCGAGGCCTGGGCCGGCTTGCCACGGGTTCTGCTCTACGACAACCTCAAGAGCGCCGTGCTGGAGCGCCAGGGCGATGCGATCCGCTTTCACCCGACGCTGCTCGCGTTCGCCGGACACTACCGCTACGAACCACGGCCGGTAGCGGTGGCCCGCGGCAATGAGAAGGGGCGGGTTGAACGGGCGATTCGCTATATACGCGACGCCTTCTTCGCCGCCCGCGCCTTTGCCGATCTTGCCGATCTCAACGCCCAGGCCGAGGTCTGGTGCGCCGGCCAGGCGGCCGACCGGCCGTGTCCGGAGGACGGCACGATCAGCGTGCGCGCCGCCTTTGCCGCCGAGCAGCCGCGCCTGCTGACGCTCCCCGGCAATCCTTATCCGACCGACGAGCAGATGGCGGTGAAGGCGGGCAAGACACCCTATGTGCGCTTCGACCTGAACGACTATTCGATCCCGCATACGCATGTGCAGCGCCTGCTGACGGTTCACGCCGACCCGCTGCGGGTGCGCGTCCTCGACGGCGCAACAGTGCTCGCCGATCACCCGCGCAGCTACGACCGCAAGGCGCAGATCGAGGATCCGACCCATATCGAGACCCTGGTTGAGCACAAACGCCGGGCCCGGCATCACCGTGGCATCGATCACCTGGCCAAGGCGGCGCCCGCCTGCCGGGAACTGCTGATCCGTGCCGCCGAGCGGGGCGCCAATCTGGGCACCGTCACCGCTGCCTTGCTGCGCTTGCTGGACCGCTATGGCGCCGCCGAGTTGCAGGCGGCCACTGTCGATGCCCTGGCCGGTGCGGTGCCGCACCCGAACGCGGTGCGTCTGGCGCTGGAGCGCCGACGCGAGGCGCGCAACGACGCGCCCCCGGTCGCCACCTGTCTGCCGCAGCACGTCAAACAGAAAGACGCGCCGGTGCAGCCGCACCGGCTCGATACCTACGACACCCTCACCGGAGAACCTGATGAG
>JANMWG010000193.1:0-52310 GCA_031393885.1 Betaproteobacteria bacterium | reverse complement strand
TGCTGATGAGGTTGGAGCCACACACCGAGCAGAAGCCCCGGTGCGTGCCAGGAGAGGATTCGTAGTAGCGGACGAGATCTTCGCCTCTCGTCCAGCGGAACTCCACCGCCTTGACTTTGCCCCGGGCGCGAAAAGCCGTGCCGTGCGCCTTGCGGCACATCGAGCAATGGCAGTACAGGGCATCGCGGACGGTACCGTCGATCTCGAACGCTAAGCCCTGGCACAGGCAGCTACCTCGAAGCATGGTCGGCTCTTTGGCGACGTTCAACTTCGCGGACGCGGCCATACACGCGGAAAAAGACCTATGGCAATGTCATTTTGGCCTAGAGTTTGACCTGACCAACTAGCGCCTCGGCGATTTTTGCTGCCAGCTCAGTCGTCTGAACTCTCAGAATCGAGTCGTCCGCAAGTCGGGCAATCCACTCATCACCATTCCCTGCCCTTGAGGTAACTTCTGGTGCAAAGGGAGAGTTCTCGCCGTCAGCGAGCCATTTTGGGAAATTCGCGGGGTTCTTCGACGACCAATACAGAGACGGCCCACCCTCGTAGTTCATCGCTTGGTGCATCCGGTTGCTACGATGACCAACAAATGCAAGCTTTTCAAGCCGCGAAACGCCGGGGATCTCGATTTTGACGGTGAATGCCCAGCTCCGTGCAACGCTTCGTCCTCCACATACTTCCAAGTAGTCGTCCAAGTCGAGTGGTGAATCGTACAGGCGGATGCTTCCTGTTCCCCCAACGGACTCGAGACGTTGCGTCAAGCGATGTCCGATTATGGACGCCAGTAGTTTTACGCTTGTTTCCCAGATATAGAGTTGCTTCTCTTGCATCTGGCGAATCTTCTCGACGACGGGATTGAAGCCCTGCTTTCGTTTTGCAGACAGTTCGAGTCCAGTAAGTCCCCCTTCAATTCGATCAAATATTAGCTCTAAGAAAGATCGAATATCACCGCCTTCGTCGGACTCGGCCAAGGCCTCAATATAACGATCGCGCTCCTTTTTCTTAATAATTATTGGAGGATAACCCGCTCGGATGAGTTCAAGGTTCCCTATCGCCCTAGAGATCCGCCCATTGCCATCAATGAACGGATGCACGTGAGTAAGCCAAGCGTGGAGCACGGCCGAGCGGACCGGTGCGGGTAGTGTGATGTTTTCAGCAGACCAAGACTGCCATTCGGTCATCATGAACATGATGTGCTCCCAAGTTTTCGGGGGAGTGTGCTTTGCGCCGCGGATCGTTACCCTCTCCTTGCGAAATATTCCTGCGCCGGGCCGATCGCCAAGAAGAAGGGCATGCACTTCATGCAGTTGGTGAATGTCAGTAGGGTGTTTCGTGTCACGTGCAAGCTCTGTGATGCGCGTTAGTGCGCGGTCCAGCGCCATCGCGTCTTTGGCATACGCTGGGTCGTGACCTGTGATCGTTATGCCTTTCAACACCGCAAGTTCAGTCTCGCCGGCGGACAGGGTACTGCCTTCTATTGCATTTGACTCCGCGACTTGTTCGAAGCGCTTCTCACCGTAGTAGTCCTTGACGGTTTGCGCGGTTAGCGTTCCGTTGCGGCGAAGCAGTGAAACGCGCTCCTCTATAGCATCAAGTCGTGCCTTTACTTGTGCGGACGCCTTCTGGTCAAGGAGGTATGGAGTGCCTTCTAGGTTGAACACACGAATCTCCAAGTGACTACGAACCGATTGTCCTACGGGCCAAGTGGAGTGGCTTGACTAGGCGGTCGTCGATATGTGAGCCTAGTTCAAGCTGCAAGGGATAACCGCAAGGTTGGTGGCCAGCGTTGAACTGCCTGCGCCGCCCTTAACCTGGAGTACGCCGATGGCTTTAGCGGTCATCTCACAGGCCCTTTTTTATCTTCAACTGTCGGTACAACTCGACACTCCCGTAATCAAGGTTGTCGAGCGGATGGTCATGGCAGTAGTTATCCATCCAAACATGGAGAGATTCGATGTCGGTGCCATTGAGAACATCCGTGTTGGTCGCCACTGCAAGGCCCGAAAGAAATCCGATCAGCCAAATCTCCAAAGCGCCCCGAACGATCGTGAACTGTGGCTTTTGTCTTTCGGTGACCCATTCGCCGCAAGAATGAAGACCTCGGATCATGACTGCGGCTGGTGCACCAATCGTCGCCAAATTGAGGATCAGGACTACCAAAAAGATAGCTGTGTGCTTTGTCTTGTCTTTCTCAAACAGGGGGAGATTTCCCATGCTTCTACGAGTGCCATCTAACCCTCCTCAGTAAGCTCGCGTTAACCGAATCGGGAGCAAGCGAAACCATCGACGATACTCGCCATGATTTTCCGTGACTCTACCGAATTATGCTGTCGTAGTGCGCAATTGCGACAAGTTTGCACCCCTCGCGCGCCCCTCACCTCCCCCCATACCAAACCCGATACACCGCCCCCGCCTGATCATCCGACACCAACATCGATCCGTCATCTAGCTGTGCAACATCCACCGGCCGCCCCAGATACTTCCCGGCCCCGTTCATCCAGCCTTCCGCGAACGGCGCCGGCTTGCCGGTGGGTTTCCCGTCCTTGACGGGTACCCACATCACCCTCGCGCCGATCGGGTCGCTGCGGTTCCAGGAGCCGTGCTGGGCCCAGAAGTAGCCGCCGCGATAGGTTTCCGGAAACTGCCTGCCGGTGTAGAACATCGCGCCCATGTCGGCGGCGTGCGCGTCATGCTCCAGTACCGGAAAGACCGCGTCGGCGGGCGGAATGGCGTTCTTGTAGTCGGCGGTGCGGATCCGGCCGCCGCCGTACCAGGGAAAGCCGAAGTGCTGCCCGGCTTTGGTGCTGATGTTGGTTTCGCCGGGCGGGATGGTGTCGCCCATGCCGTCCACCTGGTGGTCGTTCCACCAGAGCGTGCCGTTGGTGTGGAAGGCGATGCCGGCCGGGTTGCGGGCGCCGCGGGCGAACACTTCGCGGTGGGCGCCGTCAGGATCGAGGCGGATGATGCCGCCGATGCCGGTGTCGTCATACAACGCCAGCTTGCCGGCCGGTGACACGTTGTAGGGCTGGCCCAGGGTGACATAGAGCTTGCCGTCGGGGCCTTGCTTGATGACCCGGGCACCGTGGTTCTGGCTTTCCTCGTCGGGCGGGATCAGCCTGCCCTGTGGCACCATGCTGAAGGCCGGGATGTCGGCGCTCTCGTAGCGCGCTTCGGCAGCGGGGAAGACCAGCACGCGGTTGAGTTCGGCCACGTAGAGGCCACCATCGCTCGACAGGGCGACGCCGTTGGCCACATTGAACTCGACGCCGGGCGCGAACGCCCTGACGTCGTCGGCCACGTGGTTGTGGTTGCGGTCGCTCACGGCCCACACGCGGCCTCGGCGGGTGCCCACGAACACGACCCCGGTGGCCGGGCCCACGGCCATGTAGCGGGCACCGGGCACTACGGCATAGAGCTCGATCCTGAAGCCGTCGGGCAGGCGGATGCGCTCGAGCGTCTCGCGGATGGCCTCGGCCTGTGGGCCGGTCTGCGGCACGGCGGCGTTGTCCGCCGTGTTGGCGGCCTTGGGCACGGGCAGGCGTTCGAGCCGCGACGTGTCCTGTGCGTGGAGGGCGGGAGCGCCCGCGACCAGGGCGACGGCTGCGGCAGCGGACAAGATCATTCTCATGGCGGTGCTCCTGGTGTCGGGCAGGCACAGGCCGGACGATGGCCCGACTGGCAGCCCTTAGTATTTCATCCCCTGCGACAATCACACGAAAGGAAAAGTGCGATGAACCAGGAATTGTTCGACCGTGGACTCAAGACCCGCCGCGAGGTGCTCGGTGCGGAGTATGTCGATGCCGCCATCGCCAAGGCGGACGACTTCAGCATGCCGATGCAGGAACTGGTCACGCAGTTCGCCTGGGGCGAGGTGTGGAATCGGCCCGGGCTCGACCGGCGCACCCGCAGCATGCTCAATCTGGCGATGCTCATGGCGCTCAACCGCCCGCATGAGCTCGAGCTGCATGTGCGCGGCGCGCTCAACAACGGCGTCACCAAGGACGAGATTCGCGAGGTATTCCTGCACGCCTCGGTCTATTGCGGGGCGCCGGCCGCGCTCGACAGTTTTCGCAACGCGAAGGAGGTGTTCGTCGAACTCGGGATCTGAACAACAAAAGAAAAAAGCGGGAATGCCATTCGGGGGCATTCCCGCTGAACCGACCTGGCCTATCGGGGGAGGGCGCGGGGTCGGGGGGAGACCACCTCTGAGAAAGTTACGGCGTCATCTGAAAATCCGTTTGCTCAGCCGACCGTGATCGGCACGAACATGCGCTGACCGCCGCGTTGCACCAGTACCGCCACCCGGTCGCCGGCGCCTTCGAGCACGCTGCGCAACTGGCCCACGCCGGTGATGGGAATGCCGTTCACCGCGAGCAGCAGGTCGCCGGGCTGCAACCCGGCGGCTTCAGCCGGACCGGACACATCTTCGATCACGATGCCGCTGGTGATGCCGGCCTGCTTGCGCACCTGCGCGGTGAGCGAGCGGCCCAGCACGCCGAGCTTGCCGGCTTCGCCGCTGTCGCCCGCCTTGTCGGCCTGGGCCACCACGGCGTCCTTCAGCTCACCCACCTTGACGTTGAGCTTCTGCGACTTGTGATCGCGCCAGACGTCGATCGTGGCATCGGCGCCAGGAGCGAGATTGGCCACTGCCGGGGGCAGGTCGGCCGATTCGCGGATCGGTGTGCCGTTCAGCGACAGCACCACGTCGCCGGGCTTGATGCCAGCCAGTGCGGCGGGGCTGCCGTTCTCCACCGAGGCCACCAGGGCGCCGCCGGGCTTGTCGAGGCCGAATGCGGTGGCCAGCTTCTGGTCCACGGTCTGCGCCGAGAGGCCGAGGCGGCCGCGGGTCACGCGGCCGTGGGCCACGATCTCGTCTTTCACATGCAGCGCAACATCGATGGGAATCGCAAACGACAAGCCCATGTAGCCGCCGGTGCGGGAGTAGATCTGCGAGTTGATGCCGACCACCTCGCCGTTCAGGTTGAACAGCGGGCCGCCCGAGTTGCCGGGATTCACCGCGACGTCGGTCTGGATGAACGGCACGTAGTTCTCGTCGGGCAACGCGCGGCCCTTGGCGCTGACGATGCCCGCGGTTGCCGTGTTCTGGAAGCCGAACGGCGACCCGATCGCGAGTACCCAGTCGCCGGGCTCGACGCTCGCCGGCGAGCCGGTGCGCACCGTGGGCAGGTTGTTGGCCTCGATCTTGAGCACCGCGACGTCGCTGCGGGTGTCGATGCCCACCACCTTGGCGATGAACTCGCGGCGGTCGTTCAGGCGCACCGTCACTTCACGGGCGTCGCGCACCACATGCGCATTGGTGAGAATCAGGCCGTCCTTGCTGACGATGAAGCCCGAGCCTTCGCCGTGCATCGGCACCGGCTTCTGGGCGTTGGGGCCCATGAACGGCTTGAAGAACTCGTAGAACGGATCGTTGGGCTCCATGCCCGGCTGCTGCTGCGGCGCCATCTTCACCATGGCGGTGGTGCTCACATTGACCACGGCCGCGCCGGATTCGCGCACGATGCCGCGAAAGTCGGGCAAGGCGGTGCGAAGGGCTGCACCATCGGCGCCAGCGGTCTGGGGCGCAACCTGGGCGGCACGCTCCGGGTCGGTGGCATGATCGACGTAATGCACGGCCAGCGCCGTGGTCGAGATGAAGCCGGCAGCGGCCAGGGCCAGCACGGTCTTTCTGAGTCTCATGTCGTCTCCTTGCGAATCGGGTCGGGCACCGGATGTGCCGCGATATGGTTCGCATGTTGACGACGCTGTCTTAAGTGAACCTTAAAGGTGGCGGCAGGTGCCGCCACCTCGATCGATCGGGAGGAAAACCAACGATGCGCGACCGGGGATCAGGCGGACTGGTCTATTCCACCGATGGCGGCCGCACTTGTCCCGCCTGTCGGAAGCCGGTGGCCGAATGCGTTTGCATAGCGCAGGCGCGGACCATCGCCAAGGGCGACGGTGTGGTGCGCGTCAGCCGCGAGACCAAGGGCCGTGGCGGCAAGACCGTGACCCTCGTGCGCGGCCTCGATCTCGACGCCGCCGCCCTGACCGCGATCGGCAAGCGATTGCGGACCGCCTGCGGCGCGGGCGGAACCACGGGCGACGGCGTGCTCGAAGTGCAGGGCGATCATTGCGAGCGCGTGATGACGTGGCTGCAGGGCGAAGGATGGGTGGTGAAGCGTGCGGGCGGGTGACGGATTCGTCGCGGATATTGGTCGCGGGAGCAGTGAAGGGACCGCGCGCGGCCGTAATATCGAGGCCATGACCATCGATACCATTCCCGGCGATTCCGACCACGACGCCCCCGTGCCGATCAACGAACCCCGCCTCTGGCGCGACGACGGGTGGACCGCGCGGGTCATCAAGAACGAAGGCGATGAAGGCTGGGCGGTCGAGATGATCAAGGACGGCGAACCCGAGCCCGCGCTGGTGGGGCCCTGGACCATGGGGCGCGACAAGAAGAATCCGAAGCCGCTGGACCCGTCGGCATTCCATACGCTGGTCAAGACCGCGTCGGAAGTGCTCACGCGCCACGAGCATCAGCGGCGCGCCTCGCTGCACAAGCGTCTCGATGTCACCACGGACGACGGGTTCGTCACCGTGACGCTCGACATCGTTCCTGACGACGATGATCCTTACGCGTGGCTGGCAGCGACCGATGCCGAGGGCGAGCCGCTGGGGCGGGTGCGCGTGGCGGCAAACTTCAGGCTCAGCACAGCCAGCGCCAAGGCGTGGATCGAGGGCGGTTTCCGCGCACCGCGCGAATGATCGCCGGCTGATCCTCGCGTCGTCGGTCGGCGCGTCGCCCGCTGGCGTCATCGCTCCAGCGGTTGCATCGCAAGTCTGGCGTTCGCATCTGCCAGCGTCTTCGCCAGCAAACTCGTCGCCGCATGGATCGCCTCGATCGTCGGTGTCGGTGTGCCGGTGATGCGCCCGAGTTCGATCACGCTACCGACCAGCGCCTGCAACTCGAGCGCGCGCCCATGCTCCACGTCCTGCAGCATCGAGGTCTTGTGCGCGCCCACGGCTTCGGCGCCGGCGATGCGCTGCTCCAGCGTGATCCGGAAGACGACGCCCAGCTTCTCGGCCACGGCCTGGGCTTCACGCATCATCGCCATCGCCAGCGCGCGCGACGCCGGAAAGCGGCAGATGTCTTCGAGCGTGGCGTGGGTCAGTGCGCTGATCGGGTTGAAGCTCAGGTTGCCCCAGAGCTTGATCCAGATTTCGGCGCGGATGTCCTTGCTCACCGGCGCCTTGAAGCCGGCGGCGATCATCGCCTTCGATAGCGCTTCGATGCGCGGGCTGCGACTGCCGTCGGGCTCGCCGAGGGTGAAGCGATTGCCCTCGATCACCCGCACCACACCCGGTTCGACCAGCTCGGCGGCGGGATAGACCACGCTGCCGATCACGCGCCCGGGTTCGATGTTGGCGGCCAGCAGGCCGTCGGGATCGAGGCTGTCGAGCGCCCGGCCTTCGTGCGGGCCGGCGAGCTTGTGGAAATACCACCAGGGCACGCCGTTGATCATGGTCACGACCATGGTGTCGGGCCCGAACAGCGCACGCAGGCCGGGCAGTAGGTCGCGCACCTGATGCGCCTTGACCGTGAGCAGCACCACGTTCTGCGGACCGGCTTCGGCCATGTCCTGCACCGCGCGCACGTCGGGCGCGTGCAGCTCGGTGCCGTCTTCTGCGATCAGCCGGAAGCCATTGGCGTTGATCGCCGCGAGGTTGCGGTTGCGCGCGATGAACGTGACGTTTTCGCCGGCCAGCGCCAGCCTGGTGCCGAGATAGCCGCCGATGGCGCCGGCGCCAAGAACCGCAAACTTCACGATGCAACTTGCCCGTGCGCCGGCGCCCGCCGGGCCGCCCCAAGGGCGTCGGGCCCCCCTGGGGGGGTAGCGAACGTCGAGAGCTTGGGGGGGAGGCTCATCCTAATCCCAGCTTCTGCGCGAGGCCGATGCGTTGCAGCTTGCCGGTGGCGCCCTTGGGGATTTCATCCATGAACAGGATCTTCTTCGGCACCTTGTGGTCGGCCGCACGGGTCGAGACGAACGCCTGCAGCTCGCGATCGGTGGCGACGATGCCTTCCTTCAGCACCACCACCGCGGCGACTTCCTCGCCCAGCTTGGGGTGCGGCATGCCGAAGCACACCACCTGGGCCACGGCCGGGTGATCCATCAGGATCTCGTCGATTTCGCGCGGACTGACTTTTTCGCCGCCGCGATTGATGATCTCCTTCAGGCGGCCGGTGATGCTGATGTAGCCGTCGGCGTCGCGCGTGCCCTGGTCGCCGGTGCGGAACCAGCCGCTCAGAAAGCCTTCTTCGTTGGCTTTCGGATTATTCTCGTAGCCCGAGGTGACGTTGGGGCCGCGGATCACGATCTCGCCCACGGCGCCGGCGCCGAGCAGCGCGCCGTCGGTGCCCATGATCGCCACCTCGGGGCCCGCGGACAGGCCCACGGTGCCGGGCTTGCGCGCCTTCGGCGGCAACGGGTTCGACGCCATCTGGTGCGTGGCTTCGGTCATGCCGTAGGCCTCGATCAGCGGCGAGCCGAACACCTCTTCGACGTCGCGGATCACCTGCGGCGGCATCGACGACGACGACGAGCGCAGGAAGCGCAGCGGGTTGCGCCGGATCACCTCGGCATTGCCCTTGGCACGGCCGACGATGGCCTGATGCATGGTGGGCACGGCCGTGTACCAGGTGGGTTTCGCCTCGTCCATCCAGGCGAAGAACTTGAGCGCGTTGAAGCCCGGCGTGCAGAACACCTGCGAGCCCGCCGACAGCGGCGCCAGCACGCCCGCGATCAGGCCGTGAATGTGGAACAGCGGCATGATGTTCAGGCCGATGTCGGCAGCGGTGAACTGCAACGTGTGGCCGATGTTGGCGGCCGAGGCGCACAGGTTGCGCACCGACAGCGGCACGATCTTTGGTCGCGAGGTGGTGCCTGAGGTGTGCAACACCATGCCGATGTCACCGGGCTCGCCGTAGCCGCCGGACGGCGTGGCGGCAGGCGTCGTGGCGTTGCCGTCGCGCGGCACCAGGGTGAAGCTGCCCGCGAGCGCGCCGTCCGCCACCAGCAGGTCCACCACCCGCACCCCGAGTTTGCGCGCCACCTCGATGGCGGGAGAGGCGCTGTCGCGCTCGACGATCAGCACCTTCGCGTTCAGATCGGACAGATAGAACTCGAATTCATCGGCGCGATAGGCCGGATTCAGCGGTGCGCTGGTGGTGCCGGATGCGCAGGCCATGTAGCACACGGCCATCTCCGGACCGTTGGCCAGCACGATGGCCACGCGGTCGTTGCGCCCGACGCCCAGCGTGTTGAGGCTGGCGAGCGTGTTGTCGACCTGCGCCCGCAGCTCGCGATACGACAAGGCGGTGCGGCCGGGTGCCGAGATCGCAATGGCGGTGTCGGCGCCCGTGGAAAGCAACTGCCTGAACGTGCTGTGCATCGATCGATTGCCTGTGTAGAAGGAACGTGGGCGCAGTACCGCTAACGCGTTTGCAGTTTACACAGTGACGGGATGGCACCGTGATGCAGGAAAGCCGCTGAGCAGGTCCGGTCCGCGATGGCGTGGAGTCGAGGCTGACTGGCTCCGGAGCGCATCGTGAGCCAAGCCGTTTCCCTGCAAGGGACTGGTTGATCCGGTGCCGGCATACAAACCCGGCGCGCCTTGCCAATTTTTTTCGACGCTCACTTACTTGCATCTGGTGCCGCAACTGCTCAAGTACAGCGAGATCGTCGGCGCGGCTCGGCTCGATGGCGATCCGTTCGGTCAGTCGTTCCTGGAGCGCATCGCCAACACGCCGGATCGGACCCGCGAATCACGACTGAAGAAAATCGAAGCGGCTCTCCGTGCCTGCGTTCCCAACATGCGCGACCTCAAGTTCCGTCGTGATGTGGCTACGGGCCGTCCGCATCTGGAGGCGATGTACGAACACTGGCGGCCGGATGCCGGTTGGCAGCGTGAAGAACAGTTCTCCGACGGGACGCTGCGGTTGCTTGGCATCATGTGGAGCCTGCTCGACGGCGACTCGTTGCTCTTGCTGGAAGAGCCGGCGTTATCGCTGAACGAGGATATCGTGCGCCGGATACCGCCGCTCATCTGGGATCTGCAGCGCAAGGCGAAGCACCGCCGACAGGTTTTCATCACCACCCACAGCGAGGCGATGTTGTCGGACAAGAGCATAGACCCGCGCGAGGTGTTGCGGCTCGAGCCCTCGAAAGACGGCACCCGGGTACTGGGGGCCACCGAGCAGGAGTTAGCCCTGGTCGAAGCCGGCTATTCGGTTGCCGAGGTCGTATTGAGTAAGGTAAAGCCGAATAGCGTCGAGCAGTTGTCATTGCTGCTCTGAGCACGGTTTGTCGATGGATTTGATGCTGGTCGCCGAAGATGAGTTGAGCATGGCGGTCATGCGACGCTTGCTATCGGCATCTGGCAGGGGTTTTCGAATCTACGCCCCGATCGTGACGGGTGGCGTTGACGCCATACGACTCAAAATCCCGGTTTATCGTAACGCGTGCCATGTGTTGCCTCACGTGGTGCTGGTCGATCTTGATCGAACAGCCTGCGCGCCGACGCTCCTGAAAACAGGGGGGCTCGAGGTTCGGCCGGCGTCATTGCTGTTCAGGGTGGTGGTGCGCACTGTCGAAGCGTGGCTTATCGCTGACGCTGTCGGGTTGGCCGCAGAGTTGCTCGTGGCGCAGGTGAAGGTGCCGGCACGCCCCGAAGATCTTGAACACCCAAAGCGCGAGTTGGTGAATCTGGCGCGCCGCAGTCGTAGCCGCCGTCTCGCGGCGGAGATCGCGCCGGCGCCAGGTTCGAGGGCGAATGTCGGACCGAAGTACAACGCTCGCCGGTGCGATTTTGTGCTGAATCGCTGGGATCCTTTTCGCGCGGCGGCCCGTGCGCCGAGCCTGGCGAAAGCGATGCATCGCCTCGATGGGTTCATGCGCTGACGCAAAGTGTTCGTGCGGCGAGTTTCCCCGTGCCCATCTGGCGCTGGTGACGTGCAAGCCGGCGACCGATACGGAAGTGTACTCACGGCGGGGCTGAAGTCAGCCTTCGCCAAGCTCGGCATAACGCCCGACATGATCGACAAGTTCAAGCCGGTTCTGCTCGAGACCGCGGGAAAGTCGGTGGCGCTTCGGTCGGCGTACAGCCCACGCCGTCGATGGCCAACATGTTCTGCGGGCAGGCCGAGCAGGCGATCATGAGATCCCGTCGGCGCCGCTGCCGGCGAAAGTGACCGTTACTGCAAGACCTGACCCCGTGGGGTTGTCGTCAAGATCCACGTGCGCCCCATGCAGATCGGCAATCCGCTTGACGATGGCCAGCCCGAGGCCGCTGCCGTCGGTGCCGGTGCCGGGCGCGCGGTAGAAGCGCCGGAACACGCGTTCGCGGTCTTCGGCCGGAATGCCGGGGCCGGCGTCGGTCACCCGCAGGCACGCCGCGCCGTCGGCGCCCTGGTGGACGGCCACGTCGATCATGCCGCCCGGGGGCGTGTAGTGGATCGCGTTGTCGACCAGATTGGCGAGCAGGATGCGCAGGCCATCGGCATCGCCCCGGATAGTTACCGGGGCGGCCGCGGCGATGCCCAGATCGAGTTGGCGTTCGGCGGCGACGTTGTGCAGGTCGGTGACGACGCTGCGCGCGAGTTCGGTGAGGTCGACCGTGGCGAATCGCGGCGCCATGGCTTCGGGCTCCTGGCGGGCTAGCGTCAGCAGTTGCTCCACCAGGCGCGCCGCGCGCTGGATGCCGGCGGCGAGTCGCTCGAACGCGGCCTCACGGTCGGCGTCGGTCGGGGCGCGTTGCGCAAGCTGGAGCTGCAGCTTGAGAGCGGTGAGCGGCGTGCGCAGCTCGTGCGCGGCGTCGGCAACGAAACTGCGCTGGGCATTGAGCGCGGCGCCGAGGCGTTCGAGCAGTGCGTTGAGCGAGGCCACCAGCGGCTGGATCTCGGCCGGGTGCCCGGCCGCGGGCAGCGGCGCGAGCGCCTGCGGATCGCGCTTGCCGATGGCGCGGGTCACGTCTTCGAGCGGGCGCAGGCCCCAGGCCGTGATCAATGACGCCGCAATGCCCAGCAACGGCATCACCAGCATGAAAGGCGACAGGGTACGGAACGCGAGGCTGGTGGCCAGGCGCGAGCGCACCTTCTCCGGCTGCGACACCTGGATCACCTGGCCGCGCATCTGCACCGTGAAGGTGCGCCAGTTGCCCTCCGGCGTGGGCGTGCTGGCATAGCCCAAGCGCCCCAGGCCCGGCAAGGTCGGGTGCGGCTGCGAGAGGTAGATGCGGCGCCCCTCGATGCTCCACACCTGCACCACGAAGTCGTACCGGACCCGGGCTTCGCGCAGGGCTTCCGGCACGGCATAACCGAAGTCCTGGTCGCGCAGCGACATCGCGATCTGCCGCAGTTCGTCGTCGAAGAAGCTGTCGGCCTCGGCGAGCGCATTGCGGTAGATGAGCCACGACCCCGCGATCGCGGCGATCGCGACCGCGGCGAGCAGGGCAACCAGCAGGCGTTTTCGGATCGAACCCATCAGCGAGCAGGGCTCAGCGTATAGCCCAGACCGCGGACGGTCTGGATGAAGCCGGTGCCGAGCTTGCGCCGCAGTCCGTGGACGTAGACTTCGATCGCGTTGCTCTCGACCTCCTCGCCCCAGCCGTAGATCTTGGCTTCGATCTGGTCGCGCGAGAGGATCGCGCCGGGGCGTTCGAGCAACGCGGCGAGCACCGCCGTCTCGCGCGCCGAAAGGGCGACAGGCTGTCCGTCACGGGTGACCTGCCTTGTTGCCGGGTCGAGTACAACGCCCAGGTGCTCGAGGCGCGGTTCGGCGCGCCCGGCTGCCCGCCGCAGCACAGCGCGAATGCGGGCCATCAGCTCATCGAGGTCGAAAGGTTTGACCAGATAGTCGTCGGCGCCGGCGTCGAGCCCGCGGATCCGGTCGGGAACGGCATCGCGCGCGGTCATGATGAGCACCGGGGTGCCCGAGTGGCGTGCGCGCAGCTCGGTGAGCACCTCCATCCCGCCCTTGCGCGGCAGGCCCAGATCGAGCAGCACGATGTCGTAGGCGTCGGCGCGCAGCGCCAGCGACGCGGCGACGCCGTCGCGCGTCCAGTCGACGGCGCACCCTTCCTGCCGCAATCCGGCCTCGACGCTTTCTCCGATCATCCGGTCGTCCTCGACCAGCAGCACTCTCATGGGGCGCGATTGTCGGCGCATCGCGCGGCGCGACGCAATGACGAACCGCGTCCAATCGGGGCTGTGCTAGATTCTCGGAGGGCTCGCCGCGTGCCCGCGAGCATCCGATTCATGTCCAGCGCCAGGGAGGCCGGATGAGGCTTGCAAGGGTGGGTGTGACGTTGCTGGCGTCCGTGGTGTTGCCGGCCGGCGCCGGCGAACTCGACCGGCTCCAGTTGCTCAACCAGAGCGAGTTCCGGCTGTTGTCCGAAGACCTGGGTGCCGCCTTGTCGTACAAGGCGCTGATCCCGACCGAGCCTCAGGGCCTGAGCGGCTTCGATGTCGGCGTGGCGGTCACCAATACCTCGCTGAAGAATTCCGCGATTCTCGACAAGGCGAGCTCGGGTAGCGATTCGTTCTCTTCACTCACCGTGCCCAGCCTGCGGCTCAACAAGGGGCTGCCCTTCGGGTTCGATGTGGGGGTTGCGCTGTCCACGGTGCCCGGTACGTCGATCCGCTCCTGGGGTGGGGAGCTGCGCTATTCGTTCATCGCGGGCAACACCGTGCTGCCAGCGATCGGCTTGCGCGGCAGCTACAGCAAGGTCACCGGCGTGGATCAGCTCGATTTCGACAGCAAGGGTCTCGACCTGTTGATCTCGAAGGGCTTCCTGATCTTCACGCCTTATGGCGGCGTGGGGCGCACCTGGGTCAGCAGCTCGGCGCGCGGCGTCGGCAGTCTGGCGAGCGAATCGTTCGGGCTGAACCGCGTGTTCGTCGGCCTGAACGTGAACTTCGGGCTGCTCAACGTGGCGGTCGAGGCCGATCGCACCGGCAGCGCCAATACCTTCGGCGGCAAGGTCGGCTTTCGGTTCTAAAGGTGACGCCCACCCCCAGGCTGCGCTGCGCCGAGTTGACGACCACCCCCAGGCTGCGCTTCGCTTCGCCTTCCCCCTCGAGGGACAGGTGACGTCCACCCCCAGGCTGCGCTGCGCTTCGCCTTCCCCCAAGGGGGCGCAGCGTCCTCGGGGGTGAGGCCGGACACGGACAGTCCCTGCGGACTGTCTGTGCCTGCCGAACGACAGCGGCCTCCGGCCGCTGGCACCCTGTGGGCGCTGCCCCTTCGTTTCTTAAGTCCCTTCGTTCAGCACTCCCAGGCTGTCGGGGTCAGGTGTTCGATCGCAGGCTGCTACTCGGCGTCCGACGCGGCCAGCACCACGCAGTCGCGCCCCTGTTCCTTCGCGCGGTAGAGCGCGTCGTCGGCGGCGAGCAACAGCTCGCGCGCATTGTTGCGGCCGCCCAGCGTCGCGACGCCGGCGCTGAAGGTCACCTGGAAGGTCTCGCCCTTTTCGCCCTCGTGAACCAGGGTGGCGAAGCGGCTGCGCAGGCGGTCGATCACGGCCATGGCGTCGGTTTCGTCGGTGTTGGGCATGACGATGGCGAACTCCTCGCCGCCGTAGCGCGCGACGATATCGCTCTGGCGCTGGCTCTGGCGCACAAAGCGGGCAAGCGTGCGCAGCACGCGGTCGCCGGTGGGATGTCCGTAGGTGTCGTTGACGTTCTTGAAGTGATCGATGTCGATCATCGCGATCGCGAGCCGGGTGTCCTCGCGCAGCGCGCGGGCGACTTCGCTTTCGAGCAGCTGCTGCAACCGTGAATGGTTGTTGAGGCCGGTCAGGCTGTCCTGGACCATGAGCGTGCGCAAGATCCGATAGCGTTCAATGCGCCCGCTCACCGCCGCCAGCAGCTGTGCCGGCTTGATCGGTTTGGTGAGGAACTCGTCGCCGCCGCGCACGATGGCATTGATCTGTCGATCGAAATCGTCTTCGACCGACAGGAACACGATCGGGATGCCGACGAAGGCGTCGAGCTGCCGCACCACGCGGGCGAGGTCGTCGCCCGAGCATTCGGGCAGATACATGTCCATCAGGATGAGCTCCGGATGGAAGTCGTCGATCTCTTCGAGCAATCGGGCGGGATCGGCGATGACCGACACCCGCATGCCGGCGTTGCGCAAGATGGCGGCGTACAGGGCGGCCTGATCTTCGGCGTCCTCGACGATCATCACCCGGAACGGTTCGGGGATGAAGCGGGCGCCGACCTGGTCGAGTTTGTCGACCAGGCTGGCAAGCCGAAGCGGCCGGGCGAAGAACGCAGCGGCGCCGGCATTGACCGACTGGAGGCGGGTGCGCAGGTCGCCGCGGTCGGAGATGAACAGTAGGGGCGGGCGCTCGATCCGGTGCTGGGCGAGGCGCGCTGCCAGGGCGGCGCCGGCGAGTTGCCCCACGACCATGTCGCCGTCGCTCACGATGGCGGTGGGCGGCAGGCGCTGCGTCGCCGCCTCGATCGAGTCGATCGAATCGAACGCTCGCGCGTCGTAGCCATGGCTTTCGAGCTGGTGGCGCAGTCCTTCGAGCGAATCGATGCCGGTGCCAAGCAGGTAGACCACGCGCCGCCCCTCGGCCGAGCGGTTGGTCGTGATCGCGGCGGGCTCGGCCATCTCGGCCATCTCGGCGGCCTCGTCCTCCACCGGATCGAACCGGGGGGCCGTACCGATGGCTGCCGCCTCGAGCGCGGCCCAGAGCGGCTCGACCGGCTCGAGCCGCGCGCTGTCGGGTACGGCGTCGGTGCCCAGGAGATGCAGCAGGGCGCGTTCGAGCGATCGGGCGGCAGCGGCGACCGCGGCAAAGCCGAAGGTGCTGGCGGTGCCGGTCAGGCTGTGCACCTTGCGATGCAGTTCGGCCAGGGTCTGGCGGTCGGTCGCGGCACTCTTCAGGACCGCCCATAGTTCGCCGATCTCCGCGATGCGCGCGGGAAGCTTGTGGAAGAACCGCAGCGCCAGCCGATTCACCGTCTGGTCGATGGTGGCCTTTCGCGGGTCGTCGGCGGTCGCCGTATCGGGACGGCGGGCCTGGTGCGCCGTCCAGATGGCGCGGACTTCCTCGGTCAGCCGCATCGGATCGAACGGCTTCGGAATCACGCCGATGGCGCCGATGCGCTCCAGAGCGGCGACTTCGTCGGGTTGCATCTTGGCGGTCATGAAGATGGCCGGCACATCACGACCCGTGGCAGTCTCGCGCAACCGCCCGAGCAACGTCGGCCCATCCATGCCCGGCATCATCACGTCGAGCAGGAGCAGGTCGGGCCGGAAGCCGGAAAGGCGGGCCAGCGCGTCTTCGCCGGATTCGCAGGCAAGGACGGTGAGGCCGCCGACCACTTCGAGCGCCAGCCGGGCGACTTCGCGGATGTCGGGGTCGTCCTCGACGTACAGGACACGTTCGAGCGGGGTCGAGCTCATTGCGCGAGTGCCTCGATTCGGGCCGGCTCGAGCCTGGCCTCGGGAAAGCGGACGACGAAGGTGGTGCCGCTGCGCCCCGGGGTTTCGCTTTCGGTGGTGGTGATGTAGTCGATGTCGCCGCCGTGGCGCTCCATGATGGACCGTACGATGTTCAGGCCCAGGCCGGTGCCGCCGTGCGGCCGGGTGTCGCTCGAATCGGCTTGCGAGAACTTGCCGAACATCTTGGCGCGGAACTCGGGCGGGATACCGGGGCCCTGGTCGGTGATCTCGATGCGCACCATGCCGTCGTCGCGTACGGCTCGCACCGACACCACGCCGCCGGGCGGGGAGTATTTGGCGGCGTTGGAGAGCAGGTTGGCCATGACCTGCATGAAGCGGTTGCGGTCGAGCGCCACCAGGCAATCGGGGATCGCGACCGCAAGCTCGAAGCGGACCTCGAACTGCTGACCATAGGCGGCGTTGGCCTCGATGGCCTGCGCGAGCAACTGCCGGACCGGTTCGGGCCGGACATCGAACGGCACGTTGCCGGATTCCATCTTCTCGATGTGCAGGATGTCGTCGATGAGCAGCATGAGGCGGTCGCTGTTTTCGAGGGCGATGCGGGCAAGATGAGCGGCGCGCTTGGGCAGCACCCCGGCGGCACCGCCGGTCAGTAGCCCGAGCGCGCCGCGGATCGAGGTGAGCGGGGTCCGCAGTTCGTGGCTCACGGTAGAGACGAATTCGTTCTTCATGCGCTCCACCTTCTTGCGCTCGGTCGCGTCGCGCGCCACCGCGATCAGCACATCGGCCTCGTCGGGACGCTGGATCACCTGCAGCGAAACGTCGACCGGCAGTGGGCTGCCGTCACGGCGCTGGAGATCGCATTCGTAGCGCAGCGACGGCACCAATCCGGCGAGCAGCGGAGCGATGCCGCCCCGGTACTGGTCTTCGCTGACGCCGGGGCGAATCTGCATCGGCGTCATGCGCAGCATTTCGGCCTCGGTGTAGCCCAGCGCATCGGTGACGCCGCGGTTGACGTACTGGTGCAGCAGGGTTCTGGGATCGATGATGACGATCAGGTCGAGCGTGTTGTCGAGCGCGTACTTGAAACGGTTCACGGTCGCGGTGGCACGGAAGCGCTCGTCGATATCGCGGGTGACCGCGATGACCTCCAGCACCTCGTCGGTATCGGCTGCGTGCACGGCGCGGAACGACGATTCGCTCCACAGCCAGTGGCCGTCGCGATGTCGCAGCCGGCAGGTGATGGTGTGCTGAGCATCGTTGCGGACCACGGCGGCGAAGCGCATGGCGGTGGATTCGAGATCGTCGGGGTGGATGAAGTCGGCGAGCGCACTGCCCTTGAGGTCTTCCGGGCGGTAGCCCAGCGTGCGCCGGCACGCGGCCGAAACATAGGTGATCACGCCCGCCGGGGTCAGGCGCTGGATCATGTCGCTCGAATGCTCCGCCAGCAGGCGGTGGCTGGCCTCGCTGGCACCGAGTGCCTCCTGCATCTGCTTCATGTGGGTGATGTCGGTGCCGACGCCGACGATGTAGCGGCTGCCATCGGGCAGTTCGCACCGCTGCTTGCTCTCGAGCATCCAGCGGATGCTGCCGTCGTCGAGCGGGATCGGGTTCTCGCGCAGGGTCGGATCGGCCTGGCCCAGCGCCTCGTCGTCTTCCGCCCAGTACTTGGCGACCACATCCGGCGGATAGATGTCGGGATCGCTGTGCCCGATCAGGCGCTCGCGCGGCAGCTTCATCATGGTGGTGGCGAAGCGGGTGTTGAACAGCACCCAGCGATGCTGCTCGTCCTTGACGAAGACGGGTTGCGGAATGGCTTCGATCACGGCGTCGAGAAAACGCTGGCTGCGTTCGAGGGCAAGTTGGGCTTCCTTGCGCTCGGTGATGTCCTGGAAGGTGCCGAACAGGCGCACGGCCTGGCCGTCTTGCATGTCGGCATTGCCCTGCGTCCGTACCCAGAGTCGTCTGCCCCCGGCGGTGACGAAGGGCACTTCGAAATCCCACGGGATGCCATCGGCGCGCGCGGCGGCGATGGCCCGCTCGATATCGGGCCGCACCTCGGCCGGATAGAAGTCGAGCGCGGCGGTGAGGTCGGGGTGGCTACCCGGTGCCAGTTCGTGGATGCGGTAGACCTGTTCGGACAATTCGAGGGTCATGGTCGGCAGATCCATCGACCAGCCGCCGATGCGCGCCATCTGCTCGGTCTGGCGCAGCAGCGAGGTGCTGCGCCGAAGCTGGATCTCGGCCTCGCGGCGCGGCGTGATGTTCTGGATCTGGGCCACGAAATGCACCGGTGTCCGATAGGCATCGCGGACCAGTGACACGCTGAGCAGCACCCAGACCACGCTGCCGTCGCGATGCAGGTAGCGCTTCTCCATCTGGTAGCTCTCGATGGTGCCGGCGAGCATCTGTCCGACGAAGCCGGTATCGGCGGCGAGATCGTCGGGATGGGTGACCTGCTGGAAAGTCATGTTCAGCAGGCTCGCGGCGTTGTAGCCGAGCAGGTCGCACAGGGCGTGGTTGACCTGCAACCAGCGGCCATCGGGCGACACGATCGCCATGCCGATGGCGGCGAAGTCGAACGCCTGGCGAAACCGGGTCTCGCTCTCGCGCAACGCCGCCTGCTGTTCGCGCTGCGGGGTGACATCGGAGGCCCAGGCGAACAGGCCGAGCACTTCGCCATCGTCGGCGCGACCGGGGGCGAGCTCGACCAGGATGGTGCGCGACTGGTGGTCGATGGTGATGGTGCGTTCGTAGCTCACCTGCTCGCCGGCCAGGGCGCGGCGATAGAACGGCGCGATCTCGCGAAAGGCGACATCGCCCACCAGGTCGGCCACCGTGCGGCCGATAAGGTCTTCGGGCGCCATGCCATACCAAAGTTGGTAGGTGCGGTTGCAGAAACGATAGTGGAGCCCGGTGTCGAGATAACCTATGCATGAGGGGCTGTTGTCGGTGATCACCCGCAACCGTTCGACGCTTTCCTGGGCAGCGTCGCGGGCGAGTTCGATCTCGCGGGTGAGGGCGGTCTGGACCTGGTCGAATCGTGCCTGGGCGGGCCGGAGCGGTACGCCACGACGGGCGCGGTCGAGTCGCTGCGCGGCCAGCCAGAGGGCAATGGCCAGCGCCGCCACCTCGAACAGCGCGAACAGGATCCAGCCGGCTTCGTCGGAGTACCAGCGCGCGAGGTAGCCGGCAACGCACGCCAGCGCGCCGGCCGGGGTTGCCACGAACAGGATGCGGCGCAGGGTCGTGAAGGCCCGGAAGTCGCTGTTCTGGCTATCGTGTTCGGTCATCTGGTCAAGCTCCGCCCGCCATCGGGCCCCTTACGGAATATCGGCATTGTTCGCACGAAACCGCATAGCCGACAACTTGGGGCCGCAACCTGGCCGGCCGCCGCGCCGACACCGCGGCCGGACCAGCCGGTGCGGCATCATCGCGGCGCCCCGACCACCGACATGGCCGGCCGGACCCGGCCGGCCAGCCAGATGCAGGTGAAGGTGGCGATCACCGCGAGCGCGCCGACCAGATTGTAGTGCGTGATCCGGCCGTCGACGGAATGGCCCAGGATGAGACCCGCGGCGAAGGCCGCCAGGCCGGCGAACAATTGCTGGATGGAGGCATTGAATGCCAGGAAGCTGCCGCGCAGGCGCGGGTCGACGCTGGCGGTGACCAGCGCCATAAGGGGAATGAAGCGACCCGATACGAAGACCATGAACAGGACGGAGGCCGCGATCGCCAGGGGCACCGGCACCGGCGGCAGATTGGTCGTGACCAGCAAAGGTATGATCGAAATCGCCGCGAGGATACGGAATACCCTTTTTCGGCCGTAGCGGTCGGTCAGCCGACCGATCAGTCGCGAGCTGAACAGCGTCGCGAGCCCGCCGAAAAAATACAACCAGGGCAGATCGGTTTCCTTCAACCCGACATTGGCGACCATGTAGGGGCTGATGAACGGGATCACCGAGAAGCCGGCGAACATCAGCGTTGCCGTCAGGGCAAACGCATTCAAGTGGTTGCGCTGAGCGAAGATCGCGCCGAGCTGGGCGATGGCCGGGCGCCCCGGTCCGCTATCCACATGGCGGTCGATGCGCGGCAACGTGCGCCAGGCGGCGACCCAGATCACGGTGCCCGATACGGCCAGCAGGACGAAGGGCGCCCGCCACCCGAAGTGGTTGGCCAGGAACAGGCCGGCGGGCACGCCCACCACCGACGATATCGAGAAGGCCGACGCGATCACGCCCATGGCGGTGCCGCGCCGGGTCTCCGGAATCAGGTCGCCGACGATGGCATAGACCACGGCGCCGGCGACGCCGCCGAACACGCCCGCCGCGACTCTTGCGGCGAGCAGCGTCCAGAAGCCGGGGGCGATCGCGCACAGCGCTGTCGCGACGCAGAAACCGGCATAGATGCCCAGCAGCGCCACCTTGCGGTCGAAGCGGTCGATGTGGAAGGCGGCGAGAAACCCGGCTGCCGCCGCGCCGAACGTATAGGCCGAGACCACCAGGCCGAACTCGCGCGGCCCGGTACCGAACACCCGCATCAATTGCGGGCCGAGCGGCATCATCACCATGAAGTCCATGATGTGCGTCACCTGGACCGCCGCCAGCAGGCCGAGCAGGAGACGTTCGGAGGGAACTGCCCGGGTCGGCACGCCGAACCGCCTTCAGTTCGGCAGGCGACGGACGGTCCGCGAGCGAAGGGGCAGCATCCGCAGGGTGCCAGCGGCCGGAGGCCGCTGTCGTTCGGCAGGCACAGACAGTCCGCAGGGACTGTCTGTGTCCGGCCTCACCCCCGAGGACGCTGCGCCCACTTGGCGGAAGGCGTAGCGCAGCGAAGCCGGGGGGTGGGCGTCAAGCTGCTACCAGCCCGAATGCTTGCGCCAGCAGGGCGTAGGACGCGATCCGCGATTCGTAGCTGCCGGTGATGGTGAGCACCATGATCTCGTCGGCCTCGAACGCCGCCTGCAGCTCGAGGATGCGATCGCGCACGCTTTCAGGGGTGCCGACGACCGCGCGGGCACGCTCGCGCCGGATGAGCGCACGGTCGCTGTCGGAATAGGGCATCGCGATCGCCTCGTCGGCCGGCACGATCGGGCCGTCCTGGCCACGCGCCATCTGCAAACGGCGCAAGTCGATGGAGGCGGCGAGCAGTTCGGCCTCGACCTGGGTTTCGGCGCAGATCGCGAATACCGTGAGGATGGCCGCCGGTGCGGACTCGCGTGCGGACGGACGGAAGTCGCGGCGGTACAGGCGCGTCACGGCATCGCCGCCATGGCCGCTGATGAAGTGCGCGAACGAGAAGCGCAGGCCGAGCGCGGCGGCGAGCCGGGCGCTGTAGTCGGAACTGCCGAGCAGCCAGACCTCGGGTGCGCTCGTGCCGGCAGGCATGGCCACGATGCCGGCATACGGGTGGTCCGGCGGCAGGGCGTTGTCGAGCAACGCGACCGTCTCCTGGACATGCACCGGAAACTGGTCGAAGTCGTAGAACGCCCCGTTGAACAGCGCCCGTGCGGTGACCGAATCGGCGCCCGGTGCCCGGCCGATGCCCAGATCGATGCGCTGCGGGAACAGCGCCTCGAGCATGCGGAAGATCTCGGCCACCTTGAGCCCGCTGTAGTAGGGCAGCAGCACGCCGCCGGTGCCGACGCGGATGCGGCTGGTGGCGGAAGCCACGCGTGTGAGCAGTATCTCGGGGCAAGGATCGGCCAGCCCGCGCATGTTGTGATGTTCGGCGAGCCAGATGCGGTGATAGCCGAGACGTTCGACCTCGATCGCGAGCTCGACGGTGCGGCGGACCGCTTCGGCGGGTGAATGGCCGCGGATGATAGGCGACTGGTCGAGGACCGAGAGCCGCGGTGGGCGTGCCGGCGCGTTCATGTGCGCGGCGCGCAGGCGTGGTGCGCGCGAGGGACTGCGGGATGCATCGGTCGTTGGACGCGTGATCGGGTCATTTGACCAGGATGTCGATCGCCAGGAACGGCGTCTGGCCGACATTGGTGAGTGTCATGGGCTGGCGGCTGTCGCGCCACTTGAAGCCCGCCGGGTCGAGCGCGATGCGTTCGGTGCCGCCGGGCGCGTCGATCGTGATCAGGGCGCGCGTGACTGCCACCAGCATGCCGCATGGCCCGCGCAGCGTGGCCGACGCGCCGGGTTCCAGTTCGACGCGGGAAACGCGAACGCGGGGGTTATCCGTCACGACCGGACCGGTGGCCGCGTCGTCCGCTGGCGTCGCGCCACCGCAGCCGGCGAGGATCTCGGTATCGATGACGTGATAGATGCCATCGCCGACATTGCTCACCCGGTGTGCTTTCGGGCGCTTGCCATAGCCGATGAAGTAGCTCTCGCCGGGTGTGCGGCCGGGCCTTGTCACCGGCGCCTTGCCCCAGTCCTCGGCCTCGGTGGCGCTGGCTTCGATGTTGACGAACACGCCGTCGTGATGGTGGATGTGCATCACCCCGCGGTAACCCGCGGGCAGCCGGACGTCGAAGAATCGCACATGGGAATTCTCGAAACGCAGCTTGTGCTGCGGCTCCTCCTCGATGGGGACCGGTTCCTCCGCTCGCAACACCGGGGAGGAACAAAGGGTGCTGAACAACGTGATGGCCAAGGCGAAGCGGAACATCGTGGTCTCCTCGTGAATGGCGTTGATTCTACGGGCTTCGGTGCGGGTTCGACCGTCGCCGGGCGATTCCGGTGATGCGGGTGCCTGCAAGGGAGATGTCGTCACGGCAATCGGGCGCACACCAATCGAGCGTGCACCAATCGAGCGTGCACCAATCGGGCGTGCACCAGAGTAGCGAGCAATCGAGATCGAGGTGCACAATACGAGATCGATCTGCGCATTCTCGGCGGCAAGTCGTTCGGCCAGGACATTCACTTCGTCACCGACGATGTTGCCCTGTTCGCGCATTCGGTAAGAGTCGAGGCCTCGGCGACGCTCGGCACCGAGACCCGCGCCGAGCGCGAGACCATCGTCCTGAATCCTCGCCAGCCCGACGCTCACTGGCTCGGCGTGCATGAACATCTTTCGAAGGACCCCAACGCTTGACAGGCATAACTCCTGAATGCGCGCGTCGCGCCAAACACCGTTGCGGAAGCACGTCACGGTGATGGCGATCGGGTGTGCGCCGGTTCGGGGTTGGTCGCGTTAACGGAGAGGCGGCGCATCACGCCGCCGGTTTACGTAGCACCCGCAGTTCCATAAACCTCGAGGACAATTCATGGATACCAAGCTGGACCGCAGACGCATTCTCAAAGCCGCCGCCGTCGGCACCGCTGCTGCCGCCGGGCCATGGTTCATCCGCGACCTGCACGCGGCCGACGACATCAAGATCGCCGGCATCCACGATGCCTCCGGCGGGCTGGACATCTACGGTCGGCCGATGATCGACGTGCTCACGCTGGCGGTGGAAGAAGCCAACGCCGCCGGCGGGCTGTTGGGGCGGCAACTGAAGCTGATCAACTACGATCCGCAGTCGAACATCCAGTACTACACGCAATACGCCACCGAAGCGGCCACCAAGGAGAAGGTGGCGGTGGTGCACGCGGGCATCACCTCGGCTTCGCGCGAGGCGATCCGGCCGGTGCTCAAGCGCTTCAACACGCTGTATTTCTACAACACGCAGTATGAAGGTGGCGTGTGCGACCGCAACTGCTTCTGCACCGGCTCCACGCCCGCGCAGACGGTCGAAAAGCTGATTCCGTATGCGATGAAGAAGTTCAACGGCAAGAAGATCTACGTACTCGCGGCCGACTACAACTATGGCCAGATCACCTCGAAGTGGGTGAAGAAATACACCCAGGACAACGGTGGCACCATCGTGCAGACCGACTTCTTCCCGCTGGACGTGACCGACTTCGGGCCGACCATCAAGAAGATCCAGGCGGCCAAGCCGGACATCGTCATGTCGGTGCTCGTCGGCGGGTCGCACATCTCGTTCTATCGGCAGTGGGCGGCCGCGGGCATGAAGAAGCAGATCCCGATGGCGTCGACCACCTTCGGGGTGGGCAACGAGCACGTGGTGACCAACCCGGAGGAGCACAACGGCATCCTGGCTGCGTATGCGTACTTCCAGGAGGTGAAGTCGCCGGCCAACGCCGAGTTCATCAAGCGCTATTACCAGCGCTTCGGCGAGAAGGCCGCGCCATTGACCGAACTCGCGATGATGACCTACCACGGGTTCAACCTGTGGGCTGCTGCGGTGAAGAAGGCGGGAACGGTCGATCGGATGAAGGTGATCGACGCGCTGGAAGGCAACATGAGCTTCACCGGCCCGGGCGGCAAGACCACCATCGATCCGGCGACCCACCATGCCGTGCTCGACGTCTATCTTGCCGAAGCGCAGAACCGGCAGTTCAAGGTGCTGGAGAGCTTCAGCCAGCAGAAGCCGGCCGACACAGCGGCGGTATGCGACCTGAAGAAGAACCCGAACGAAAATCAACAATACGTCATCGACGTAAAAGTATGAGGACGTCCCCCCCAGGCTGCGCTGCGCTTCGCCTTCCCCCCGAGGGGGCACAGCGTCCTCGGGGGACCCTGTGGGCGCTGGCCTGCTGCAAAGATTTGTCGGGGGGGTAGTAGCGATGGACCTGGTTGTCATCATCATCTTGCAAGTGATCACCGCGGTGGCGAGCCTGGCGCTCATCAGCGTCGGGCTGGCGGTGATCTTCGGCATGATGCGGGTGATCAACCTGGCGCACGGCGAGTTCATCATGCTGGGCGGTTATGCGGTGATCTACGCCACCAGGTGGGGGGTGAACCTGTGGGTGGCGATGCTGCTGCTGGCACCGCTGTTCGTGGGGGTGGTGGGGATCGTGGTGGAGCGCACCGTGATCCGGTTCCTGTATGGCCGGATGATCGACACCATGCTGGCCACCTGGGGCCTGAGCCTGTTGCTCATCGGCGCGGCGACCATGATCTTCGGCAACACCACCACCGGGGTGTCGGCGCCGCTGGGCGGCGTGACCATCGGGCAATACCGGACCAGCCTGTATGAGCTGGTGCTGGTGGTGATCGTGGTGGCGGTGCTGGGGGGCTTGATGGCGATCCTGCGCCTGACCAAGGCCGGGTTGATCGCGCGCGCGACGATGCAGAACCCGGCGATGGCCGCGTCGCTGGGGATCAGCACCAACACGGTGTACATGGTGACCTTCGGGGCCGGTGCGGCATTGAGCGGCTTGGCAGGCGCCTTGATCGCGCCGCTATCGGGGGTGCTGCCCACGATGGGAGTGGCGTACGTGGCCAAGGCGTTCATCACCGTAATCAGCGGCGGGTCGGCGATCATTGCCGGGACGCTGTCGGCGAGCACGCTGCTGGGGTCGCTGAACACGCTGGCGACCTTCGTGGCAACGCCCGTGGTGGGGGAGATCACCTTGCTGTTCGCGGCGATCGTGCTGCTGCGCATCCTGCCGCAGGGCATCACCGGCCGGTTCTTCCGGCGGGCCCTGTGAGGCACCTGGCGCGGGGCCCCCGCAGGGGGATCGACAGTCAGCCGAGCGGTGCCGGCCGCCGACCACGACCACGGTGGAATATCCCCGATGGTTCTGAGAGGCGGCGTTGTGAGGCGATGAACGCTCCGCTCAAAGTAGTGGGATGGGTGGCCGGCCTGGCCCTGTCGGTGGTGGCGATCTTCGCCCTGCCGCACGTGCTCGAGCTGTTCACCCTGATCAACGCCACGATCTACGTGAGCATGGCGATCCTGACGTTGAGCCTGGCGCTGATCTGGGGCTATGGTGGCATCCTGTGCTTCGGCCAGGCTGCCTTCTTCGGTTTGGGTGGCTACACCTACGCCATTTGCGCGATCAACTTCGGCGATTCCACCTGGGCCATCGTGCTGGCCATGGTGCTGCCCGCGCTGGTGGCCGCGCTGGTGGGCTACTTCATCTTCTGGGGCCGCATCGGCGATGTCTACCTGGGGGTGATCACGCTGACCATGACGCTGATCTTCTTCAAGTTCTTCAACGCCACCGCCGGTGACGCCTACAAGATCGGCCGGGCCGCGCTGGGGGGCTTCAACGGCATCCCCTCGACCCCGCCGCTGAACCTGCCGTGGGACGTAGGCACGCAACTGGCGCCCGAAGACATCTGGTACATCGCCTCGACCCTGCTGCTGATGCTGTACGCGGGTTCGCGCTGGCTGCTCACCACCGGGTTCGGCCGGGTGGTGATCTCGATCCGGGAGAACGAGACACGCAGCGAACTGCTGGGCTACGACGTGCGCCGCTACAAGCTGGGTATCTTCACCATCGGCGGCGCGATCGCAGGCATGGCTGGCATCCTGTTCGCCAACTGCGTATTCGTGAGCCCGACCATGTTCAGCCTGTTCTACAACGCGCAGGTGATCATCTGGGTCACGGTGGGAGGATTGGGCACGCTGCTGGGACCGATCGCAGGCTCGATCGCGCTGCAGATGATCGTGGCCAAGTTGGGCACGCTGCAGGGGCTGGATCCGAACGTGGCGCTCGGGACCATCCTGATCGTGTTCGTGCTGCTGGTGCCCAAGGGGATTCAACCGGTGCTGCAAGGCTGGTGGGAGCGGCTGCGCGAGCCGCGCCAGCACGCCGTGCCCAGCGCACCGGCATCACCGGGCCCGGTCGCATCACCGAGCGTGGCAACGCCGCCATCGGCCAGTGGCACCGAGCCTGCGTTGCAGGCGGCCACCACGGTGCAGCACCCCGCGGCCAACGCCGGGGCGCGCTGATGACGCCCGGCGCCTGAACCCATGACCCCGGTGTCAAACCCGGTCATCGAAACCCGTGGCCTGGTGATGCGCTTCGGCGGGGTCGAGGTGCTGCGCGGGATCGACTTCGGCATTGCCGCGGGCGAGTTGCGCTGCCTGGTGGGGCCCAACGGCGCGGGCAAGAGCACGTTCTTCAAGTGCCTGACCGGGCAACTTAAACCCAGCGCGGGCGAGATCCGGTTCAAGGATGCCTCGATTGGCGGCCTGCCCAGCGTGGACATCGCGCGGCGCGGCATCGGCATCAAGACCCAGGTGCCCAGCCTGTACAACGGGCTGACCGCGCGCGAGCACGTGTGGCTGGCGGTGAAGCGGCGTATTGCCACCGTGGGCGGACGGCGCTGGGAGATCCCGGCGGCGGTGGACCAAGTGCTCGAGACCATGGGCATCGCGCACTTGGCCAACCGCATGGTGGGGCAACTGGCGCACGGCCAGCGGCAGATCGTGGAACTGGCCATGGTGACCGCGGCCGAGCCCGACCTGATCCTGCTCGACGAGCCGGCAGCCGGGATGACGCACGAAGAGGTCGAGCACCTGGCCGCGCTGGTGATCCGGCTGCGCGGGACGCGGTCCTTGATCGTGGTGGAGCACGACATGCAGTTCATCCGCATGATCGCGCGCACGGTTACCGTGCTGCACCAGGGACAGGTGCTCATGGAAGACGACGCCGAGATCGTGCTGCGCGACCAGCGCGTCCGCGACGTGTACCTCGGCAAGCGCAAGGTAGCCTGAGGTGACGTCCACCCCCAGCCTGCGCTGCGCTGCGGCTTCCCCCTCCAGGGGGCCGGTGTCCTCGGGGAGCCCTGTGGGCACCGTGACTTCCACCCCCAGCCTGCGCTGCGCTGCGGCTTCCCCGAGGGGGCGCAGCAATCCTCGGGAAACCCTGCGGATGCTGCCCCTTCGTTGGAGAAATTCCCTTCGTTCGGCGTTCTCGGGGGCATGGCCCCGGCGGGCAACCCTGCGGACACCGACATGCTCGAAGTGACCGGGCTTAAAGCCGGCTACGGCCGCATCCCGATCCTGATGGGGATCGGCCTGACGGTGAAGCAGGGTGAGTTCGTGGGCGTGTTCGGCCACAACGGCATGGGCAAGACCACGCTCATGCGCACCCTTGCGGGGCACATCAAGTCCACCGCGGGCAAGGTCATTCTCGGGGGCCACGACGTGAGCCTGGCGGCGCCGCACCAGCGCGCGCGGCTGGGGCTGGGATTCGTACCGCAGGGGCGCGAGATCTTCGGCGGCTTGAGCGTGCAGGAGAACCTGCGCATGGGGGCGATCCACAGCGCGACACCGGACACCGTGATCGCGGCGGTGCTCGACGACTTCCCGCGGCTGAAACCGATCCTGGAGCGCGCCGGCGGGGTGTTGAGCGGCGGCGAGCAGCAGATCCTGGCACTGGCGCGGTGCCTGTGCGGGGAACCGAAGATCGTGCTGCTCGATGAGCCCACCGAGGGCATCCAGCCCTCGATCGTGGACGAGATCGGCGACACGCTGCTGCGGTTGCGGCAAAGCCGGGGCTTGACCGTGGTGCTGGTGGAGCAGTCCATCGAGTTCATCGGCCGGCTGTCGGACCGGGTGCTGGTCATCCAGAAGGGCGCCTTCATCCGCGAGGTGGCGCACGAGGGCATCGCTGCACTGGCCGATGAGTTCGTGGGTATCGACACCGTGGAGTCTCATTAGGATTGCAGTGACCGTGGCGACCGGATCGCCACGACTTTTCTATCCATTATTTCTCCAGTAGTACCGCGGCCACTACCACGCCAAGGCCGACGGCCGGGACGTCGGTCTGATGATCGTGGCATCGGCAATCGAACGCTTCGGTGGCCGCCCAGGCGCTCGGCATGCACCGGCGCGCCTCGCAGCGCAAGCTGGACAAGCACGCGCCCCAGGCTCGCTTTGCTCGCCACTCCCTTGAAGGGGGCCAGCGTCCTCAAGGGCGGTCAGGCCTGGCGTCGGCGTCAGGACGCCAGCTTGCGCTCGACGAAGTCGAGACGGTCTTGACCCCAGAAGATCTCGCCGTCGATCAGATACGTCGGCGCACCGAACACATTCAACGCGATCGCCTCCTCGGTCAACGCATCGTAGGCGGCTTTCGCTGCGTCACCCTGGGCACCCGCCAGCAATCCGGGGCCATCCAGGCCGACGCCGGTCGCGATCGCCTGAAGGGTGGCGGCATCGCCGATATCGCGATCTTCTTCCCAGCAGGCGCGCAGGCAGGCGCCGGCGAGATCGAGCTGGACCTCGGCGCCGGCGGGCGCCGCGCTGATGATCAGCTTCGCGGCCAGGTCGGTGGGTGCCGGAAAGAATCTGGGTTCGAGCCGGATCGGGATGCCGAGATGATCGCGCCAGCGTTTCAGCTCGGACATGCGGTAGAGCTGCCGCTGCATCGGGCGCTGCTTGAGCGGCAGTCCGCCGGACACCGGAAACACGCGCCCGAAGTCGATCGGCTTGACCCGCACGGTGGCGCCATGTGCCCGGGCCATGGCGCGCAGACGAGCGTGGCCGAAGTGTGTCCATGGCGACATGGGAGAGAAGAAATAATCGATGATCTTGGGCACGGCGTCCTCGCGTGGTTGTGTTGGCTTCGGGAAGGAAAATCGCGGTCGGGGAATACCCGGTCCACCGGCGTCAGTTTATATTCCCGGTTATGCACCGTGCTCCCTTGTCATGAATCCTGTCCCGCGTTGTCTGTTGCGTTGCGTCACCGTCGTGCTGGCGGCGTTTTGTCCCGTTGCGGTCGGCGCCGTCGACTATGCCGGCATCGGTCCGAACACCGATCCTGCCACCTTGCGAGAGCTCTTTCCGGCGTCGCGGCACGAGTTCTGGCAGCGTGGCACCGGCAGTGTCGTGGTGCCGGGCGACGACATTCCGCGTTTCGAAGCCCTGCTGAAGCAAGGCGACGGTCGCTATGTCGTGCGGCTCGCGGCCGACGACACCCGCGCCGAGGTCACGTCGGTCAGCATGTCGCTGGAGGGCGGGAAGGTGCGTCTGGTCACGCTGGGTTTCGAGCGCGAAGGCGACGGCGACAAGCCGGCGCAGGTCGAGCGGCGCTATCCGGGGTGCCGGGCCGTTCTCGATGCCCTGATCGAGAAGTTCGGCCAGCAGCCCGCATTGGCGACCCGGGTCGAGGAATATCTCGAACATCGCACCCGCACCTGGACTGGCCCGGACGGCGCCATGCGGCTCGATTGTGGCCGCTTCGTGAGCCGGCGCCCGATCTTCGCAATCGACCTGGAGTTCGACACGGTACCCGCACCGATGTCCAAGCCCAGTGCGCCGATCGCCAAGCCGGCGCCGAAGCCCGTTGGCATGCCGAAGCCCGTGCCGAAGGCGGTACCAACCCCTACTCCCCCCAAGAAGCGCTGAGGCTACTGCTGCCCGCGATACTTGCCGATGAGGTTGTCGAGGCCCGAACGCGAGCCGTTGCGAAAATCGTAGAGGCTGGTGAGGTCCTTGAGTAGCGGGTCGTGCAGGTCGCGCAGCGTGTCCTTGTTTTCCGAGAGGGCGACGGCGTGGGCATAGGCATCGATCACCCGGTCGAGCTTGGCGAACGCCTTGCCGGTGGCATCCATCTTGGGTTCGCCATCGAGCGTCCGGGCTGCTGCATTGAGCTTCTCGTACTCGCCGAAGTGATTCTGGCCGAGCAGGTACCAGGTGTAGGCATCGTTGGGATTGAGCTGGCTCGCGCGTTCGAGCTTGGCGCGCGAGCCGGCGATATCGCCGGCCTTGGACGACAGCCCCGCGAGTTGCACGTATAGCTGGGGCAGCCACTTGGTGCGGTATTCGGTCCACTCGGCCGGCGTCATGCGTTCCGGACGCTTATCGGCCTCGATCTTCGCGATCGCCCGCTCACCGTACTTCTTGGCCACTGCGGCGTACTTGGCGGGATTGGCGCGCGCTTCGCCAGCCGCCGAAAAGCCGAGCATGGTGAGCAGGGCCACGTCGTCCGGGCGTTTGCCGAGCCAGGTGTCGCCCAGGTCGAACGCCAGATCCGGTTTGCCTTTCTTGATGTACTCGTCGATGGCGGTGGGGGTGTAGGGCTGCCCGGCTTCGGCCGCTTTCTTGAACAGTGCCAGCGCCTCGGCGTCGTTGCGCTCCGCCCCCTTGCCATCGCGGATCAGCGCGGCGAGGTGATACTGGGCTTCGACATTGTTCTTGTCGGCGGCCTTCCGATACCAGCGGACCGCCTCCGCGTAGTCGGGGATCACACCGCGACCCGCCTCATAGTTGAAGCCGAGCAGGTAGGCCGCATCGACATTGCCCTGATCCGCCGCCTTGCGATACCACTGGTTGGCTTCCTGGTCGTCCTTGGTGATGCCGCGGCCGTCGGACAACGCCAGCGCCAGCGCGTATTGGGCCTCGGGCAGGCCCTGCTCGGCCGCCTTGCGGTACCACGATGTGCCTTCGGTTTCGTTCTTGGCGGCGCCTTCGCCGGCGGAAAGCATGTACCCGAGAAGGTATTGCGCGCCGGCCTTGTTCTGGTCGGCCGCCTTGCGGAACCACTTCACGGCTTCGGCGTCGTCGCGCTTGACGCCGGCCCCGGCGGCATACAGCGAGCCGAGCGCGTACTGCGCGTCGGCGTTGCCCTTCTCGCCGGCCTTGAGATACCACTTCGCGGCTTCGGCTTCGTCTTTGGTGACACCTTCGCCGTTCTGGTGGATCCAGCCCAGGATGTACTGGGCGGTGGCCTGACCCTGTTCGGCGAACGGCCGAAACTCCTTCGCGGCGACGCCGTAGTCGCCCTTGTTGTAGGCGGCCACCGCTTCTTCCCAGCCGGCGTGGGCCGGCATCATGGTCCACGGCAGCAGGGCCGCGAACAGCAGCGGGGCAAGGAAACGACGTTTCATCACAGGACTTCCTCCATGGCGCGCCCCGGGTCTGGCCAGACCCGGCAATCGACGAACATGACTACCGTTGCGGCCCCCGATGGGGTCGATCCGGCGCCACATCGGCATCAATCTTCTTTGCTGTAGTACTCGTACGGCTTCTTGGGCACCGCGGATGCCGCGAAGGCACGCTGCTGGTCGGCGTCGAGCGTCTTGTCCCACCACGTTGCGCGGGCCTTCTTCTGCTTCTCGACCACGTCCGGATGGCGCGCCAGAAAATCGCGCAGAAACAGCGTGGTCTCGGATTCGTATTTTTCCATGCGGCTCATGCCCCTGAAAATTCAAGTGAACCACCCACGATTCTAGCCCGGTGGCGTGTTTCGGGCCACCCGCTTCCGGTATGCTGCGCCGCGACCCTGGGCGTCGCGAGCGGATCGAGTCCTGGCGGGTCGCCAGGTCAATGCCGGGCGGCGCCCGACGTTGAAACCCTTCTCCAGATGCCCTTCGCCATGCCAGCAATGCCGCCCGTTCCACCCGTCGCCGCCCGCAAGCCGCGCCACTTCACCCATCACGGCGACCGTCGCCGCGACGACTACTTCTGGCTGCGCGACAAGGGCACGCCGGCGGTGACCGCCCATCTCGAAGCCGAGAACGCCTACACCGAAGCGATGATGAAGCCGTCGCGGGCGCTGCAAAAGACGCTCTATCGCGAGATGCTCGGGCGCATCAAGGAAACCGACATGGGCGTGCCCTACCGCGAGGGCGAGTTCTGGTACTACTCGCGCACGCAGAAGGGGCGGCAGTACGGCATCTATTGCCGCAAGCATCGCAGCCTCGACGCGCCGGAGCAGGTCATCCTCGATGCGAACCGGCTCGCGCGCGGCCAGAAGTATCTCGGTCTGGGCGCGCTCGACGTGAGCCCGGACGCGAAGCTGCTGGCGTTCTCGGCCGACTTCACCGGGTTTCGCGAATACACGCTGCGCCTGAAGAGTCTTGCCTCCGGCCGGATGCTCGACCTTGAGGTGCCCAAGGCACGGTCGATCGCGTGGTCGGCCGACAGCTCGACGCTGTTCTACGTGACCGAGGATCAGACCAAGCGCTCGAGCCGGGTATGGCGGCATCGCCTCGGCAGCACCGACCACACCTTGCTGTACGAGGAAACCGACGAGCGCTTCAGCGTCGGCGTCGAGCTGTCGCGCAGTCTGGGCTTCGTGTTCATCACCGCCCACAGCGCCACCACCACCGAAGTGCGCTTCGTGCCCGCGACCGAGCCCGATGCCGCGCCGGTGCTGGCGGTGCCGCGTCGCCAGGACCACGAGTACTACCTCGATCATCACGGCGATCACTTCTACATCGTGACCAACGATCGCGGGCGCAATTTCCGCATGGTTCGCGCGCCGGTCGCCGACTGCCGCGAGGCCGGGTGGAAGCAGGTTGTCGCCCATCGCGACGACACCATGCTCGAGGCGGCCGACCTGTTCGCGCGCCACTACGTGCTGCACGAGCGCCGCGACGCCTTTCCCCGGCTGGCGGTGGTCCGGTTCGATACCGGTGCGCGGCACGAGATCGAGTTTCCGGAGCCGGCGTACAGCGCCTACGGCGGCGGCAATCCGGAGTTCGACACCGACGTCTTCCGCTTCGGTTACGAGTCGTTCGTCACCCCGGACTCGGTGTTCGACTACGACATGAATGCGCGCAGCCGCGTGCTGCTCAAGCAGCAGGAGGTGGTCGGCGGCTACGACGCGAGCGCCTATCGCAGCGAACTCGTGCACGCCATCGCCGCTGACGGCGAGCGCATTCCGGTGTCGATGGTCTATCGCGCCGACCGGCATGGTGCGGCGCCATCGCCGATGCTGTTGTCGGGATACGGCTCGTATGGCTACCCGGAGAGCGTGAGCTTCAGCTCGGGCCGGCTGTCGCTGCTCGATCGCGGCATGGTGTTTGCACTGGCGCACGTGCGCGGCGGTGGCGACATGGGCAAGCGCTGGCACGACGCCGGCCGGATGATGAACAAGAAGAACACCTTCACCGATTTCATCGCCTGCGCGGAGAAGGTGATCAACAGCGGCTACACCGCGCGCGACCGGCTGGTGATCGAGGGTGGTTCCGCCGGCGGGCTGTTGATGGGGGCGGTGGCGAATCTGCGCCCGGACCTGTTCCGCGCGGTCGTGTCGCAGGTGCCGTTCGTCGACGTGATCAACACCATGCTCGACGATACGCTGCCGCTCACCACTGGCGAATACGAGGAGTGGGGCAATCCGAACGAACCGGCCGCCTACGCCTACATGAAATCGTATTCACCCTACGACAATCTCATCGCGCAGGACTACCCGGCGATACTGGTGGAGACCTCGCTCAACGACAGCCAGGTGATGTACTGGGAGCCGGCAAAATACGTGGCGAAACTGCGCACGCTGAAGACCGACGGCAATCCGCTGCTGCTCAAGACCAACATGGACGCCGGCCATGCCGGCGCCTCGGGCCGCTACGACTATCTGAAGGAGATCGCGTTCACCTATGCGTTCATCCTGGGGGTGGTGGGGGTGGTGCGGTAGCGCGAACTCATACCTGCCTGCCAGCGCAAGCAGGGGTGAGAGATTTGGATGCAATCGCGCCCGGGCGCGATTGCACTGTGACACCGGCCGCGGCGGATTTCCGAGACACCCTCTCGGAAATCGAGGGCAGCGCCAATTGGCTACGCACTGTCTCGGAAATCAGTTGTGGGTACTCCAAGTAGAACTGCCTGAAGGCCTCCAGGTTGTCCACCGAGTGCCGCTGCACCCTCTCAAAGGGTGGCGAAGCGAAGCAAGCCTGGTGGGGTCAACCTTTGGGTTCGCGCAGATACGCGTCGCCGCCCTCCAGCCAGTCTTTCCGCGGTGGCGTGAAGATGTCGTAGGCCACGAGGGTTTCCACCGCCTCGACCGTGTGCGGCACGTTCTTGGGGATGAAGATCATCTCGCCAGGGCCCACCTCGACCACCTTGTTGTCGAGATGGAAACGCCACTTGCCGCTCATCACCCAGGTGACCTGCTCGTTCGGGTGCGAGTGCAATGGCACCACGTAGCCACCTTCGACATCGGTGCGCGCCACCATCACGTCGCCATCCCAGGCGAGCTTGCGGCGGAAATGCGGATTGATCTGCTCGAACGGAATCTGATCCCAGTTGATGTGCTTCATGGCGACTCCTCCTCAGGTTCTGAGTATCCGATTTTGCCACAGGGGCACAGGCAGGACGGACGGGCAAGAAAAAGCCCGCGAACCTTGCAGTTCGCGGGCTCCACTACCGGGACGGATCCCGACTACGACAGCGCTGCGCCTACCGCATTGACGTAGACCGCGTAGACCGAGGTGCTGCCGGTCATGAACAGACGGTTGCGCTTGGTGCCGCCGAAGCACAGGTTGGCGACGACCTCCGGGGTATGCAGGAAGGCGAGCAGGGTGCCATCGGGTGCATGCACACGCACGCCGTTGGTGTCCATCCCGCCCCAACCCCATCCGCACCAGACGTTGCCGTCGGTGTCGCAGCGGATGCCGTCGGTGAAACCGGGCGCGAAATCGGCGAACTGCTTCGGGTTGCTGACGCCGGTGCCCGAACTGTTGACGTCGAACACGGTGATGTCGGCCGGATACGGGCCGTCGGTCGCGCCGGTGTCGACGACATAGAGCTTCTTGAAGTCGGGCGAGAAGCACAGGCCGTTCGGGCGGCGGATCTTGCCTTCCGAGATGACCGACAACTTGCCGGTCTTGCCGTCGATGCGGTAGACGCGGGTGGGCAGCTCGAATTCGGCCTTGTGACCTTCGTACGGTCCGAGGATGCCGTAGCCGGGATCGGTGAACCAGACGGAGCCATCGGCGTGCGTCGCGGCGTCGTTGGGGGCATTGAGTTTCTTGCCTTCGAAGCTGTCGGCGAGGATGGTCCAGGTGCCGTCGTACTCGCGGCGGCGCACGCGGCGGGTGTCGTGCTCCATGGCGATCAGGCGCCCCTGATTGTCGCGCGAATGGCCGTTGGAATAGCCCGACTCGGTCTGGAACACGCTCACGTGGCCGTCGTCTTCGTTCCAGCGCAGCACGCGATGATTGGGAATGTCGCTCCACAGCAGGCAACCCCAGTCGCCCATCCACACCGGGCCTTCATTCCACAGCGACGCATCATTGCCCATGCCGTGCCAGATGCGCTGCAGCGTCGAATTGCCCTGCCGGCCGCTGAAGCGCTTGTCCTTCACTTCCCACGCCGGCTCCGGGTAGGTGACGGGATCGTCGCCGGTCCAGTCGCGGTCGCGGCCGAATTTGTCGGTGCCGTGCGCCAGGGCGAGCGGCGCGGCTGTGACGGCGACGGTTGCCGCGGCAGTGCGGGTCAGGAAATCGCGGCGGCTGAAGGCTTTCGGCGTCCGCAGAACGGTGCCGGTGGCAAGGGGTTGTTCGAGATCGATGTACGGCGTTGGTCGATTGCGTTCCATGAAGTGCTTCTCCTCGGGACTGTTGTGAGGTCAGCCGCTACCCGATACGGGCCTCGACGCGGCCAGGAGCGTGCGGCACCCCCGAAACAAGCAGGGTTGTCGCGCTACTGAACGCGGTTGGCGGGATGGGGTTGGTCCGGACCTCGTGATTTGTGGGTGGAGTCGGATCGGATCGGTCACAACGAATGCGAATGCCCGATTCGTTTGGTGTCGCAGCCAGGGCAGACGCTGCGATGACGGTGTTGTACAACACGGTCGCACGACTGCGCAATGTGCAACGCAGCGTAAACTCGGCTGCCGATACCCCCTCGCAAGGATTTTCGTGGCGACTACCGCCGATTCCGCATCACCCCACACCGTCGATCCGCGCGCCGTGCTGATGATGCTGGGTATGGCCATGTGCTTCACCGTACTGGAAACCACGGCGAAGTTTCTCAGCCTCAGCTATCCGGTGCCGATGGTGGTCTGGGTGCGCTACACGGTTCACGTCGGATTGATGCTGCTGATTTTCGCGCCGATCCGGCGCGGGCGATTGTTCCGCACGGTGCAGCCGGCCGGGCAGATCGCGCGCGCCACGCTGCTGCTCGGCTCGACCATCTGCAATTTCGGCGCGATCAGCTTTCTGCCGCTGGCCGAGGTCAAGGCCATCAGTTTCGTGTCGCCGTTGCTGGTGACGGCGCTGGCGGTGTGGCTGCTGAAGGAACGGGTGACGTTCGGCCGCTGGATCGTGATCGCGATCGGATTCGGCGGCACGCTGTTCATCGTGCGCCCCGGCAGCGCGATGCTGAATCCGGCCGTGCTGCTCGCACTGAGCTCGGCGGCCTGCTACAGCCTGTACCAGATCATCACCCGCAAGATCAGCGGCGGCGATGACCCGGTCACCACCTTGTTCTACACCGCGGTGGTCGGCTGCGCGATCATGACCTTCATGCTGCCGCATTCATGGCGAACGCCACAACTGGAACATGCGCCGCTCTTCCTGCTGCTCGGCGCGGCCGGCATGTCGGGGCACTATCTGCTGATCAAGGCGCTGGAGATCGAACGGGCGTCGGCCTTGTCGCCCTTCGGCTATTCGCAACTGATCTGGATCGTACTCGCGGGCTATTTCGTGTTCGGCGATTTTCCCGATAGGCACTCGATGATCGGCATGGCGATCATCGTCGCGAGCGGCCTGTACGTGGCGTGGGGGCACGGCACGCGCAAGGACGAGGAGCCCGACAGCGCGATCGAGTGATCCGGTCGATTCGCCTATTCAGGCAGCCGCAGGCGCAACGCCAGCCCTGGGCTCCGGGGGCGGCATATTCATGCGCGGGCTTTGCGCAGGTATTTCGGCGGCTTGATCGACGCCGGCGACCGCTCGTCGGGAAGTGGCGCTCCAGGCTTCACCGAAAGCGGCAGCACGCCGGCCCACACCGGCAGCGCATAGTCTTCTTCGTCGTCCACCGGCGGACCGGTGCGCACCTTGGCCGATGCCTCGCCGATGGGCAATGCGAGCACAGTGGTGCCGTTGAGTTCCTTGCGCGATGGCCCGCGAATTTCGGCCCAGCGGCCTTTCAGGATCTGTTCCGAGATCACTTCGAGCGCATGCAGCTTCTCGTCGCCCTCGACCTTGCGCGCCGCTCCCAGCACCACCACCGAGCGGTAGTTCATGGAGGAATGGAATCCGGAGCGGGCCAGCACCAGGCCGTCCAGATGCGTCACGGTCAGGCACATGGGCACGCCGTCGGCCACCTGTTTCAGTGTGCGGCTGACCGACGAGCCATGGAAGTAGAGCGTCTCGCCATCACGCCCGAAGCCGGTCGGAATCACGAACGGCTGCCCGTCGGCCACGAATCCGATGTGGCAGAGAAACCCGGCGTCGAGAATGGCGGCAATGGTGTCGAAGTCGTAACGAGCCCGCTTGGGCAGGCGTTTGACGGTGGTGCGTGGAGTCTTCAGGGGCATGACGCAGGCCTTGGTCGCGATCGTGGAAAGCGCAATCGTGCACGATTCGCGTACCGTCGGCACCGGCCTTGATTCGAGGCGGCATCATCGGGGTGCCGAGGCCTGCGGCGAACGTCAGCGCCAGCTTGTTCCCGACGCAGGGTGAAGTCGCGAACCAGCGCGCCCAGGGCAAGCAGCGTGGCGAGAAAAAGGATCTGGTAGAGGCGGGTGTCCTCCGGCAGCGCGGGCATATCGTGCTCCCGAAAATGGTGGTGGTCCGACGCGGTGGATACCCCGGTTTCAGCTTCAGAGGTGTTGCCACCACGACCGCTCGCGTGCCGGGCCGAGGTTCATGCGGTTGTGAACATCGGCAAAGTCCCAGCCGGTAGTTCTCGCGCCGCGCCTGCTGGTCGAACATGGCCTTGTAGAAGCGGTTGCCGGACCGGTGGCCCGAGGCGAGACGGTGAAATTATTGCGGCAGCTTGCGCTTGCGGTTTTCGTCGCGGATCCAGGTGATGATGGTCCAGATCTGTTCATCGGTGATGTTGTCGGCGAAGCCGGACATTGCGGTGCCCTGGCGGCCGTTGCGGATGGTGTTGAACACCATTTCGTCGGACGGGGTGCGCAGCCATTCGTCGTCGGTCAGATCGGGACCGACGGCGCCGCGGGCGTTGTGGCCGTGGCAGGCGATGCACCCGGTGCGGTTGAACAGTTTCTTGCCTTCCGCGATCAACTCGGGCGTGGGTGACAGCGGGTTGGTGATGGCGGCAGTGGCGAGGGGTATCGCCATCATGGTCGCGAACAGCAGGGTGCAACGAGCGATGGTGTGCATGTATGTCAGGAGCGGGGGCGGCGTGCGCCGCCCCCGTTGTCACGAGGTGTTGCCAGAAGGTTACTGCGGATCGAACAGCGCGAACACGTGCACGATGCCGCCTTTACGCATGTCCTTAAGGTGCGGCGCGCCGCCCTTGCCGCCCCAGGTGGCCCAGCCGGTCCAGCCGCCCCAGCCCGATGGCACGGCAATGTACTGCTTGCCGTCCACGGCGAACGCGACCGGGCTACCGACGATGCCGGACCCGGTCTGGTACGACCAGAGTTCTTCGCCGGTGTTGATGTCGAACGCCTTGAACTCGCCTTCCGGTGTGCCGGCGAAGGTGAGTCCGCCGCCGGTGGTCAGCACGCCGCTGGTGAAGGGCGACGGTGCCGCGACCGTCCACTTCTTTTCGCCGGTGGCCGCGTCGAACCCGACCAGTTGGCCGTAGCCCTTGATCCAGTCGGCCTCGGCGATGCCGAGGTTGTACTTGCCCTCGACCCGCTCGGATTTGCCGGCCAGGATGTCGGCGCAGATCTCGCGGCTCGGCACCACCACCATCTTCGCCACCGGGCTGTAGCTCATCGGATTCCACCACTTGCCGCCTTCGGAGGCGGGACATACGTGGATGGCTTTTTTATCGTAGGTCGGCACCTTGTCTTGCGCGACGATCGGACGGCCCTCCGCGGTGAATCCGGTGGCCCAGTTCACCGTCGAGATTTCCTTGGCCCAGCCGAACTTGCCGTTGGTGCGGTCGATCGAGTACAGGAAGCCGTTGCGGTCGCCGTGCAGCCAGACCTTCTTGCCGCCGACGTTGGCCAGGATGGTCTCGTTGACGCCGTCGAAATCCCACACGTCCCACGGCGTGTACTGGTAGTGGAACTTGTACTCGCCGGTGTCCGGATTGAGCGCGAGCGTGGAGTTGGTGTACAGGTTGTCACCGATGCGGCCCATGCCGTCCCAATCGGGATTCGGATTGCCGGTGCTCCAGTAGAGCGTGTCGAGTTCGGGGTCGTACGAACCGGTGATCCAGGTCGAGCCGCCACCGTACTTCGCGGCCTCCATGTCGGTATTGCCCCAGGTGTCGGCGCCGGGTTCGCCCGGTGCCGGGATGGTGTACTTGCGCCATGCCATGGCGCCGGTCTCGGCGTCGTAGGCATCGATCCACAGCCGCGTCGGGTACTCCGCGCCCGACATGCCCACCACGACCTTGCCCTTCACCACCAGCGGGGCCACCGTCATGGTCTGAGCCTTGGTCCAGTCGCCGACCTGCACGTCCCAGACTTCCTTGCCGGTCTTGCGATCGAGCGCAATCAGATGCGCGTCGGGGGTCGCGAAATACACCTTGTTGCCGAACACGGCAGCGCCGCGGTTGCCGACGTCGCAGCACATCATCTTGCCGATGTTGTCGGGCAGCGGATGGGCAAACGACCAAAGTTCCTTGCCGGTCTTGGCGTCGAGCGAGTAAATCTTGCCGTGGGCGGCGGTGACGTACATCACGCCGTCGACCACGATCGGCGTGGTGTTCTGCGCGTCGAGCGTGCCGAGCGAGAACGAGTACACCGGCACCAGACGCTTCACCGTCTTGGCGTTGATGCGGGCGAGCGGGCTGTAGCGCGTGCCCGCGTAGTCGCGGCCGGCCATCAACCAGTTGCTGCCCTCCTTGGGGGCGTTGAGCAGCATCTCTTCGGTGACCGGCGTGTGGGTCGGGTCGGCAAGCGCGATCGGTGCAAGACCGGCGAGAACGACACCACTAGCCGCGGCGAGCAGGGCGCCGACACGGGTCGAGCGCGGGAAAGTTCGTGGCATGGCAGGCAATCTCCAGTGGATTTTCGGGGGCTTCGCACGGTGTCGTGCGAAACGCGTCGGGTTCTAACCGCAAGCGTTTCGCAGCGTATCAGATGTTGTTAAATAGTGTCCGGCGCGCCTGTTAGAAACACCGTCAGTGTTATTGCGTGAAATTTGCCGTCGGCATCGGCAGTCGCGCTATCGGTCCGATCGCATCGGCATGGCTCGCCGACCGGCCGTGCGTGATCGGCGTTGCGTCGTGATGGTGCGCCCCGCGCGTTGATCGCGCGAGCGTGGTGCAACGCTACTTCCAGCTGCGCGCCAGGTCGGTGGCGGAAAGCGGTGCCGCCCCGTCGGCGCGAGGATCGCGGTCGGAATCGAACAGGCTGTCGAGCTCGGCGGCGGCTTCCTTCGACGACTGGATCAGCCTGGCTTCGTCGGTGTGCACGGCGTACTGGCGCGCGAGGGTCTGCTCGTCGTGACGGCGGAAGCGCGCGATGGTGTCGCGGGCATCGGCGGCGGCGAAGCCGAGCGCGCCCAGCAGGCCCTCGGCCAGTTCCAGCGACGAGGCGAACGTCTCGCGCGCAATCAACTTCACGCCCAGGTCCATCAGCTTGTGCGCATGGAAGCGGTTGCGGGCTCGCGCGTGTATCGCCACATGCGGAAAATGCTTGCGCACCAGTTCGGCGGTGCGCACCGAAGCGGCCACGTCATCGATCGCGAGGACGAATATCTCCGCGTCTTCGGTCTTGGCCGCGCGCAGCAGGTCGAGCTTGGACGCGTCGCCGAAATAGGCGCTGCGGCCGAAGCGGCGGACCGACTCCACCTGTTCCGCGCTGATGTCGAGCGCCGTGAACGGAACGTGGCGCGCGTTCAGCACCCGGCCGACGATCTGACCGACCCGTCCGAAACCGGCGATGATCACGCGTGGGTTGGCGGAGTCGGGGATGCTGTCGAACGCGGCGGGCGTCCGGCGGCCGCGGGCACGCGCCATCAGGGTTTCGTTGATCACGAACAGCAGCGGCGTCAGCGCCATCGACACGGTCACCACCACCACCAGGAACTCGACCGTATCGGTACCGAGCACACGGTTGGACAGCGCCACGTTGAACAGCACGAACGCGAACTCGCCGGCATGACACAGCAGCACGGCGAGGCTGCGAACGCCATCGGCGTTGTCGCCGGAGAGCCGCCCCACCGGAATCAGGATGATTGCCTTGATCAGCATCAGTGCGAGAGCGGTGCCAACGACCGCGACCGGATGCGAGACCAGCAATCCCAGGTTGGCCGACATGCCGACCGAAATGAAGAACAGCCCCAGCAGCAAGCCCTTGAACGGGTCGATGCTGGCTTCGATCTCGTGGCGGTACTCCGAATCAGCCAGCAGCACGCCGGCGAGAAAGGCACCGAGCGTCATCGACAGGCCCACGCTGGTCATGAGCAGCGCGGTGCCGATGACCACGAGCAGGGCGCAGCCGGTGAAGATTTCCTGGATCTGCGCTTTCGCGACCACCCGCAGCACCGGGCGCAACAGATAGCGCCCGCCGACGATCACCAGGACGATCACCGCCACCGCCTTCAGCGCGCCGAGCCACGGATTGGCGCTGTGCATGCCTTCGCCTACGACCAGTAGCGGGATCACCGCCAGCATCGGGATGACCGCCATGTCCTGGAACAACGAGATGGCGAACGCCGACCGGCCGTGGCGGGTGGTGAGTTGGCGGCGTTCGGCCAACAGTTGCAGGATGAACGCGGTCGAGTTCATCGACAACGCCACGCCCACGACGATCGCCGCGGGAAGCGGCAACCCGAACCCGAACGCGACGGCACCGATGACGATCGTGGTGGCGCCGACCTGCGCCGCGCCGAGGCCGAAGACCGTCTTGCGCAACACCCACAGGCGCGATGGCTGCAGCTCGAGACCGATGATGAACAGCAGCAGCACCACGCCGAGTTCGGCGAAGCCCATGGTGCTCTCGACCTCGGTGACCAGGCGCAGACCCCAGGGGCCGATGACCAGGCCGGCCGCCAGGAACCCGAGCACGGCCCCCAGCCTGAGCCGCTTGAACAGCGGCACCAGGACGACGGCCGCCGCCAGAAAGACAAAGGCCTCGGTCAGCAGCGTCACGCGGCGAAAAGGCGGCTAAGCCATGCCCATGCTACCGTGCGCGCCGTGCCCGACCGCCGCGATCACCCGGATCTCGACCTTGTATTTCGGGTTGGCCAGCGTCGATTCCACACAGGCGCGGGCCGGGGTGTGACCTTCCGGGATCCACGCATCCCACACCACGTTTAGCGCGGTGTAGTAAGACATGTCGGCCAGCCAGATCGTGGCTGTCAGGATGCGCGACCGATCGCTGTCGGCTTCGTTCAGGTGCTGGTCGATCTGGTGCAGGATGTCGGTGACCTGGGCGCCGACGTCGTCCGGGACCGGGTCGCTCGCGACGATGCCCGCGAGGTAGATGGTGTCGTTGTGGATGACGACCTGCGAAAGGCGCTTGCCGATGTGTTTGCGTTCGATGTCCATGCTCATCTCCTGGTGGTGAATCGGTAACGGTGAAGGTTTGCGCCGGCAATCGTCAGAACGATCTTTTTGCCCGCATCGGAGCAGTGAGCGCCGGGCCGCCAGCGGCCGGCGTCCGCTGTCCTTCTGCAGGCACGGACAGTCCGCAGGGACTGTCCATGTCCGGCCGAAGCTCGCCAAGCGAACTGCGCCCCCTCGGGGGTGGCGAAGCGCAGCAAGCCTGGGGGGGGTCATGTGTTCGCCAGGGCGGGGCGAGCGGTTTTCATGGTGACCATTTCTTCCGATGCGCTCGGATGGATCGCGACGGTGTCGTCGAAATTCGCCTTGGTCGCGCCCATCCGCACCGCAACGCCGAACCCCTGCAGCATCTCGTCCGCGCCCGGTCCGATCAGGTGGCAACCGACGACGGTCTCGTCGGGGCCGGCCACGACCAGTTTCATCGACATCTTCACCTTCCGGTCGGTGAAGCCGTGGTACATCGGCGTGAAGCTGGTTTCGTAAATCTTGGCGCCGGCACCGTGACGAGCGAATGCTTCGCCCTCGGTGAGACCCACGGTGCCGATCGGCGGATGACTGAAGATCACCGTTGGAATACGGTCGTAGTCAAGGCGACGGTCGGGCTTGCCGCCGAACAGCCGGTCGGCGAGGCGTCGCCCGGCGGCGATCGCCACCGGCGTGAGTTCGTGATGGCCGATGACGTCGCCGACGGCGTGGATGTTGGGCACATTGGTGACCTGCCACGCATCGACCGGAATGACGCCGCTTTCGTGCGCGAACACGCCGGCCCTGCCGAGATCGAGCGCAGCGGTGTTGGCCCGGCGTCCGATCGCCCACAGGATCGTGTCGAACGGACCGTGGCGCATGCCGTCCCCGGCGATCAGGTACAGGTCGTCGCCGTCGCGTTCCACTCCAGCCGGGAACAGATGCAGCCGAATATCGACGCCGTCGGCCTGCATCTGCGTCATCAGTGCCCGGCTCAGCATGTGATCGAAGCCGTGCAGAAAGTGATCGCGGCGCAGGCACAGCGTCACGGCGGTACCGAGCGCCTGCATCAGTCCGGCGACTTCGACCGCGATGTAGCCCGCCCCCACCACCGCCAGTCGGCGCGGCTGCTGCTTCAGGGCGAAGAAGCCGTTGGAGTCGATGCCCAGGTTCGCGCCGGGAATCGGCGGCGCGATCGGGTGCCCGCCGGTGGCGATGAGAATCTGGTCGGCGGTGACTTCACGGCCGTCGACGACTATGGCGTTCGGCCCCGCGAATCGTGCCCATCCCCGGATCACCTCGACCTGGTTGGAGGCGAGATACCGGCCATACGCGGCATTCAGGTCGCGAACATAGGCGTCGCGCGCCGAAACCAGGGCTCCCCAGTCGAAGCGATAGCCGGGCACCGAGAACCCATAGCCCGCGGCGTCGTCGAATGCGTGGGCGAACTGCGCCGCGCTCCACATGATCTTCTTGGGCACGCAGCCTACATTGACGCAGGTGCCGCCGAGGCGGTCGGCCTCGATCAGGGCCACTTTCGCGCCGTGGGAGCCGGCGCGGTTCGCCGTGGCGACGCCACCGCTGCCGCCACCGATACAGATCAGGTTGTAATGCTGGTTCATGCGCGCCTTCAGTGCGGAGGCCTAACCATACCCGAAACTCGAAAATCGGACCGATGCCGCTGCTGCATAGGTGCAGAACGGCGGCGTGAATCGCCCCGTGGAGCCGGCCGGCGATGAATGCCGAGGCCGATGGCGGCCAAGCCCGCGCACGATGCTCCTTCAAGTGATCCGCCTGGCCGAATTGATCGGATCGAAAACGCCTGTTGCCGGTGCATCGATCGATCGTGCTGCACTGCGATGGGGCAAACTTCAATAGGCGGGAATGTCGATTACCGGGCATCTGTTCTCGTACTTACAGGTACTTAGCGGATTGGTGTTGTCGGCGCAGCGAGTGGCACGCCGATTGCGATCCGGGAAGTGCCAAACGACGGGTCGACAGGTGAAGCGGTGTCAGGTCGCCGCGTCGGTAGAGCAGGTAACAGCAGGTGGCAGTGTCGCCGACGACGGTGGCATCGCCGGATAAAGGCGTCCATTCGTGCGAGTTGAAAGTCAGGCCGATAGGACGTTTTTTTTGCCCTCGCGGGCGGTGGAAGCCTCGGATATCGAACATGACCACAGAGCAGGCCGGCAGCGCGGAGTCCAGCCCGGGTAGCACGCAACGTCGTGATTTCGTGCGCCAGTCGGGCGGCGAGATCGATGCCGCCCACGTGCTGTACCGACTGGTCTATGGCGTGCCGGTGGGCATCGGCGGTGCCGTGAACTTTCACGTGGCTGTCGGACGGGATGTGGTTCCCCACCCAGCGTCGGCGCCGGGGCCTGCGAAAGGCAGACCCCGGCTACCTGGCCATGGCGGCGAAGATCGATCAGGTCGAGCTTTACCGCGAGGCCGCGAGCCAGGTCAACGTGCCGCCGCTCCTTCGTTCACCAAGCTTCCTGCGGTCGCCACCTCCCGATGGGGGAGTGAGCGGCCCGGCGGGTGCATGCCTTGAATGAAACCCGGTCGGCCTGCTGCTACTGCGGTGTCGGCTGTGGCGTGATCATCGAGTCCGACGGTGCACGCATCACCGGGGTGCGCGGTGATCCCGACCATCCGGCGAACTTCGGGCGGCTCTGCTCCAAGGGGTCGACCCTGCATCTGTCGGCGACTGGCGACGGCCGCTTGCTGCATCCGCAGTTGCGCCGTGCGCGCGGCGATGACCGGCAGCGGGCATCGTGGGACGACGCATTGCAGCTCGCGGTCGAGCGCTTCGCCACGATCATCGAGCGCGACGGCCCCGACGCGGTGGCGTTCTACGGCTCGGGCCAGTTGCTCACCGAAGACTATTACGTGTTCAACAAGCTGGCGCGGGCGCTGGTCGGCACCAACAACATCGATACCAACTCACGTCTGTGCATGTCGTCGGCGGTGATGGGCTACAAGGCCACGCTCGGTGCCGATGCCCCTCCCGCCTGCTATGCCGACATCGAGCAGGCGAGTTGCATCGTCATCGCCGGCTCGAACACGGCCTGCGCCCATCCGATCCTGTTTCACCGGATCGAGAAGGCGCGCCAGGCCGATCCGGGCGTGAAGCTGATCGTGATCGATCCACGCCGGACCGACACCGCCGCCGTGGCCGACCTGCATCTCGCCCTGTTGCCCGGCACCGATGTCGCCCTGCTGAACGCGATGCTGCACGTGATGCTCTGGGAAGGCCTCACCGACCACGCGTTCATCCGTGATCACACCAGCGGTTTCGATGAGGTTCGCGCCGCGGTGGCCGAAACCACGCCGGGTGCTGTCGCCGGTCTGTGCGGTCTTGCCGTGGACGATATCGTGACCGCGGCACGCCTGTTCGCGCGGTCGCCGGCCACGCTCTCGCTTTACTGCCAGGGGCTGAACCAGTCGGTGCAGGGCACCGACAAGAACATCGCGCTGATCAACCTGCACCTCGCCACCGGTCACGTCGGTCGGCCGGGCGCGGGGCCGTTGTCGCTCACCGGACAGCCGAACGCCATGGGTGGGCGCGAGGTGGGCGGCATGGCGACGCTGCTGAGCGGGCATCGCGATCTGGCGAGTGCCGCGGATCGGGACGAGATGGCACGCTTCTGGGGCATCGACTCGTTCCCGTCACGCCCCGGACTGACCGCCGTCGAGATGTTCGAGGCGTTGCGGGAGCGGCGCGTCAAGGCGATCTGGATCGCCTGCACCAACCCGGCGCAATCGCTGCCGCACCAGTCGCGAGTGCGCGAGGCGCTGCAGGCGGCCGAGTTCGTGGTGGTGCAGGAAGCGTTCGCGGCCACCGAGACCGCGGCCTATGCCGACGTGTTGTTGCCGGCGGCAACCTGGGGCGAGAAGGATGGCACCCAGACCAATTCCGAACGGTGCATCACGCGCACGCGGCGCGCAGTCGTGGCGCCCGGCGAGGCACGCAACGACTGGGAGATCTTCGCCGATTTCGGGCGTCGCCTCGGCCATCGTCTCGGGCGCACGGATGCGCCGCGCCTGTTCCCGTATACCCGGCCTGCGCAGATCTTCGACGAGCATCGTGAAACCACGCGCGGTCGCGATCTGGACATCACCGGCCTCGATTACGCTCGCCTCGAGCACACCGGCCCGCAGCAATGGCCGCTGCCGACAGGTGCGACGCGCGGACTCGAACGGTTGTACGGCGACGGTCGGTTCGCCACGCCGGACGGACGCGCCCGCTTCGTCGCTGTCCGCCATCGCCGGCTCGCCGAGCCGACCGACGCGAACTATCCGTTGCACCTGACCACGGGCCGCCTGCGCGACCAGTGGCATGGCATGAGCCGGACCGGCCTGGTGGCGCGCCTGTATGCGCACACGCCGGAACCGGTGCTGTCGATGCACGCCGAGGACATGGCGCGGCGCGGCGTGCGTACCGGCGACCGCGTCCGGGTCGCCAGCCGTCGGGGCGCGATCAGCATCGGGGTCGAGGCGTCGAACGATCTGCGTCCGGGTCAGGTTTTCCTGCCGATGCACTGGGGCGGCGCGTTCGTCGGTGGCCTCGGCATCAACGCGCTGACGACGCAGGCGGTCGATCCGGTGTCGCGCCAACCGGAGTACAAGCACGCCGCGGTGCGGATCGAGAAGCTGGAACTGGCGTGGTCCGTGGTCGCGATGCGCGCCGGCAACCCCGGCGAAATGCTGCCTCGCCTCAGGTCCTTGCTGGGCGAGTTTTCGTCGGCCAACTGCGGCTTGGCCGGCCGTGAGCGCAGCGTGGTGGTGTTTCGCGCGGTCTGCAGCGCCGCGCCCCGGGACCAGGTGATCGCGAGACTCGACGCCGCACTGGGGCTCGACGACGACGGCGCGACCATGAGTTACCGCGACGCCCGGCGCGGGATCTCCAAGCGCATCCTGCTCGACGGCAAGCGCGTGGTCGGCGCCCGCCTTTGTGGCGAGAACGCGGCCCATCGCTGGTTGCAGGAACTGGTCGCTTCGCATGCCGATGCGTCGAGCCTGCGCGCGTGGATGCTGGCGCCATTGGCGACACCGCCGCTCGGTGTCGCCGTCCGCGGCCGTATCGTGTGCAGTTGTCTCGATGTGGCGCAGGGCGATATCGCGGCCGAGGTCGCGGCGGGCGCCGACCTCGCGGCACTGCAATGGCGGTTGCGCTGCGGCACGCAATGCGGATCGTGCGTGCCCGAACTCAAGCGAATGCTGTCCGCGACGAAGGCGGTGGCGATATGACCGCCATCGCGAATCCCGGCATGGTGTATCTGGTCGGTGCCGGCCCGGGCGACATGCCGGCTGCGATCGTACAGAGCGGCACCACGCCGCGACCGGAAAGCGTGGTCAGCACACTGGCGAATCTCGAAGCCGCGGCGTCCGCGGTGAATCTCCGCAGTCCGGCGATCATCGTCGTCGGGGCGGTGGTCGCGTGCGGCGCCCGGGCGGCGACGCGGGTGGCCTCAATGGCGGCATAGGAGGCAAAATGAACATGGCAGAGTCGAAGAACATGCGGCGGCGTCTGGTGCTGGTGGGCAATGGCATGGCAGGCGTGAAGACGCTCGAGGAATTGCTGAAGATCGCGCCGGACACCTACGACATCACGGTGTTCGGCGCGGAGCCTCACGCCAACTACAACCGCATCCTGCTGTCACCGGTGCTGGCGGGCGAGATGACCCTGAGCGACATCATGCTCAATGATGAGGCGTGGTACGCCGGGCACGGCATCCACCTGCATCTGGGCAAGCGCATCGTGCGCATCGATCGCCGGGCGAAGCGCGTCATCGCCGACGACGGCACGGTCGCCGACTACGATCGGCTCCTGCTCGCGACCGGCTCGAATCCGTTCATGCTGCCGGTGCCGGGAGCGGCGCTCGGCGGCGTCATCAGCTATCGCGATATCGCCGACACCGAAGCGATGATTGCCGCCTCGTCGACAAGCGGGCACGCGATCGTGATCGGTGGCGGCCTGCTCGGCCTGGAAGCCGCCAACGGTCTGCGACTGCGCGGCATGGACGTGACCGTGGTGCACCTGATGCCATGGCTGATGGAGCGGCAACTCGACCGCACGGCGTCCGGCATGCTGCAGCGCTCGCTCGAGGAGCGCGGGCTCGCGTTCGCGCTCGAAGCGCAGACGCAGGAAATCGTCGGTCGCGATGGCCGGGTGGCCGCGATCCGGCTGAAGCGTTCCGACGGCAGCATCGACGAACTGCCGGCCGGCCTCGTGGTGATGGCAGTGGGCATCCGGCCCAACACCACGCTGGCGGAATCGTGCGGCCTGCACTGCAACCGTGGCATCGTCGTCAACGACACCTTGCAGACCTTCGACCCCGCCGTGTATGCGGTCGGCGAGTGCGTGTCGCATCGTGGTGCCAGCTATGGCCTGGTGGCGCCGCTGTTCGAGATGGCGAAGGTGTGTGCCAATCACCTGGCGCAATACGGCATCGGCCGCTACCAGGGTTCGGTCACCTCGACCAAACTCAAGGTGACCGGCATCGACCTGTTCTCGGGCGGCGACTTCAGCGGCGGCGAGGGTACCGAGGAGATCGTGCTGCAGGATGCGATGGGCGGCATCTACAAGAAGCTCGTGATCCGCGACGAGCGCATCATCGGCAGCGTGCTGTACGGTGATACCGCCGACGGCGCGTGGTACTTCCAGCTGATGCGTGATCGCCAGAGCATCGCCGAGATCCGCGACCACCTCATGTTCGGGCAAAACCATCTCGGCAACACCGGTCACCAGGGCGAGACCCGCGCCGCGTCGATGGCCGACAGCGCCGAGGTCTGCGGCTGCAACGGCGTGTGCAAGGGCGCCATCGTCAAGGCCATCACCGAGAAGGGCCTGTTCACGCTCGACGACGTGCGCAAGCACACCAAGGCGTCGAGCTCCTGTGGGTCATGTACCGGGTTGGTGGAACAGATTCTCGCCTCCACGGTGGGTGGCGCCTATCAGCCCGCCGACACCACCAACAAGCCGATGTGCGGTTGCACCGATCTCACCCACGAGACCGTGCGGGCGGCGATCGTCGAGCGGCATCTGCTCTCGATCCCGGTGGTGATGCGCACGCTCGAATGGCGTACCCCGAACGGCTGCGCGAGCTGCCGCCCGGCGCTCAACTACTACCTGCTGTGCGCCTGGCCGAAGGAATTCACCGACGACCCGCAGTCGCGCTTCATCAACGAGCGCGCCCACGCCAACATCCAGAAAGACGGCACCTTCTCGGTGGTGCCGCGCATGTTCGGTGGCGTCACCAACAGCTCGGAGCTGCGCCGCATCGCCGACGTCGTCGACAAGTACCGCATCCCGACGGTCAAGGTGACCGGCGGCCAGCGCATCGACCTGCTGGGCGTGAAGAAGGCCGACCTGCCCGATGTCTGGCGCGAACTCGACATGCCGTCGGGGCATGCGTACGCGAAGGCCTTGCGCACGGTCAAGACGTGCGTCGGTTCCGAGTGGTGCCGCTTCGGTGTCCAGGATTCGACCCAGATGGGGATCGACCTCGAGAAGATGCTGTGGAAGATGTACTCGCCGCACAAGGTCAAGCTGGCGGTGTCGGGCTGCCCGCGCAACTGCGCCGAATCCGGCATCAAGGACGTGGGCGTGATCGGCGTCGATTCCGGCTGGGAACTCTATGTTGCCGGCAACGGCGGCATCAAGACCGAGGTCGCGCAGTTCCTGTGCAAGGTGGCCACCCGGGAAGAGGTGCTCGAGTACACCGGCGCGTTCCTGCAGTTGTATCGCGAAGAGGCGCGCTATCTCGACCGCACCGTGCATTACGTGCAGCGGGTGGGTATGGAGCACGTAAAGGCACGGGTGGTGGACGATGCGGTGAGCCGCGGCGACCTGTACCGGCGGCTGCTGTTCGCGTTGCAGGACGAGCGCGATCCGTGGGTCGAGATCGCGGCGCGCGCGTCGCGTCCGGAGTTCGAGGTGTTGCCGGCATGAGCCACCCGACGAGGGGCCCCGCGCGCAGCGTGGGGATCGGCGGTCAGGCGAGTGCCGGCGGAGGCCGGCCAGGCGATGGTGATGACACGCCGATGGACCAGGAGGCCGAGAACATGAATGCACCCGCGGGCGTCGCAACGACCAGCAAATGGCGCAGCGTCTGCGCCGTCACCGACATTCCGCGCCTTGGCGCGCGGGTCCTGCGCACGGACGACGGCGATGTCGCCGTGTTCCGGGCGGAGGACGACACGGTGTTCGCACTGGCGGACAAGTGTCCGCACAAGGGCGGGCACTTGTCGCAGGGGATCGTCTACGGGCACAAGGTCGCGTGCCCCCTGCACAACTGGTCCATCGGTCTCGAAGACGGTTGCGCCATTGCGCCCGACGAGGGTTGTACACGCCGCTATCCGGTGAGGATCGAGGCAGGTGTCGTCTACCTGCAGATCTGAGCCAGACACACACTCTTCAGGAGAACATGGATTCAGGAGAACATCATGTTGGAAAAAACGGGAGCCCTGCTCCTGCTCGGGGCTCTTGTTGCCTCGATTTCGATGGCTGCGGAAGTGCCACAGGAGCCACAACCGGCCGAGACGCTGCTGGAAGCCGTCACCGGCGGCAAGCTGCTGCTCAATGTGCGGCCACGCTATGAATCGGTGGAGCAGGACGGCAAGCGCGAGGATGCGAATGCCTTCACCAACCGGCTGCTCGCGGGCTGGCGGACGCTGCCCTTCCACGGGTTTTCGCTCACCGCCGAAGTGATCAACGTGTCGCGGCTCGGCGACCAGAACTACAACGACACGCCGATCGCTTCACCGCGCTTTCCGAG
>JANMWG010000186.1:0-12318 GCA_031393885.1 Betaproteobacteria bacterium | reverse complement strand
TCAAGCCGGATGTGTTCGTGATCGGCAATGTGGTATCGCGCGGCAATCCGTTGATGGAAGAAATTCTTGATCGCAACCTGCCTTACATTTCCGGTCCGCAGTGGCTGTCGCAAACCATCCTGCATGATAAATGGGTGCTGGCGGTGGCGGGTACGCACGGCAAGACTACTACCAGTGCAATGCTGGCGTGGATATTGGAATACGCCGGTCTCAATCCCGGTTTCCTGATCGGCGGCGTGCCGGAGAACTTCGGTATTTCCGCACGCCTTACCGAGTCAGCATTCTTCGTCATCGAAGCGGACGAATACGACACTGCGTTTTTCGACAAGCGCTCCAAGTTCGTGCACTACCATCCGCGCACCGCGATACTCAACAATCTCGAGTTCGATCATGCCGACATTTTTGCCGACCTCGCCGCGATAGAAACGCAGTTCCACCATCTGGTGCGCACCGTGCCGCGGATCGGGCTGCTGGTCGTCAACAGCCGCTCCGAAAGCCTGGATCGGGTGCTCGCCCGCGGTTGCTGGACACCGGTGGAGCCGTTCGGCACCGATCTGGGCTGGCAGGCGCGCGGCACCGACGCCGTCAACGCGTTCGATGTGTTCTTCGGCGGGCAATGGCAGGGGCGGGTCGAATGGAGCCTGCTCGGGCATCACAACCGGCTCAATGCGCTGGCCGCGATCGCGGCGGCGCGCAATGCCGGGGTGCCGCCGGACGTGGCCACCGAAGCACTGGGGCGCTTCAAGGGTGTCAAGCGGCGCATGGAGCTGCGCGGCACCGCTGCCGGCGTGAACGTCTACGACGACTTCGCGCACCATCCCACCGCCATCGACACCACCATCGCGGGTTTGCGCGCGCAGGCGGGCGATGCGCGCATCCTCGCCGTGATCGAGCCGCGCTCCAACACCATGAAGCTGGGCGCGATGAAGGCGTTGCTGCCCGGCAGCCTGGCCGGTGCCGATCGGGTGTTCTGCTACGGTGGCGGACTCGGCTGGGATGCCGTGGCGGCGCTTGCGCCGCTCGGCAACAAGGCAACCGTGCACGACGACCTCGGCAACCTGGTGGACGCCATCGTGGCCGAGGCCCGGTTCGGCGATCAGGTGCTGGTCATGAGCAACGGCGGTTTCGGCGGCATTCACGCGACTCTGCTCGAACGCCTGAACCAGTAGAGGTCCACCCCCCAGGCTGCGCTGCAGTTTCACGGGATGTGCTCCGCTATGTCAGCCAACGCTGCTTCGCGATGATATCGACTAGAAATCTGCGATCGGTCGAAGGTCTAGAGCCCACCTCTTGCTGGCTGTCCCAAGTGCGCGGACAAGAATACCGCCGTTAGCCTCTGACTCTCAGCATCCGAAACTGAAGGAAGTTCCGTTGGGTTCATTTCGCCCCAACGTGATACATACCCGGCCAATTTTGCGGAAATTGATTTGGATTTCTGTTCTACCTCGTTGGCTAGCGCCGTGAGTTCCCCGATTTCGCCGGAGCTCTCCTCGCCCGGTAAGCCGTGAACACGGAACCACTCGTGTATCAGTTGATTTCGCTTCTCCACCAGATCGTTCATTTGACTCTCTAGCTCCGGAGCGATCTGATTCGCCGCCGAAAGCTTCTTGATCAGATTTCTCGTTGGCACCTTGAAGCCCTGCGGCGTAAGAGGTGCTTGCTCATTACGCAAAATTCCCACCAAGTGGTTGCAATGGAAAAAAACGGTTTCGAATATCTGAGACCAAAGGACCGCTTGGCCAACTGCCTGATACATGGTCGCTAGCTTTGAATCCATAGGGCGAGTGCTAAGAGAACTGGTCGCTTGACGTGGGCCGCAGACCACCCTAACCGTGGGTGGTCTGCCCGATTTGTCGCGCTGTGTCGGGCTCGCGATGGCAACCTGCAATGCAGCGTGAAGCGATGTCACGCCCAGGTCGTCGTCCATGCGCCACAATCGCGGTCCGAACTCTAGCTTGCTGCCCCATGTACATCTACATCCACGGCTTCAACAGCGCGCCCGCTTCCACCAAGGCATGCCAGCTTCAGGCACGTCTGGCCGCACTTGGCCGCAGTGCCGAGTTTTCCTGCCCGGCGCTGTCGCACTGGCCCGAGACTGCCATGCGGCAGCTCGAGGCCGAGGTGGCCCGGGCGCCGGCGTCCGAGGTCACGCTGGTCGGCAGCTCGCTCGGCGGTTTCTACGCCACCTTTCTCGCCGAACGCCATGGCTGCCGCGCGGTGCTGGTCAATCCGGCGGTGCGCGCCCATGCCGGGCTCGAGAGTTACCTCGGCCTGCAGCAGAACCTCTACACCGGCGAGCGCTACGAACTGACCCGTGAGCATCTGGCGTGGTGGGGCACGTTCAGCGTCGAGCATCCAACCCTGATGGACCGCTACTTCCTGATGGTGACCACCGGCGACGAGGTGCTCGACTATCGCGCCGCCGTCGATCGGTTCAGGGGCGAGAAGCAACTGGTGGTAGCCGGCTCCGACCACGGCTTCGCCGAGTTCGGCGACTATCTCGATCAGGTGCTGGCATTCGGCGACGCACGGCTATAATCCGACGCCCTTTCGCAGGCTGCTCCGGCCTGCGGCAGCGCCCGGTGGTGCCGGGCACACTTCCGGTTCCCACGCAGTGAACGTTTTTTACGAAGAAGACGGCGGTTTCAAGGTCGGTTCGGTGCTGGCCGACAACGTCACCTCGCTGCAGGTCGAGGCCGCCCACGGCAAACGCAGCAAGATCAAGGCGAACGCCGTCATGCTGCGTTTCGACCAGCCCGCGCTCGCGTCCTTCATGGGCGCCGCCGAGGCCGTCGGCGACGGCCTCGATCTCGATTTTCTGTGGGAGGTCGCGCCGCAGGACGAGTTCGACTACGCGGCGCTCGGCAAGGACTACTTCGGTCATGTGCCATCGCCGGTCGAAGCCGCCGGCCTGCTGCTGCGGCTGCACGGGTCGCCGATGCATTTCTACAAGAAGGGCAAGGGCCGCTATCGGCCCGCGCCGCCGGAAGCGCTGAAGGCGGCGCTGGCCGGTGTCGAACGCAAGCGACTCCAGGCCCAGGCGCAGGCCGGGTTCACCGCCGCACTGGTGCGTTTCGAGTTGCCCGACGCCCTGTGCGACAAGCTCGACATGCTGCTGTACGAGCCCGACAAGGGCGCCATCGAATTCAAGGCGCTCGAGGCGGCCAGCGCCATCACCGGCCTGTCGGCGGTGCATTTGCTGAACCGCTGCGGCGCCTTCGCGTCGTCGCACGACTATCACTTCAACCGCTTCCTGCGCGAGCACTTCCCGTCGGGAACCGGCTGGCGCGACGTACCCGAAACCATCGAACCCGACGGTCTGCCGCTCGCCCCGGTGCGCGCCTTCAGCATCGATGACGTCACCACCACCGAGATCGACGACGCGCTGTCGGTCACGCCGCTTGCGGCCGGCGGCTGGCGCATCGGCATCCATATCGCCGCCCCTGTCCTGGGCATCGAACCCGGTTCGCCGCTCGACCTGAAGGCATCGCGCCGGCTGTCCACGGTGTACATGCCCGGCTCGAAGATCACCATGCTGCCCGACGCGGTGATCGATCGCTTCACGCTGCGCGAAGGCCGGGTGCGGCCGGTGGTCTCGCTGTATGCGCTGGTTGACGCCGATCTCGCGCCGATCGGCTTCGAGACCTGCATCGAGCGCGTGTCGATCGCCGCCAACCTGCGCATCGACGACCTCGACGTGCTGTTCAACCCCGAGACCATCGCCGCCGGCAGGACGGATTTTCCATTCGGCCACGAACTGCATCTGCTATGGCGCCTGGCCGTGCGTCTCGAGGCGGCACGCGGCAAGGCCGATGGCCCGGCCGACCGCCAGGACTACAGTTTCTACGTGGAGGACGACCGCGTGCGCATCGTCGAACGCAAGCGCGGCACGCCGGTCGACAAGCTGGTGGCCGAGATGATGATCCTCGCCAACTCGGAGTGGGGGCGACAGCTCGCCACCGCCGATGCCGCCGCCATCTACCGCGTGCAAAGCCACGGCAAGACCCGGCTGTCGACTGCGCCAGGTCCGCATGAGGGGTTGGGTGTGGCGCAATACGCCTGGAGCAGTTCGCCGCTGCGCCGCTATGTCGACCTGGTGAACCAGCGGCAGATCGTGGCGCTCGCGCGCGGCGAGGAACTGCCCTACCCACGCGCCTCGGAGCAGGTGACGATTGCGATGCGCGATTTCGAGCTCGCCTACGACGCCTTCGCCGAATTCCAGCGCGGCATGGAAAAGTACTGGTGCCTGCGCTGGGTGCAGCAGGAGTCGGCGTTCGAGCTACCCGCCACCGTCATCCGCGAGAGCCTGGTTCGCACCGGGCGCATTCCGCTGGTGGCGCGTTGCCCGTCGCTGCCGCCCGAGATCGGCCCGGGCACCGCGATCCACGTCGAACTGGGCGGCATCGACCTGCTCACCCTCGATTTCGACTGCGTGTTCCGCGGCAAGCGTGACCCTGCGCCGGCGCTCGCATAGAATCGGTGGCGTGCTGCCTCCCATCGAACTGCGCTCGTGTCGGCCGATACCGCAACCGCATTTGCGCCCGCCGCACTGAGCGTCGACCTGTCGCCGCGATCGCGATCCGCCAGCAACCGCATCCTGGCGGTGGCGATCGGGGTCTCGGTGCTGTTTCACGCCGTCGTCTTCACCATCAAGTTCGTGCCGCAGGTGAACCGCTTCCTCGAGAATCTCGCCCCGCCGCTGGAGGTGGTGCTGGTCAATAGCAAGTCCGCGCGCAAGCCGATCAAGGCCGATGCCCTGGCGCAGGCCAACCTCGATGGCGGCGGCAACACCGAGCAGGACCGGCGCGCCAAGACCAACCTGCCGGTCATCTCCGACAGCACCACCACCGACACCGTGTCGGTGGCGTCGCAGCGGGTGCAGCAGCTCGAGCAGCAGGTGCAGGCGATGATGACCCAGCTCCAGTCGGACAAGCTGGTCGAAGCTTCGAAGCAGCCGTCGCGGCGCCCGCAGGACAAGGCCGACGGTCGCAATCCCGCCGAAGTGGATCAGCAGAAGCTCGCGATCGAACGCCTGCAGGGCCAGATCGCGCGCCAGGTGGATCGCTATCAGAAGCTGCCCAAGCGCAAGTTCATCGGCGCCCGCACCGATAGCGTCATCTACGCCCAGTACGTGGACGACTGGCGGCAGCGTATCGAGCGCATCGGCACCCGCAACTTTCCGCAGGAAGCCAAGCGCGCCGGCATTTTCGGCACCTTGCTGCTGACGGTATCGATCCGGGCCGACGGCAGCGTGGAGAAGGTCGAGGTCGAACGTTCCAGCGGCTTTCCGATCCTCGACAAGGCGGCCCGCCGCATCGTCGAGCTGGCCGGCCCGTTCGCGCCGTTTCCGCCCGCCATCAAGAAGGAGTTCGACATCCTGAGCATCACCCGCAGCTGGCAGTTCACCCGCGAAGAGGAGATGGTCGGTGAATAGCGCGCGCTACGCCGTGGTCGGCAATCCGATCGCGCACAGCAAGTCGCCGCAGATCCATGCGGCGTTCGCCCGCCAGACCGGGCATGACCTCACCTATGAGCGGCTGCTGGCGCCGCGCGACGGGTTTCACGCCACCGTCGATGCCTTCAAAGCTGCCGGTGGCCAGGGCGTGAACGTGACCCTGCCGTTCAAGCTCGAGGCCTTCGCCTATGCAGATCGCCGCAGCGAGCGCGCCACCGCGGCCGGCGCGATCAATGCGCTGCGCTTCGATGCGGTGGGCGTGTTCGGCGACAACACCGACGGTGCCGGGCTGGTGCGCGATCTCGAAACCAACCTCGGCGTCGACCTGCGTGGCGCCGAAGTGCTGTTGCTGGGCGCCGGCGGTGCGGCGCGTGGCGTGATGCTGCCCCTGCTGAGTGCGGGCGTGGGCCGGCTCGTCATCGCCAACCGTACCGTCGAGAGAGCCGAGCAACTGGCGGCGCGCTTCACGCACGACGGCCGGGTCGGGGCATCGAGCTTCGCCGCTGTGCCGGGGGCGTTCGACATCGTGATCAATGCCACCTCGGCCACGCTCGGGGGCGAAGTGCCGCCGCTCGTGCCATCGGTTTATGCGCATTGCGTGTTGGCCTACGAGATGATGTACGGCCAGGGCGAAACGCCGTTTCTGCGCGCCGCGCGCGCAGCCGGCAGTGCGCGCCAGGCCGACGGACTCGGCATGCTGGTCGAGCAGGCCGCCGAGTCGTTCCTGCTGTGGCGCGGGGTGCGGCCCGACACGGCGCCGGTCCTGCGCCTGCTGCGCGCAGCCGCCTAAGTTGACGTCCATCCCCAGCCTGCGCTGCGCTCCGCCTTCCCCCTCGAGGGGGCGCAGCGTCCTCGGGGGACCCCGTGGTGCTGCCCCATGATCCGGCTCGTGTTGCGCCAGGTGTGGCGTGTCGGTCTGTTCCTGCTCGCCCTGCTAGTGGTGTACCAGTTGTGGATGTTCTCCTGCGTCGTGTGGTGGGTGTGGTTCAACCCATCAACGTCGCAGTTCATGGAAGACCGTCTCGAGGTCATGCACGAAAAGAACCCCGATGCCGAACTCAAGCACCAGTGGGTGCTCTACTCACGTATCTCGGTGCATCTCAAGCGCGCGCTGGTGGCTTCGGAAGACGCCAAGTTTCTCGACCATGAGGGCTTCGACTGGAAGGCGCTGCAGAAGGCCTACGAGAAAAACCTGAAGAAAGGCCGCATCGTGGCCGGCGGCTCCACTATCAGCCAGCAGCTCGCCAAGAACCTGTTCCTGTCGTCGAAACGCACGCCCTGGCGCAAGGCGCAGGAAGCCGTCATCACCGTCATGCTCGAAGTGGTGATGACCAAACGGCGGATCTTCGAGATCTATCTCAACGTCATCGAATGGGGCAACGGTGTGTTCGGCGCCGAAGCGGCGGCGCGGCACTATTACAAGACCAGTGCCGCCAACCTCGGGCCGGCGCAGGCCGCCCGGCTCGCGGCCATGGTGCCTAACCCGCGCTTCTACGACACCCACCGGGGCTCCGCCTGGCTCGAGCGCAAGACCGGCATCATCCTCGACCGCATGGGAGCGTCGGAGATTCCGTGATCCGGGCCGCGGCCGGCCAGCCGCACGCCGCAGCCTGATTGCCGCGCTCGCTTATACTTCGGCCCGCTTTCCCGCCGCCGCCCCCCACAACCCATGTTCATCCATCCCCAGTTCGACCCCATCGCCATCGCGATCGGCCCGGTGGCCGTGCGCTGGTACGGCCTCATGTATCTGGTGGGGTTCGTCGCGGGCCTCACGCTCGGCCGCTACCGGGTGCGCCAGCAGCCGCAATCGGGCTGGACCTACAAGGACATCGACGACCTGCTGTTTTATTGCGTGATCGGGGTCGTTGTGGGCGGGCGTCTTGGCTACGTGCTGTTCTACAAGTTTGCCGACTACCTCCAGGACCCGTTGCACGTGTTCTACGTGTGGGAAGGCGGCATGTCGTTTCACGGTGGTTTCCTCGGCGTCATCGCTGCCATGGCGCTGTTCGCATGGCGCCACCAGAAGCCCTGGATGAGGGTGACCGATTTCATTGCCCCGCTGTGCCCGATCGGCCTGGGCCTGGGCCGCATCGGCAACTTCATCAATGCCGAGCTGTGGGGCCGGGCCACCGACGTGCCGTGGGCCGTGGTGTTTCCGAACGTCGACAACCTTCCGCGCCACCCCTCCCAGCTCTACGAATTCGCCCTCGAAGGCGTGGTCCTGTTCGCACTGGTGTGGTGGTTCTCGCGCAAGCCGCGGCCGCTGGCGGCGGTGTCGGGGGTGTTCCTGATCGGCTACGGCAGTCTGCGATTCCTGGTGGAGTTCACCCGCGAGCCCGACAACTTCCTGGGTTTCCTCGCTTTCGGGCTGACCATGGGACAGTGGCTGTCGCTGCCGATGGCGCTGAGCGGTGTTGTCATGCTGGCGATTGCCTACCGGCGGGCCGGTCGCGCTTCCGGCGCCTGACCAGCTTACCCCGCAGGCTGGTTGTCCGGCCCGGAGAGTTTGGCTACACTCTCGCCCCTGCCAGCCGCGTGCTGGCCGTGGGGACGTAGCTCAGCTGGGAGAGCGTCGCGTTCGCAATGCGAAGGTCGGGAGTTCGATCCTCCTCGTCTCCACCAATTTAAAAAGCCTAACCCTTATCGGTTGGGCTTTTTTCCGCCCGCCGCACCAGTGCTGGCGGGGTTCCGGGCGACGATGCGTTGTCGGCGAGTCAGAAATGCTCTCGTTTTCCTGCCCGCCAGCACCCAGAATCCTCTCTTTTCTCCATTTGACCTGTGGCTGGCCGACGCTCGACCCCTCGATTTCATGCGGGTTTCGGGCCGATGGTTGGGCGGCAACTGCGCTGACCAGAAACATTACAAACCCGTTCTACGCGTCAAATCCGTTAAACAGCGCGTGCTGCTCGTCCCAGTCCGTCGGCAGCAGATTGTTCTTCAGCCAGATCAGACTCAAGGTCTTCGGCTGGTGCCCATCGAGGATGCTGCGAACCACCGCTGGCGAGAGCAGTGCCAGTCGCAGCAACTCATTGACGGTGCTCTGATTGAGCCCCTCCTGGCGAGCAATGTCCGACCCGCTTTTCACGATCTCTTCGTCGATAAGCCGCTGCCAATGGAATGCCCGCGATAGTGCCGTGAGAATCGGGGCATCGTGTTCCGGCATCTTGTCGCTCGATGCTGGCACCACCACTTTGCGCCCGCCGCGCCGCTTGATGCGCACCGGAATGAAGGTGGTGAGTTTCGCCCCCGCCTGCTGGACCGCCGCGCCCGTCTGAATGATCCGTGTCATGCCAATGCCTCCTGCTGCTGTTCAAGTTCCAGTAATTCAGCGCCAATCGTGCCCGGCTGCATCTCGCCGGCCAATGTATGCCAGGCCCACCTCGCGCCAGACAATCTCAATGCCTTCCTCACGCAGCGTCACCCGCTCGATCAGCAACTGCACGATGCGCTGGCGTTCAGCCGGAAACAGTTGCTCCCAGACCTGCCCGAGTTGGCGCAGTGGCAGCACGACTTCTGGCTCGGTGATTTCCGGATACTCGGCTCTGACCACGTCCCACACCGACTGCACCATCTCCGGCGCTTTCAATGCCGCATGAACCTGCGCCAGCACCATCTGCTCGATGGGTTCCGCTGGCACCCGGTCTGCCGGGCTGGCATCGGCACCGAAACGCACTTTCCGGTTTGGCACGTAGTAGCGATAGCGATAGCGCTTGCCGTTGGGCTTGCACGTAAACGCCGGCTGGAATCTCTCCCCGTCCGCCGTATAGAACAACACAAGCAACAACGCCTCCGGCTGTCGCCGCTGCCAAGTCTCCGAGGTGCGTTGCCGGTTGTTCTCCGCGAGGGCCGCGTGGGTGAGCATCCCACAGCGCCTGATCGATGATCGCCATGTGCGCGCCAGGGTAGCTTTTCCCCTTGTGGGGGATCTCGCCCAGATAGACGCGGTTGTGCATCAGTTTGTAGAGCATCTGCTTGCTGAACGGCTTGCCCTGTTTGTTCGTTTTGCCATCAGCAGCCAGTTGGCGTACCTGATCGGTGGTTGACCGACACCGTGTGAAATCCGTGAAGATGCGCCTGACTAAATCTGCTTCGACGTCAACCACGATCAGTCGCCGATCTTCGATGCGATACCCCAGTGGCGGGTGGCCGCCCATCCACATGCCCTTGGCCTTTGACGCAGCAATCTTGTCGCGGATGCGCTCGCCAGTGACCTCGCGTTCGAACTGCGCAAACGACAGCAGGATGTTCAGCACCAGCCGGCCCATCGACGTCGTGGTGTTGAATTGCTGCGTGACCGATACAAAGGACACCTTGTGCCGCGCGAAGACTTCGATCAGCCGCGAGAAGTCGCCAAGACTGCGGGTCAGGCGACCAGTGCGTACCAGTGATGGCGCGTGCCGCCGCCGACAGGCTCCGGTAACGCTGCCCATTCAACTCGTACAGACCATCGGGCAATACCGTGACACGGTATTCGCGGCGATCCCATTCGCGGATCAGCGTGGTGCCCGGCATCATCCGAATCTCCGGGCCACGGCCAATCTTGATCTTGGAACAGCGCTCGCCGCAGTCGGCCAGATGCGCCCGAACTTCCGGCGGTAAACCGCCGAGGGCGATCTCCTGCAGGCGGTAGGCCAATCGCGCTTCAAGGTAGCGCCGATTGACTCGCGACGGTCGGCGCGGGAAGTGTTCGTCCCACAGTGCCCACAGGCGATCCTGGGGCAGTTGGGGCAACGCCGCCAGTTGCGCGGCGATGGTGGGTGGTTTTGTCATCCGGGAACTCCGAAGTAGAGGGAGTTGCATGAACGCTTCTTCCCGGGCAGAAGCCAAGTCATAACTCGCGCTCGGTACGGGACCAGAGCATTTGGCGGCGAATGGGTGCCTCGGTATCGTAGCCGAAGGTCAGGTGCTCGCCGGTAATGGGGTGCAGCAGGTGGACGAAACTGATCGTGTCGGGAATCTCGCGCAGGCAGATCACATCCGTGTCATCCAGATGTACCGGGAACACCCATCCCTCGAGGCCGATGGGCAGGCGGTAGAAATCGGTGAAGTCGTAAATAGGCCGAGGGCCGCCGAGCTGTTCGCCCTCGTCGCGGGCGTCGGCAATGCCGTCCGGTCCATCGGCGACCTCGTAGATTGGAATCCAAAGGACTTCGTGGCCGGCGGCGAACCAGTTCATCACGATAAATTCCAACTCGGTGGTATCGGGCGTGATCGGCATCATGTAATGGGTGTTCAGGGTCGGTGGTGTCATCGAATTTCGATGTTTCCATCCGGACGAGCGGCGGCGGCTTTGAGGATGGTGGCTTGGGTCGCAGTCAGTTTGACCTTCATGATCATCTCCAATGGTTGGCTGGCGTCGTCATTCGCCATTCGCGCCGAAGATCGCCAGCAACTCGCCCAGCCCAGCCTCCACACCACCCGCCCCAAGTCGCCGACGTGGCCCCAATGGATGGCATCAGGGTCGTGACCGAAACGGTCGTCGGCGAGTAGTTGCACCCGTTCCAGTTTGGCGTGGATGGCGGCCGTGCGGGCGAGGTAGGCGTCGAGGGCGGTTTGCTTGACGTTCATCGTGGGCCCCGTGATGTGATTGATGACGCCACCATGAACGCGTTGTTCAATCAGGAAGCCAAGCTGATTTCGATAATCGTTCTGTGCCGATTGCATGGCAGCGTTTCGGGTATTACACTGAATGAATCAGTAATACAACAGGAGCCATGCCATGTCGACGACACTTACCAGCAAGGGTCAGGTCACCATCCCCAAGCAGATTCGCGATGCGCTGGAACTGGCACCCGGTTGTTCGGTAGATTTTGCGGTCAATCGCGAAGGGGATGTCGTCATTCACAAGGTAGGCGCGCGGCCCAGTCGCAAGCCCGACCGCTTCGAATCGGCCCGTGGTAAGGCAGATGTCAAATGGCGGACTGACGACCTGATGGCGCTACTGCGTGGCGAAGGCTGATGTTGCTGGTCGACACCAACGTACTGGTGGATGTTCTGGAAAACGATCCGGAATGGGCGGACTGGTCAATTGGCCAACTGCGCGCGCAATCAAAAGTTCACCGGCTGGCGATCAACCCGATCATCTACTCCGAACTGTCGCTGACCTTTTCGACCATTGAGGCACTGGACAAAACAATCGAGCAGTTAGGGTTGGTGCTGATCGAGTTACCGCGCCCGGCATTGTTCCTCGCCGGCAAGGCTTTTGTGCGTTACCGCCGACAAGGTGGGACGAAGAGCAATGTTCTCGGCGATTTTTTCATCGGTGCCCACGCGGCAGTGTCAGGTCATCGAGTATTGACCCGGGATACGCGACGCTACGCCGCATATTTCCCTGGCGTGAAGCTAATTGCGCCAAGCGTCTCCACATGAACAAACTGAAAACCATGGAGGTATATCACCAGGCGATGTGACGATCTTGTCACCTTATCCTGTTGGAGATTCCTGCGTTGCCTTGCTGCCAGAAAAAATTAGGCATGAGATCGTGTCACTTGACGAATACTCGCTGAGAAATTTTCCTAATGCAAAAACCAGTTTTGCGGAGATTGCGAATTTCAAGGGGCTGGAAAATGAGGCGATCATCGTCACCGACCTTCCGCCTCCGACGAAAGGCAGCCAGAGTTTGGGGATGCATTATGTGGCCATGAGTCGTGCCAGGTCAGTACTTTCTCTCATTCAAGGGAAAACTTGACGGCATCTATCAGAAACCCTCAGCGTTACTCATTGGCACCAATAGCGAATCATTCGGTAGTAAACGGCGCACCACCATCATTCGAAGCCACCGCCAACGGTGGCTTTTTTCTTGGGCACGCGGCAACGTTCCTCAGTGATAGTCGTCTTCGCGCTGATGGCGCACAGCGCCAACG
>JANMWG010000169.1:0-13587 GCA_031393885.1 Betaproteobacteria bacterium | reverse complement strand
CGCGCGGACACTTGTGGAAAACGCTACAGATCCTAAGAGTGCGACGAAAACCCCCCACATTTGCAAAGCCTTCACAGTTTCTCCTCCTCTCATGTTCGACAAAAGCTGTAGTACCTTTTCAATTCACATAAAAAACGTAATTAGTACCAAAATAGCTTTTTAGAGTTTTCAAAAATATGATTTGGAAACTAACGCCGTGAGGTTTTCAAGACCATAAATGAATCAATTCGGTGTTGTCAATGCACGCGGATGTCCAACTGCTAGGCATTTTGAAATGAAGGCGGAGGTGGCGTTGAGAAATCAGGTTTTGGTGGGGCGAAATTTACGGTGGCATTTCTCACGCCACCGCCAACCGCCCCATCCGCGCCTCCCGAATCGGCAGATTGACCAGCGCCGCCGCCAGAGCGAGCGCCATGTCGGCGTACCACATCCAGTCGTAGGAGCCGGTGCTGGCGAGCGCGATCCCGCCGAGCCAGGCGCCGAGGAAACCACCGATCTGGTGCGACAGCAGCGTCAGCCCGAACAAGGTGGCGAGGTGGCGGGTGCCGAACAGCTTGCCGACCAGTCCGGCGGTGGGCGGCACCGTCGCCAGCCAGGTCAGACCAAGCTCCGCGGCGAACACGTAGAAGGTGAGCGGCGTCTTCGGCGACAGCAGGAAGAGCAGGATGAATATCGCTCGACTCGCATACAGGATGACCAGCAGGTACTTGAGGCGGTACTGCTGCCCCAGGTAGCCGACGCCCAGGCTGCCCACGATGTTGCACAGGCCGATGAGCGCCAGTGAGGTGGCCGCCACCGTCGGTGACAGGCTGCAGAGCTGTACCTCGCCGGGCAGGTGCGTGATCAGGAACGCGATGTGGAATCCGCACGTGAAGAATCCCGCGTGCAGGCACAGGTAGCTGCGGTCGCTCATCGCCGCGCGAATCTGGGCGCCCATTCCGATCGGCTTCGCGCTGGCGGATGCCGTGGAGGGTTGTGCGTCTGGATCCTTCCTCAGCGGCAGCGCCAGGGGAATGGTCAGGAGTGTCGCGCCGGCCATGGTGAGCATCGCGGTGATCCAGCCGGCGGTGCCGATGATGAACTGCATCAGGGGCGCGAAGACGAACTGCCCGAACGAGCCGCCGGCATTGATGAAGCCGGCGGCGAACGAGCGCTTCTCGGCGGGCAGACGCTGGGCGATGGACCCGATGAGGATCGAGAAGCTCCCGGCCCCCGCTCCCGCAGCGCTCAGCAATCCGATCGTCATCATCAAGCCGAACTGCGTGTGCATGAAAGGCGTGAGCGCGGTGCCGATGGCGAGCACGCCGCCGCCCACCATGATCACTCGTGACGAGCCGTACTTGTCTGCAACGGCACCCAGGCCCGCCTGGCTTGCGCCCCACACGAATTGGCCGATCGCCATGGCGAAACTGATGCCGACGATGCCGATACCCGACGCGGTGTTGATCGGCGACATGAACAGGCCGAGCGTCTGCCGCGCCCCCATCGTGATCATCAGGATGGCGGCAGCGGCCAGCATCAGCGGCCAGTAGCCGCGCGTGGCGTTGGATGCCGGCACGTCAGCAATCCGCCAGCAGCGGCTTGAGTCGCACCATGATCTCGTCGACCTGGGCGTGCAGTTGCATCACCGTCGCCTCGCCCAGCGTGTCTTCGATCTGACGCTGTGCCGCGCGCCAGGCGTCGCGCGCGTGATCGATCATGGTGAGCCCTGCGGGCGTGATCGACACGATGCGCTGGCGGGCATCGTCGCCGGGCACCACCGTGATCCAGCCGGCCCCCGACAACGGTCGCAGGTTGCGGGTGAGGGTCGTGCGCTCCATGCCCAGTGACGCCGCAAGGTGCTGGATGGTGCGGGCTTCGTGCGCGATCTGCCGCAGCATCGAGTATTGCGAGGTCTTGAGGCCGGTGGCGGCCAGTTGCTGGTCGTAAAGCCGCGACACGGTACGGGCGAGCTTGCGCACGCGAAAACAAGTACAGCCTTTGGAGAGGGAGGGCGAATCCATGGGTGGCTCCGGATGGGCAGAAGTCAGTGAAAAGAGTGTAACTGCACGTATCGCATCGCAACAGCTCTTTTTTACCGACCGTGAATGGCAGCACCGCAGGGTCCCCCGAGGATGCTGCGCCCCCTGGGGGAAGCCGCAGCGCAGCGCAGGCTGGGGGTGGGCGTCATGCCAGCACCGCAGGGTCCCCCGAGGATGCTGCGCCCCCTCGGGGGGGAAGCCGCAGCGCAGCGCAGGCTGGGGGTGGGCGTCATGCCAGCACCACAGGGTCCCCCGAGGATGCTGCGCCCCCTCGAGGGGGAAGCCGAAGCGCAGCGCAGGCTGGGGGTGGGCGTCATGCCAGCACCACAGGGCCCCCCGAGGATGCTGCGCCCCCTCGAGGGGGAAGCCGCAGCGCAGCGCAGGCTGGGGGTGGGCGTCACCTCAGCCGGTTCGTACCGGCATGGGCTCGATGGTGCCTACGTGGAAGCCGTAGTGACCGGAGCGGCGGTCGGAAAAATAGTGCCGCAGCGTATTGCGCACCGTGGGAAACGCCAGCAGATCCCAGGGCACATCGGCCTCGGTCACCAGCACGGTCTCGAGCGATTCGGGGCCTGGATGAAAGTCGAGATCGAGCAGGCGTGCGCGAAACAGGATGTAGACCTGGTTGATGTGGGGAATGTTGTAGAGCGCATAGCAGGCGGTGACGTCGACCCGGGCGTTGGCCTCTTCGAGCGTTTCGCGTGCGGCGCCCTGGGCGGTGGTCTCGCCGTTCTCCATGAACCCGGCCGGGACGGTCCACAGGCCGTGCCGCGGTTCGATCGCGCGGCGGCACAGGAGAATGCGGTCGTCCCATTCGGCGATGCAGCCCACGACCATCTTCGGGTTCTGGTAGTGGATGGTCAGGCAGCGGTCGCACACATGGCGCTCGTGCGTGTCACCCTCGGGAACCCGAAGTGTCACGGGTGCGCCGCAATTGCTGCAGAACCGAATGGCGGTGGGCGCAGGAATCATCCGCCGACGTTAGCAGATTCGGCCGCGATCCGGGCGCGACACGGAAGGCCTTGCGGGCATTCAGGTTGCCGTCAGCGCGCGGTTTGCGTCGAGTAAACTCGCTTAAAGTCATGGGCACGGGAAATCACGTAGCCGATGCGGTGGCCGACCCCCGTTCCGACGATCACGCCATTCGCCCATAACCGCCATCATGAGACCGAGCCACATCAGCGCCATCCTAGATCGCGAATTCGCCGTCAGCGCGGCCGGCCAACGCACGCCAGTGATGCTGTGGGGGCCACCTGGCGTCGGCAAGAGCGAGATCGTGGCCGACGTCGCGGCGCGCAATAGCGCGGCGCTGATCGACCTGCGGTTGTCGCAACTGGAACCGACCGACCTGCGCGGCATTCCGTTCCGGATCGACGACCGGGTCGAATGGTCGGTGCCGGCGATGCTGCCGGATGCGACGCGTCACGGTGTACGCGGCATTCTGTTTCTCGACGAGATCAACGCCGCGCCGCCCACCGTGACCGCGGCCGCGTACCAGCTCATTCTCGACCGCCGGCTCGGCGACTACCGCCTGCCCGAGGGCTGGGCCGTGATGGCGGCCGGCAACCGGCAGGGCGACCGCGGGGTCACCTATGCCATGCCGGCGCCGCTCGCCAATCGTCTGACGCACTACGATGTCGACGCGCATCTGGACGACTGGATCATTTGGGCCCATGCCGCTGGTATCGACGCGCGCGTGATCGCGTTTCTGCGATTCCGGCCCGAACTGCTGTTCGATTTCGACGCGGCTCGCAATCCGATCGCGTTCCCGTCGCCACGCACCTGGGTGTTTGCGCATCGGGCGTTGCTCAAGTTTGCCGACCGCACCGATCTGCTGCTCGATGCGCTGCAGGCTTGCGTGGGGCGCGCGGCCGGCGTCGAGATCAAGGCTTTCATCGACCACATGCGGCAACTCCCCGACATCGACGCGATCGCGCGTGGCGAGACCGAGTCCATGCCCGAGGCGGTCGATCTGCAATATGGCGTGGCGGCCGCGCTGGTGCGCAGGGCGATTCGGGCGGGGGCCGCCGCGGAGGGCAGGGGCGTCTGCGGCAACATCCTGCGCTATGCGCAACGCTTTCCACAGCGGGAGATGGGCGTGATGCTGGTCACCGACATGCAGCGTTCGGTCGACCACGCGCTGATCGACCTGCCTGAATTCCAGGACTGGGCCGACAGCATCGGCGAGTTGCTGCTGTTCGAGCGTCAGTAGCATCGAGATCATGGCTTCGTCGCTCGCGCGAGTGCGGACCAAGCTCGCGCAAGCGCGTGCGCGCCTCGTGCTCGACCGGCCGTTCGTCGGCGCGCTTGCGCTCCACCTGCCATTTCGTGCCGTCGATGCGGACCTGTGCGATACCGTGGCCACCGACGCCCGGGCATTCTGGTTCAACCCGGAGTTCATCGACCGCCTGAGTTTCGCCGAGACGCAGTTCGCCCTGGCGCACGAGGCGATGCATTGCGCCCTCGGGCACTTCGCGCGCCGGGCGCATCGCGTGCGCCGACGCTGGGACGTCGCGTGCGATCACGCCGTCAACCTCATGCTGGCCGACGACGGCGTTGTCCTGCCGCCCGGTGTGCTCGCCAATGCCGCGTTCAGGGGACTCGGCGCCGAGGAGATCTACCCGCTGATTCCCGCCGATACCCTGGAGCAGACGTTCGACCGCCATCCGTCGGCGCGCGATGCCGGGGCCGATGGTCTGATCGGCCAGCTCGGTGAGCAGCGTCTCGCCGCTGCCGCTCAGCGCGCATCGGCGACTGCACCCGCTGGGTCACCATCTGGTGCCGTGATCGAAGACGCGGAGGACACCTGGGACGACGCCGGGATCGCCGCGCGCAAGCACCGGCCGGGAAGTCGGCAGCAGCTTCCCACCCTCGGTGAGGCCGCCGCGTTTGCGCTGGAGCAGCAGTGGAAAAGCCGGGTGGCAACCGCCGCGCAGGCGGCGCGCGAGGCAGGGCGGCTGGGTGATTCGTGGCTGCGTGCGCTGGAGGGCATCATCGAGCCCACGTTGCCGTGGCGCGCGTTGCTGGCGCGGCATCTGTCGCAGCTGGCCCGCGAAGACCACAGCTTCGCGCGCGGCAGCCGTCGGGAGGGCGCCGCCATCCTGCCCAGGCTCGCGACCGGGTCGCTGCGACTGGTGGCGGTGCTCGACACCAGCGGTTCGATCACGCACGAGGAACTGATGGAATTCGCGGCTGAACTCGACGCGCTGAAAGGGCAGGTGCGCGCCGAGGTCGTCGTGCACGCTTGCGACGAAAGGTTGGCGGCGGATGGACCCTGGCGATTCGCGCCGTGGGAGCAGGTGGTGCTGCCCGACCACCTGCCAGGTGGTGGCGGGACGCGTTTTACGCCGGTGTTCGAATGGATCGAGCGCGAGTTGCCGCGGCCGGATCTGCTGATCTACTTCACCGACGCGCAGGGAGAATTTCCGGCGTTGCCGCCCAACTATCCGGTGCTCTGGTTGGTGAAGGGGCGAGGCCAGGTGCCGTTTGGCGAGCGCGTGCAACTCAACTGAGAGGTGACGCCCACCCCCAGGCTCCGCTTCGCTGAGGTGACGCCAACCCCCAGGCTCCGCTTCGCTTCGCCTTCCCCCTCGAGGGGGCGCAGCGTCCTCGGGGGACCCTGTGGGCGCTGCCCCTTCGCTTCGCCTTCCCCCTTGAGGGGGCGCAGCGTCCTCGGGGGGCCTGTGGTGCTGGCACGGCTGAGCTCACCGCATTCGCCGCCGCGAGTTGGTGTGGCGCTACCGCTCCACCGGCCGCGACGGATCCGCGCACCACTCGCTCCATGAACCTGGATACAGACGCGTGCCGGACAACCCCGCGACCTCCATCGCCAGCAGATTGTGAGCTGCGGTGATGCCGGAGCCGCACTGGTGCACGATGGTCTGGAGGGGGCGGGTGCCGATGAGCGATTCGAAATCGGCACCCAATGCGGTGACCGGCTTGAAGAAGCCCTGCGCATCGAGGTTATCGCGGAACACGCGGTTGAGCGCGCCGGGAATGTGGCCGCCAACCGGATCGATGGTTTCGTTCTGTCCGTGAAAGCGGTCATTGGCGCGCGCGTCGATGATCTGCATGACGGGGTTGCCGAGGGCCGCGAGAACGTCGCCGGTGCTCACGGTGACCGCCGGATCGACTGTGGCGGCGAACGTGGCGGCCGTGATAGTCGGCAGGTCGGCCGTGACCGGCTGGCCGGACTTGACCCAGATGTCCCAGCCGCCGTCGAGCACCGCGACATCGCGATGCCCGAGCCAGTGACCGAGCATCCACCACAATCGGGCGGCATACATGCCACCGGCCCCGTCGTAGGCGACGACCCTGGTGCTGTTGGACACGCCCTGGCTGCCCAGCCAGGCGATGAACGTGGCGGGGTCGGGTAGCGGATGGCGACCGTTATGCCCGGTGAGCGGCCCGGCGAGTACGCGGTCGACGTGGGCGAACCGTGCGCCCGGGATATGCGCCTTGGCGTAGGCCTGTTCACCCGCGCCCGGGTTCATCAGATCGTGCTGGCAATCGAACACGACGACATTGCGATCATCGAGCATCTTCGCCAGGGCGGCGACGGAAATGAGTGGCGATCGGGTCATGGGTGAGGGGGCGGGTGATCAGCGCCGGGGCTCGTCCGCGTCGACGACGACGGCGCCCATCTGGCGCCGCAGGAACTCGTGGAAGTGCACCATGCCGTCTTCCATCGGCGACTGGTACGGACCGTATTGGTCGTCGCCACGCAGCCAGAGGGCGCGGCGCCCCTCGTGCATGCGCAGGCAGATTTCTTCGTCTTCGCGCGAAGTCTCGGCGTAGGCGGCCTGTTCGGCCTCGACGAATTCGCGCTCGAACGCCGCGATCTCCTCGGGGTAGTAGAACTCGACCACGTTGGTGCAAAGCTCCGGGCCACGCGGGATCACGGTCGAGATCACCAGCACGTGCGGATACCACTCGACCATCACGTTCGGGTAGTAGGTGAGCCAGATCGCCCCGTGCGGTGGACCGTCGCTGCCGGATTGACGCAGCACCTGCTCATGCCAGCGCTGGTAGGCTTTGGTGCCGGGGCTAGAGAGCTTGTCGAAGACCCCAACGGTCTGCACGCTGTACCAGTCGCCGAACTCCCAGTGCAGCCGGTCGCAATCGACGAACTGCCCCAGCCCCGGATGAAACGGGACCACGTGGTAATCCTCGAGGTAGACCTCGATGAAGGTCTTCCAGTTGACCGGGTAGTCGTGCTGGTGGACCCGATCGAGAACGTGATTCGAGAAGTCGAGATTGTCGGTGACACCGAGGCAGGCCAGGTCGGCGGCGACGTCGCGCTTGCCGGCGAACAGCAGGCCCTTCCAGTTCTGCAAGGGCGTCTTGCCGAGATCGAGGCACGGGTTGCCGGGAAAGTGGGGCGCGCCGAGCAGCTTGCCGGCGGTGTCGTAGGTCCAGCGATGCAGCGGGCACACGATGCCGCCGGCCGCGTTGCCGCGGCCCTTGAGCATGATCGCCTGGCGATGCCGGCAGACGTTGCTGAGCAGTTCGACGCCGTGCGCATTGCGGATCAGCGTCTTGCCGTGGCCAGACGACTCCAGCGTGTGGTAGTCGCCGAGGTTGGGCACCATGAGTTCGTGACCGATGTAGCCGGGTCCGTCGCCGAACAGCAGTCGCCTTTCTGCCAGCAGAACTGCCGGATCGAAGTACCAGCCGATCGGCAGCTGGGTGGGAGTGCGGGCGAGAGCGGCAACGTTGGCCAGATCGGTCATGATCCCTGGGGGTCCTCCGGTTTCGTGAGTGGAAGAACGGTCGTTCGCGAACAGCGATGCCGGTGCTGCGGTAACGCCAGCCGTCGGCAACAGCGTGGTGACGGGCAAATACACATTCACGGCCATGGCGCAAAGAGCCACAACCAGGACGACGAACAATAGAGGCAAACAAAAAAACACAAACAACACAAACAAAAGGACCGCCCCATCGAAGCGGTCCTTCTGGCAAATGAAGCGGTCCTTCTGGCAAATAGTGTCCCCCCAAAAAACCCGCGGGGCAAGCAGAAATTCCCGGTCGAGCCACGGTTTGTCAAGCGTGGCGGCAACGCGTCGTGTCAACCGTGCGTTGACCCTGCAAGAGCGCATCGGGTAGATTCGGGCCCGCGCCCGATCCTCTCCGCCCGCAGACACCCCATGGCCAAGGCCACAGAACCCAAACCGCCACAGAATTTCGAAACCGCGTTAGCCGAGCTCGATGCCATCGTCAGCGCGATGGAAGGCGGACAGATGGCGCTCGAAGCGTCGCTCGCCGCCTATCGGCGCGGGGCTGAACTGCTGCGCTACTGCCAGGCGTCGCTCGACGACGCCCAGCAGCAGGTCAAGGTGCTGGAAGGCGACATCCTGCGGGACCTCCCCGGTGCCGACGCCCCCGACTGATCTCGAGAGCTGGATGCAGGCGCGGCAGGCGCGCATCGAGACCGTGCTGGCAGCGACCCTGCCCGCGGCCGATGTTCCGCCCGCACGTCTGCATGAAGCCATGCGTTACGCCGTGCTCGGCGGTGGCAAACGCGTGCGGCCCCTGCTGGCGTATGCCGCCGGCGAAATGGTCCAGGCCGACCCGGAGCGCGTCGATCGCGCCGCGGCCGCGGTCGAGCTGATCCACGCCTACTCCCTGGTGCACGATGACCTGCCCTGCATGGACGACGACGTGCTTCGCCGTGGCAAGCCCACCGTCCATGTCCGCTACGACGAAGCCACGGCACTATTGGTCGGTGACAGCCTGCAAAGCCTGGCCTTCGAGACCATGGCTCAGGCGCGGATGGCCGACGCCCCTGAAACCCAGCGCGAGATGACATCCCTGCTGGCGCACGCCGCGGGCTCCCGCGGCATGGCCGGTGGCCAGGCAGTCGACCTCGACAGCCTGGGTCAAAGCCTGACGTTGCCCGAGCTCGAATTCATGCATGGTCACAAGACCGGCGCGCTGATTCGCGCGGCAATCCTGCTGGGCGCGCGTTGCGGCAGCGGTTTCGGCACCGTCGCCGCGGCGCTGGAGCGGTTTTCCCAACGCATCGGCCTCGCCTTCCAGGTGGTGGATGATGTGCTCGATGCGACCGAGACGTCGGCAACCCTGGGCAAGACCGCCGGCAAGGATGCCCGGCTCAACAAACCCACCTACGTGAGCGTGCTCGGTGCCGCGCCCGCTCGCCGCTTTGCCGACGAGTTGCTGGCCGACGCGCTCGCCGCGCTCGAGCCGCTCGGTGCCGGCGGCGGACGTCTCTCCCAACTGGCCCGCTACATCGTCGTGCGGAAGTTCTGATGACCTACGAATTGCTGGAATCGATCGGCGACCCCGCCGAACTGCGCAAACTCGACCGGCGGCGCCTGCCGCAACTGGTCAGGGAACTGCGCGACTTCATCGTCGAGTCGGTGTCGACGACCGGCGGCCATCTGGCGTCTAACCTCGGCACGGTCGAACTGACCGTGGCGCTGCACTACGTGTTCCATACGCCGCACGATCGGCTGGTGTGGGACGTCGGGCACCAGACCTACGCTCACAAGATCCTCACCGGGCGTCGCGCCGGCATGGCCGGGCTGCGCCAGCACGGCGGTATCGCCGGTTTTCCGCGACGCGAGGAGAGCCCCTACGATACGTTCGGCACGGCGCATTCGAGCACCTCGATCAGCGCGGCCCTCGGCATGGCGGTCGCCGCGCGGCTCGCGGGCGAAGCACGCCGCGCGGTGGCGATCATCGGCGACGGTGCGATGACCGCCGGCATGGCCTTCGAGGCGCTCAACAATGCCGGCGCGATGGACGCCAACCTGCTGGTGGTCCTGAACGACAACGACATGTCGATCTCGGAGAACGTCGGCGCGCTGAACAACTACCTTGCACGCCTGCTGTCCGGGCGTTTCTACGCCGCCGCGCGACGGGCGAGCGACAAGGTGCTGGGCGTGGTGCCGCCGATCCGTGCGCTCGCGCGGCGTGCCGAGGAAACGATGAAGGGCATCGTGACCGGCGGCACGTTGTTCGAGGGTTTCGGCTTCAACTACATCGGACCGATCGATGGCCATGACATCGAGGCGCTGGTGTCCACCCTGACCAACATCCGCAAGCTCGACGGACCCCAGTTGCTGCACGTCGTCACCCGCAAGGGCAAGGGCATGCCGGTGGCGGAAGACGATCCGATCCTCTACCACGGGGTGTCCAAGTTCGACCCCGTGGTCGGCATTGTCTCCAAGGGGGGCGGCAAGCCCACCTACACGCAGGTGTTCGGGGACTGGCTGTGCGACATGGCCGCGAAAGACAAGCGCATCGTCGCCATCACCCCCGCGATGCGTGAAGGCTCCGGCCTGGTGCGCTATTCGCAGGAGTATCCCGACCGCTACTTCGACGTGGGCATCGCCGAACAGCATGCGGTCACGTTCGCCGCCGGGCTGGCCTGCGAGGGACTCAAGCCGGTGGTCGCAATCTATTCGACCTTCCTGCAGCGCGGCTACGATCAGTTGATCCACGACGTGTGCATCCAGAACCTGCCGGTGGTGTTCGCGGTCGATCGCGGCGGTCTCGTGGGCGCCGACGGGCCCACTCATCACGGGACCTTCGACCTGTCCTTCCTGCGCTGCCTGCCGAACATGACGGTGATGACACCGAGCGACGAGAACGAATGCCGGCAGATGCTGTACACCGCCTGTACTCTCGGAACGCCGGTGGCGGTGCGCTACCCGCGTGGTGCGGGTCCGGGTATCGTTCCGGAGCAGGCCATGACTTCGTTCGATATCGGCTGCGGCGTGGTCAGGCGCGCCGGCAAGCGCATTGCCATCCTGGCGTTCGGCTCCATGGTCGGGCCGGCGCTGGTCGCGGCCGCATCGCTCGATGCCACGGTGGCCGACATGCGCTTCGTCAAGCCGATCGACGAGGCACTCATCGCCGAACTGGCCGACAGCCATGATCTGATCGTGACGGTCGAGGAAAACGCGGTCGACGGCGGTGCCGGCAGCGCGATCATGCAGGCGCTTGCAAAGCAGGGCAGGCAGCACCATGTGCTGCAACTCGGGCTGCCCGATCGCTTCGTCGATCATGGCGACCCGGCGCTGCTGCTGCGACTGTGCGGACTCGACGCGCCGGGAATCCTCCGGTCGATCCAGGCGCGGTTGCATCGCTGACCGGGCGTTTCGCGACATGCGCCTATACTCCGATGACTATGCCCATCCGCGAGGATCATGCCGATGAATTCACCTGAAAAACTGCCCATTCCCGACGTTCAGAGTTCCGCCGACACCCGCCAGCTCGCCATCGACAAGGTCGGCATCAAGGCGATCCGGCATCCGGTGCGGGTGCGGGATCGCGATGCCGGCGTGCAGCACACGGTGGCCACGTTCAACATGTACGTGCACCTGCCGCACAACTTCAAGGGGACGCACATGTCCCGCTTTGTCGAGATTCTCAACAGCCACGAGGGCGAGATCTCGGTCGAGTCGTTCGAGACCATGCTGCGCCATATGGTCGCGCGCCTGGAAGCGGAATCGGGGTACGTCGAGATGACCTTTCCGTACTTCATCAACAAGGCGGCACCGGTATCGGGCGTCAAGAGCCTGATGGACTACGAAGTGACGATCGCCGGCGAGATCACCGCCACGGACTACATCCAGACCATCAAGGTCGTGGTGCCCGTGACCAGTCTGTGTCCGTGCTCGAAGAAGATTTCGGAGTACGGCGCCCACAACCAGCGTTCGCACGTCACGATCACGGTGCGCACCAGCGACTTCGTGTGGATCGAAGACCTCGTTCGCGTGGCCGAAGAGCAGGCATCATGCGAACTCTACGGCCTGCTCAAGCGTCCGGACGAGAAATACGTCACCGAGCGCGCCTACGACAATCCGAAGTTCGTGGAAGACCTCGTACGCGATGTCGCCATGAAGCTGAACGACGACCCGCGCATCGATTCATATGTGGTCGAGAGCGAGAACTTCGAATCGATCCACAACCACTCCGCCTACGCCCTGATCGAGCGCGACAAACGCAGGGTGTCCTAGTACTTCTGCATCATGGTCATCTGCTGGCCATCCTGCCGGATCTCCAGCCGGCCGAGAAAGCTCATGCCCAGCAGCACGAACGGCATGTCGCTCGATTCGTGGACCACGCCGTCGACATTGGTCAGCGCGATGTTGCCGACCTTGACGGCATCGAGCTTGACGCGATAGACCATGGCGATGCCGTTGGCCGTGTTGCTGGTGCCGCGCTGGCCTTTCTCGTAGTCGATGCCGAGGCGCTTCGCGTCGGAGGCTCCCAGCGACACCATGGTGGCGCCGGTATCGACCAGGAACTTGACCGTGCCGCCGTTGATCGAGCCGGTCGAGATATAGTGGCCGGCACTGTCGGCATTCAGCGTCACCACCGGATGACCCCGCGGCTGCAGCGCCGAATAGATTCCCTGGCCGATGGCGAGGGTGCGGCGCTTGCCGTCGATCTCGAAAACGGCGGCGTCGGCCGTGGCACTGATGAGGCGCACGTTGTTTTGCGCGGCATCCCCGGCGGTGAGAGTCTTGGGTTTGCCGCCGTCAATGGTCACGATGGCCTTGTTGGGGAACAGCCCGACCACACTCACGTCGGTGGCCATGGCGGGCAGCGCAAGCCCTAGCCACACGGACGCAACTGCCATAACCTCACCACGCCACTTGGTCAATTCTCGTCGCCTGCAAATGAAGCCTGTCGCCATTTTCAGATATTCCCCCACCGAGGGACCCGGTTATTTTGGTACCCATCTCGAGGCCCGGGGCATTCCGTATCGGATCATCGCCATCGATGCCGACGATGCAACACCGGCCACGCCCGAAGCGTACAGCGGTCTGGTGTTCATGGGCGGCCCCATGAGCGTGAACGACGATCTGCCGTGGATACCGCCGGTGCTGTCGCTGATCCGACAGGCCGGGCGCGACGACGTGCCGATGCTCGGCCATTGCCTCGGCGGCCAGCTCATTTCCAAGGCGCTGGGTGGTGTCGTGAGCAAGAACCCGACCAAGGAGATCGGCTGGGGGCGCATCACGATCGAGGGCAACGATGTGGCGCGCCGCTGGTTCGGCGACATCGAGGCGTTCGAATCGTTTCACTGGCACGGCGAGACATTCTCGCTTCCGCCCGGCGCCACGAAAATCATGGCGAGCCAATATTGCGGTAACCAAGGCTATGCGATCGGCAAGCATCTGGGCATGCAGTGTCACGTGGAAATGACCGAGCGCCTGATCGACACCTGGCTCGATGTCGGTCAGGACGAGATCGACCAGAGTCCCGGGCCCGCGGTCCAGCAACCGGCGCAGATGCGGTCGGAGATCGAGCGCAAGGTCGCCGACCTCCATGCCGTGGCCGGCCGCCTGTACGACCGCTGGCTGGAGGGCCTCAAAGGGTAGAAACGCCTGCCGGCGGCGCTTGCCACCGATGGTGGAAACCTGAGGGAAGTCCGGGAAGCGGAGGGGCGGCGTCCGCAGGGTGCCAGCGGCCGGAGGCCGCTGTCGTTCGGCAGGCGACGAACAGTCCGCAGGGACTGTCCGTGTCCGGCCTCACCCCCGAGGATGCTGCGCCCCCCAGTGGGGGGAAGGCGGAGCACAGCGGAGCCTGT
>JANMWG010000150.1:0-1644 GCA_031393885.1 Betaproteobacteria bacterium | reverse complement strand
CGCGTTATCTCGACCTGCTGCTCGACTCCGCGGCCACCTCGCGCGCGGCGCAGGAACAAGGCCCGATGATGGTCGCCGATCTCTACGAGCCGCCGGTGGCCACCATCGCGCAACACGCCAAGGACGTGCGCCTGATGCTGGCGCTCGGCCGCGAGACCGGCCAGGCACTGCCGATGTCCGAACTTCACTTGAACCTGCTGCAACGCTCGATTGACCGCGGCGATGCCGGACAAGACAACGCCGCGGTGATTCGCGTGTGGAAAGAGTTGAAGAATTAGCTCGTTGAACAAGCGTGTAGTAGCAACCGCATCGCGCCAAACCACTCCCTCTCACCGCTTGCGGGGAGAGGGCCGGGGGCGTAGCGGGGAATTCGAACGGCCCGCCGTTCGCCCGTGTAGCGGCTCTGCCTTGCAAGGCAGAGCGCGCGCCGCAGGCGAGGGGCGGGTATAGGAGCCACGATGAACGCACCCGAACGCATCACCACCACCCTCAAGCTCCCGGTCGCCAATGGCAAGCTCGAAGAGTTTCGCCTGTCAGTCCCCAGGAATTTCCCCGCCAGACAAACCACCCCCTTCAACCGCATCGCCTATTCCGCCGCGCACGTCGTCGCCGATCCGCTGGCCGTCCACGACCCGTGGGTCGACACCGCCATCGACTGGGATGCCACCATCGCCTATCGCCGCCACCTGTGGCAACTGGGCATGGGCGTGGCCGAAGCGATGGACACCGCGCAGCGCGGCATGGGCCTCAACTGGCCGACCTCGCTGGCGTTGATCCGCCGTTCTATCGACGCCTCGAAAGACATCGAGGGCGCGTTCCTGGCCAGCGGCGCCGGTACCGATCATCTGGCGCCGCAAGACGCGAAGTCGATCGATGACGTGATTCGCGCTTACGAGGAGCAGGTGGCCGCGATCGAAAAGCTCGGCGGCCGCATCATCTTGATGGCCAGCCGCGCCCTGGCGCGCGTGGCGAGATCGCCCGACGATTATCACAAGGTCTACGACCGCATCCTCGGCCAGGTGAGAGAGCCGGTGATGATTCACTGGCTGGGCGAGATGTTCGACCCCGCGCTGGCCGGCTACTGGGGGCACACGGATCCCATGAAGGCCATGGATGTCGCGGTCGAATCGATCAACCGCAACGCGGCCAGGATCGATGGCGTGAAGGTCTCGCTGCTCGACAAAGACAAGGAGATCGCGATGCGCCGGCGGCTCGATGTGCGCGTCAAGATGTACACCGGCGACGACTTCAACTACGCCGAACTGATCGAGGGCGACGCGACCGGCTACAGCCACGCGCTGCTGGGCATTTTCGACGCCATCGCGCCCGCCGCGTCCGCGGCGCTGAGCGCGCTGGCCAAAGGCGACAAGCGGACCTTCAACGAGATCCTCGCGCCCACGGTGCCGCTGTCGCGCCACATGTTCAAGGCGCCGACGCGTTTCTACAAGACCGGCGTGGTGTTCATGGCCTGGCTGAACGGCCAGCAGGACCACTTCACCATGGTGGGAGGCCAGCAAAGCGCCCGCTCGATCGTGCATCTGGCCGAACTGTTCCGCCTGGCCGACCGCGCCGGCCTGCTGCGCGACCCCGACCTTGCGTGCGCGCGCATGCGCACTACACTGGCACTCCACGGCATCACATAAT
>JANMWG010000105.1:0-42640 GCA_031393885.1 Betaproteobacteria bacterium | reverse complement strand
GGTCTGCACCACCACCTGCGTCGGCGAGAACTCCGGGAACACGTCGACGCGGGCCCGCTGCAACGCGAATAACCCGTACGCCACGAGCATCAATGCCAACGCCACCACCACGCCCGGAAAGCGGATGGCAAAACGGACGATGGCGGTGATCATGTGGAGCAGGTCATAGCGTCAGCGATGATGAACCAGCACCGTGGAGGACAACAGTCAGGTTCTGCCCTGCCGGCGTTGCCGGCAGGGCATCAAACCCCCAGCGCGCAACCGTCCTTGCGGGGATCGGATCCGCCGATGAGCGTGCCGGCGTCGTGATCGATCCAGATCGCCTGCGAGCCACCGATCGGAATCGGCGCTGCGACGACCTCGAACCCCCGGCGTCGCAACCCATCGGCCGTTGCGGCAGGCAACGTCGATTCGGCCTCGACCGTGCGCGTGCCGGGCAGCACGAACACGCGCGGCAGATCCATCGCCGTCTGCAGATCGAGTCCGTAGTCGAGCACGCGCGACAGGAACACGGCGTGACCCATGGCCTGGTACTGCCCGCCCATGATGCCGAACGGCATCAGCACGCGGCCGTCGCGCGCGACCATGCCGGGGATGATCGTGTGCATCGGACGCTTGCGCGGCGCGATCGCGTTCGGATGCCCGGCCTGGAGCGAGAAGCTCTGGCCGCGGTTGTGCAGCAGGATGCCGCTGGCCGGTCCGACGATGCCGCTGCCATAGGGCGAGTAGATCGAGTTGATGAGGCTGACGGCATTGCGCTCGCGATCGACCACCGCAATGTAGACGGTGTCGCGGTGCGGCGGTGCCTGGTATGAAGGCAACGACTCGATCGCTCGATCGGGCCGGATCTGTGCGCGCAGACCAGCGGCGAACGCCTCGGACAGCAATTGCGCCACCGGAACGCTCGCCTGGGCCGGATCGGCCAGCACCGCATCGCGCACCGAGTAGGCGAGACGCGCCGCTTCGACCTCGAGATGCACGCGGTCGGCGCCGATCGGGTCGGCATCGGCCGCGAACCCGGCGAGGATGTGCAGCATCAGCAGCGCGATCACGCCCTGCCCGTTGGGCGGGCACTCGATGATGTCGTGATCGCGGAAGCGGCCGCGAATCGGTGTGACGAATTCGCCCGTAGCCGCTGCGAAATCGGCCATGGTGTGCAGACCGCCGAGGGAACGCAGGCGGGTCACCAGGTCTTCGGCGATCGCACCGGTATAGAACGCCTTGCGGCCGTCGCGCGCAATCTGCTCCAGCGAGCGCGCCAGACCGGGTTGGCGATGGATGCCGCCAAGTGACGGCACCGAACCGCCCGGCAGAAATACCGCCTGCGCTGCCGGATCGGTTGCCAGAAACGTCGCGTGGGTGCACCAGTCGGCGTGCACACGCGGGGTCAGCGCATAGCCGTCGGCCGCGAGGCGGATGGCGGGCGCGAGCACGTCGCCGAGCGGGCGGGTGCCGTGCGCACGCAACAGTTGATCCCAGGCGTCGATCGCGCCCGGAATCGTGACCGTATGCGGCGAATGGCGCGGCAACAGCGCAAGACCCGGGGCGGCCACCGCATCGAACGTGAGCGCCGCCGGCGTGCGCCCGGAGCCGTTGAACGCCGTGATGCGATCGGTACCGCCGGGGGCGAACAGCGCGAAGCAGTCACCACCGATGCCGGTGGATCCCGGTTCGACCACGCCTTGCACCACGCAGGCGGTGATCGCCGCGTCCATCGCGTTGCCGCCGGATTCGAGCACGCGCACCGCCGCTAGCGTGGCCAGCGGATGCGAAGTTGCCGCCATGCCAAGGATGCCATAGGCGATCGAGCGTCCGGGCGCTTCGAGGTTGCGGGCCTGTTTACCGGGAGCGACGGATTTCATGAGCGGCCGATTCCGGTCGACGGTGCCGCATTTGCGAAAATACGGGTCATGCTTTTTTCTCCTCCGGTTCGGTCCTGTTATCCGTCGAGCATACATGCTGACCACGCCATGGCCAGCGATGTGGCTGCCAGAAACGGATGGCGACGGCAGCACCACAGGGTTCCCCGAGGATGCTGCGGCCCCTCGAGGGGGAAGCCGCAGCGCAGCGCAGGCTGGGGGTGGACGTCATGGCTAGTCTTCGTTTTCATTCCGAATCTGGTACTCGAGTTCCTCCGACAACAAGAGTTGCGCGCCGACCACGACCACCGGCTGACCCGGCTCGAACCCTTGCGCATTGAACCAGCCGCCGTCGAGTGCCTGTGACGCTGTCACCGGCACTCGAACGAAGGTGCCGCCGGCCGACGCTCGATAGACCCAGGCACGCCCGGCATGCCAGATCACCGCACGCTCGGGAACCACCACCCCCGGCATTTTGCCGCCGCCGGTCGCCACGTGGCCGGTCACGCGAGCGCCGGGGCGCAGCTCACTGCCATCCGCGCGCAGGAAGACGGTGGTGCCGACAGCGCCTGAAACGGCAGATGGTGCCTGCGACACGAAGCGCGCATTCGCCGTCGCGCCGCCGGCAGCCGCTTCGACGGGAATGACCTGCCCCCGCAGATAGCGCATCGAAGCCTCGGGAACGCTCATCTGCAGGATGACGTCGCGTTGCCCGGCGAAGGCGCCGAGCGCATCGGGCGCGGCGCTGACGGCAAGATCGGCGAGCGCACCGCCCCAGGCGGCGCGGATGGAATCCACATTGTTGCGCAGCGCGGATTCCGCGGCGACGACGCGCTCACGATCGGTCGCGGCCTGCACCTGCGCGGCAAGCATTGCGCGCTCCGACACATTGCGATCATCCCGGAACAGGGCAGCGGCGCGCTGATATTCGGCATCGCTCGCGGCGGCTGCAAGGCGCAGCGTGCGCAGCTCGCCGGACAGTGCCAGATGACGACCGCGTGCGTCGATGAGCGGTCGCAGATCGGCCACGATGCCGTGGATGTCGACGCTTGCGCCCGCAGTCGCCGCCGCAAGCGGTTCGGTCTCGATGCCCGCCGCCGCAAGCGCGGGCGCGTCGAGGTGAACGGTTCCGCGCACGGCTCGGTGGGTTTCTGCCGGACGCTTGGCGACGATGGTTTCGCCGTGCTGGCGTGCGAGCTGGAGGTATTCGTCGTGGCCGAAGTAGATGGTGGTGCCGGCCAGCGAGACGGCCGCGAGCAGCGCGATGGCGAGCGGCAGGGCGCGGTTGCGCGACTCAGTCATTGTCGATGAGCGCCGGATTGATCGCCCGGTCGGCGGGTGCGATGGCCGTCGGCGCGTTGCCGGCGAATTCGGGATCGTCGAGCGGGCGCTGCACCGCGTCTTCCAGTGCGGACCGGGCCTGCTGCGATTCGAGCATGACCGCCAGCGCGATACGCTCGGCGCCCAGCGCATCCGTGCGTGCCTGGACCAGTTCGACACGATCGGCCTGGCCACGCTCGAACTGGCGCTCGACCTGCCGCGCCCGCGCCCGAGCCTGTTCGATCTGCGCTTGCGCCGCGATCTCGGCCTCGTGCGCGCGCCGGTAGCGCACAACGGCCCCGGCCACCTCGGCAATCACGTTGGCCTGAAGCGCCAGGAACGCCTTTTCCTCGACGTCACGGCGCGCCTCGGCTTCGCGCACCAGGGCGTCGGTGCGTGCCGATGCGGCGCCCAGCGCCAGGAAGGCGATCGACCAGATGCTCTCGTCGGCATCCCAGAAGTAACCCGGCGCAAGCACCAGATCGGGATACCGTCTGGCGATCTCGAGCCTGACCGCCACCTCAGCGGCGGCGTATTCGTCGAGCTTGCGACGCAGGTCGATGCGGTTGCGCAGCGCAAGGCGCCGGACCTCGTCGTTGCCCGGTGGCACGGCGACGCCGGCGAGGCTGTCGAAGTCGAGTTCGACGGGGTCGAGCGCTGCCAGGGGGATGCCGACGGCTTCGGCAACCCCGGCGAGTGCCTGGTCGCGGCGGATCGTCGCGCGCCTGCCGGCGACTTCGGCCTCGGCCAGCCGCAGGCGCTGCGCCGTCGCGTCGGCGGCGGCGGCGTAGCCCGCCTGTTCGCGCTTCTCGTACAGCGCGAGCAGGATGCGGCGTTGTTCCTGTTCCGCTTCGAGCGCCCGCACCTGCTGGCGCGCGGCGTACAGATCGACGAAGTGGCGCCGCAGGCGGCTGCGGACACGCCAGGCAGCCACGCCGATATCGGTGGCGGCGGCGGCTTCGAGCTTTTCGAGCTGCGCGGTGCGGGCCGCGCGTTTGCCACCGATGTCGATGGGCAGCCCCACCACCACGCCGAGGCCCCAGGGCGTCGCACCATCGCCGACTTTGGTGTTGTATTCGGGACGCGCATTGATGGTGATGGGCGGCCGCGTGCGCGAGGTTTGCGTTTCGGCCGTCGACACGCGCGCGCGTGCGCGGGCAACCTCGATGTCGGGATGGAAGAACATCGCCACCATGGTTAGCTGCGCGAGGCTCCAGCGGGCAGGCGGCCAGGTATCGGCGGCGATGCCTTGCGCCACGACATAGGCGCGCAGGCCTGCATCGGCGAGCGAACGATCGATGAAGGCCTGCGCCGATGCGTCGGGCCGCAGCGGCTTCGCCCGATAAGTCTGAGAACCGCAACCGGCGGCCACCGCGAGCAGCAAGATGGCACAGCCGCGGGCCACAGACCGACTCACCGGATCAGCGCGCATCCGGGGCGCGGGCAACATGATCGCGCCCGCGCCGCGAACGATTACTTCGGCTTGTAGGCCGACTGCCGCGCGATCAACTGCCACCGGCCGTCGCGGCGCGCCCACACGTTGAGGTAGCGCAGATCGAGCTGCTTGAACTCGCCATTGAGTTCGACGTCGACCCGGGTCGAACCCATTGCCGTGGCGAAATCGCCAAAGGCGTTGATGGTGACGCCGTAGCGCTCCGCCTTCTTGAGCTTGATGCCGCCCGACCGGAGCGCCTCGACATACTCCTTCTTGGGCACCACCTTGCCGCTCGGTTGGTGATAGACGAATTCATCGCCGAGCATCGCGTCGAAGGCCGCGACGTCGACGGCGATCATGGCGTTGTAGCGGGCATCTTCGGCCTGGTCGACTTCCTCTTTGGCACCGGCAAAGGCGAGGGATGCCGACACGCCGAGGATGCAGGCGACGGCCAGACGGGACCACTGTTGGAACGTTTTCATGATTTTCTCCCTGGGATTGTTGCGATCGGATCAGTGAAGCTTCACATGCGGCTCGGTGCGACGCGAGATGAGCCGCGCGATGGTGTCGAGAAACACCTTGCCGAACCCGTGCAATGCGAGTTCGTGCATCTTGTAGAGCGACAGGTACATGAGCCCGGCGAGGTAGCCTTCGATCATGACGCTGCCGCGGGTGATGCCGCCCATCAGGCTGCCCACGGTGCTGTAGTTGCCGAGCGAGACCAGCGACCCGAAGTCGCGGTAGTGCCACGCCGGGACGGCAACCCCGTCGAGCAGTCGCGGCAGCGCTTTCATCAGGTGCGACGCCTGCTGATGCGCCGACTGGGCGCGTGGCGGCACCCAGCCGTTCTTCTCGGGCCAGGGGCAGGCGGCGCAATCGCCGAGCGCGAAGACATGTTGGTCGCGCGTGGTCTGCAGATTGGTGCCGACGACGAGCTGGTTCATGCGGTTGGTTTCGAGGCCGCCGAGGTTCGCGAGAAAATCCGGTGCCTTGATACCGGCGGCCCACACGACCAGTTCCGCCGGCACCAACCGGCCGCTCTGGGTGCGCACGCCGTCGGCGGTCACTTCGGTGACGCGGTCACCGGTCAGCACCTCGACACCGATCTTGTGCAGCAGCCCGAGGGTCGCATCCGACAGCCGCTCGGGCAGCGCCGGCAGGATGCGCGGCGCGGCCTCGATGATGGTGAGTTTGAGGTCGCGCTCGACATCGATGCGGTCGAGCCCGAACGCCACCAGTTCGCGCGTGGTGTTGTGCAACTCGGCCGACAGTTCGACACCGGTGGCGCCGGCACCGATGATGGCGACATGCAACTGGCCGGGGCCGAGCGGGGTTTCCTGCGCGTTGGCGCGCAGGCAGGCGTTGAGCAGGCGCGAGCGGAAACGCTCGGCCTCCTGCGGCGTGTCGAGCGCGATGGCGAATTGCGCCGCGCCAGGCGTGCCGAAGTCGTTGGTCTGGCTGCCGACCGCCATCACCAGCACGTCGTAGGGGAGGCTCCGGGAGCCAAGGACAGGCGCGCCGGTTTCGGCGTCGGTGAGGGGCGCCAGCAGGACTGTGCGCGCGGCGCGGTCGAGGCCGAGCATCGAGCCGAGCTGGAACCCGAAGTGATGCCAGCGGGCCTGCGCCAGGTAGTCGAGTTCATGATCGTTCTGATCCATGCTGCCCGCCGCCACCTGATGCAGCAGCGGCTTCCAGACATGAGTGCGCGATCGATCCACGAGCGTGACCTGGGCGCGGCGCCGGCGGCCGAGCTTGTCGCCCAGCCGGGTAGCCAGCTCCAGGCCACCGGCCCCACCGCCGACAATGACAATGCGGGGCGGGGCAGGTTTGATCGTTGCTGTCGTCATGTTTTCCTGAAGGCCTGCGCTTGGCGACTACAATCGGCGCGTCGGTGAAAATCACGAAACATCACCCAATGGACGGCGTCGCATGGAAAGCCGGATAGGAAAGTACCAGATCAAGGCGGAGTTGGGGCGTGGCCGTTCCAGCGTCGTCTATCTTGCTTTCGACGAGTTCCTGAATGCCGAACTCGCGGTCAAGGTCTATCTGCCGAATGACGTGCCGGAGCACGCCATGACGGCCAACGCCCAGTTCATCAGCGAGCAGGCGCTGTCGGGCAAGCTCATCCATCCGCACATCGTCACCATCATCGATGCCTACGCTGAAGGCGATCTGCGCTACGTGGCGATGGAATACGTGCCGGGTGGCAACCTGCAAGCCTACACCCGCCCCGAACACCTGCTGCCGGTGGCGGACGTGATCGAGATCGCCTTCAAGTGCTGCGGGGCGCTCGACTATGCCCATCGCCAGGGGGTGGTGCACCGCGACATCAAGCCGTCGAACATCCTGCGCACCGGCGGGTCGGACGTGAAGCTCGCCGATTTCGGCGCCGCCTTCGTGGCCGACGTCGTCAGCACCCAGGAATTCCGCTTGTCATCGCCGTCCTACACGCCGCCGGAACAGATCCTGGGTGACGAACCCACGCTTCACGGCGACATGTTCTCGCTCGGGGTGATGCTTTACGAATTGTTCACCGGCACCCGGCCGTTTCGCGGCGACAGCGCGCAGGAGATCCTGGACCGGGTGGTCTCGCTGCCGGTGGAAGCCCCCACCGTGCGCCGTCCGGACCTGCCCAGGCAGATCGACTCCATCCTGCTGCGGATGCTCGAGAAGTCGCCCGCGAACCGCTACCCCACCTGGGCCGAAGCCGCGCTGGCGCTGGTGACCGCCGGCCGGCTGAGCGTCTACGACCACGAGGTTGCCGACAGCGAGAAGTTCATCGCCCTGCGACGCTCGACCTTCCTGCGCTCGCTCGGCGAGGGCGAGCTGTGGGAAGCGGCACGGCACGGCGAATGGCGCCGCCTGCCGGCCCAGCACGTGATCGTGGCCGAAGGCGACCGCGGCGACAGCCTGTTCGTGCTGGCGCGCGGTTCGGCCAAGGTGCTGTTGAAAGGCAAGCTGCTGGATCTGCTGCGACCGGGCGACGGCTTCGGCGATGTCGGCTTCGCGCTCGGCCCCGACGCCCTGAGAAGTGCCACGGTACAGACAACTACCGACGTCATCGTGGTCGAATTCAAGAGCAGCACCATCGAACGGCTGCCGGCATCGTCGCAACTGAAGCTCTCGCAGGCGCTGCTGCGGGTCATGGCCCAGCGCCTTACCTTCACCAGCGAGCGGCTGGTCCGGGAAGCCACCTCTTGAGCAGCACTGCCTTACGTCGGTAGCGGGTGTCCGGGCAAAAGCACCAAACGCCAAGCACCCGCAACGATCGCCGGTCACACCTGCGGATGCGCCCTCTCCACCTTGGCATGCAGCTTGTTGAGCGCATTGATGTAGGCCTTGGCGGAAGCCACGACGATGTCGACGTCGGCGCCCGCGCCGTTGACGATGCGACCTTCCTTTTTCAGCCGGACCGTGACTTCGCCCTGGGCATCGGTGCCACTGGTAATGCTGTTCACCGAAAACAGCTGCAGCTCCGCACCGCTGCCGGCAATGCTCTCGATGGCCTTGAAGATGGCATCCACCGGTCCGCTGCCGGGCGATTCGGCGCGCTTCTCGTCGCCTTCTTCCGCCATGACGACGCGCGCGGTCGGGGTCTCGCCGGTTTCCGAGTGCACCATCATCGACAACAGCCGGTAGTACTCGTTGTCGTGCGCGGCGGCCTCATCGGTGATGAGCATCTGCAGATCCTCGTCGAAGATCTCCGACTTGCGATCCGCCAGCGTCTTGAAGCGCGCGAATGCGGCATTCATCGCTTCTTCGCTGTCGATCTGGATGTTCAGTTCAGCGAGCCGTTTCTTGAAGGCGTTGCGCCCGGAGAGCTTGCCGAGCACGAGCTTGTTGGCGCTCCAGCCCACATCCTCGGCGCGCATGATCTCGTAGGTCTCGCGATTCTTGATCACGCCGTCCTGGTGGATGCCCGACTCGTGCGCAAAGGCGTTGGCGCCCACGATCGCCTTGTTCGGCTGCACCGGAAAACCGGTGATGCCCGAGACCAGCTTGGATGCGGGCACGATCTGGGTGGCGTCGATGCGCGTGTCGCACGGAAAGAAATCGCGCCGGGTGCGCACCGCCATGACGACTTCCTCCAGCGAGGCGTTGCCGGCCCGCTCGCCCAGCCCGTTGATGGTGCATTCCACCTGGCGGGCGCCGTGCATGACCGCGGCGAGCGAGTTCGCCACCGCGAGGCCGAGGTCGTTGTGGCAATGCACCGACCATACCGCCTTGTCCGAGTTGGGGATGCGTTCTCGCAAGGTGCGGATGAGTCCGCCGAACTGCTCCGGAACCGTGTAGCCGACCGTGTCCGGGATGTTCACCGTGGTGGCGCCGGCGGCGATCACCGCCTCGAGCACGCGACAAAGGAAATCAACCTCGGAACGCCCGGCGTCCTCGGGCGAGAACTCGACGTCGTCGCGATAACTGCGGGCGAGCTTGACCGCCTTGACCGCCTGCTCGAGCACCTGGTCGGGCGACATGCGCAGCTTCTTCTCCATGTGGATCGGCGAGGTCGCGAGAAAGGTATGAATGCGGCCCGCATTCGCGTCACGCAGCGCGTCGCCGGCGCGGATGATGTCTTTCTCGTTGGCGCGGGCGAGTCCGCACACGATCGAATCCTTGATGATCCCGGCGACGGCGCGCACGGCCTCGAAATCGCCGTTCGATGCCGCCGGGAAACCGGCTTCGATCACATCGACACGCAGCATCTCGAGCTGCCGCGCGATGCGGATCTTTTCCTCCCGGGTCATGGACGCGCCCGGGCTTTGTTCGCCATCGCGCAAGGTGGTGTCGAAGATGATGAGCGAGTCGGTCATGGTGCTCTCCTGATCGGTCGGCGCGCCCGGCCGGAACATTCCGGAAAGGTGGCGGCTTCGCAAACTGCAATAAGACTCCGGACCCGACAATCAGGTCCGGGACGACGGTACTACGAGGGGGAGGGGGGTCAGTGCGCGCGAACGCGCAGCAGCAGCGATCGCGCCAGCAGGTAGCTGGCGAGGAGGACGGCGCCTGAAAGGCACAGGGTCGCGGCTGTTGACATGCCCCGACTATAAGGGGTCGGCCGCGGCGAAGCAACTTTCCGTTCGGCGCCTCCGACGTACTGCTGCGGAGCCGGGGCTGCTGAACGAAGGGACTTCAGCAGCGAAGGGGCAGCGCCCACAGGGCTCCCCGAGGACGCTGCGCCCCCTCGAGGGGGAAGGCGAAGCGCAGCCTGGGGGTGAACGTCACCTCAAGGCGGCGCCTTGCGGCGCAGCAGCGTCCAGCCGTAGTAGACGTAACCCGAGGCGCCATAGATGGCCGCGAGCGTGAACAGCAGTTCGGGCAGGTTGTCGGACACGAAGAACAGCACGGCGACACTCAGCGCGATCAGCACGACAGCCCAGAACGGAACGCTCTTGCGGACGTTGATGTCCTTGCCGCTGTAGAACGGGATGTCGCTCACCATCGTGAACGCGGCGAATACCGTGATGGCGGTGGCGATCAGGTGCATGTCGGCGCCCTTGATCTCGAAGGCTTCCATCGCCCACACGAAGCCGGCCACCAACGCGGCCGCCATCGGGCTCGGCAGGCCCTGGAAGAAGCGCTTGTCGACCACGGCGATGTTGGTGTTGAAACGCGCCAGACGCAGGGCGGCGCAGGCGCAGTAGGCAAACGCCGCCGCCCATCCGTACTTGCCCATGCCGCGCAATGACCACTCGTAGATCACCAGCGCCGGGGTCGCGCCGAACGCCACCATGTCGGACAGCGAGTCGAACTCGGCGCCGAACGCGCTCTGCGTCCGCGTCAGCCGGGCCACCCGGCCATCCAGTCCGTCGAAAACCATGGCGATGAACACCGCGGCGGCGGCGGCCATGAAGCGCCCGTTCATGGCCTGGACGATGGCGTAAAAACCGGCGAACAGCGCTGCGGTGGTGATCGCGTTTGGCAACCAGTAGATGCCGGGCCGGAATCGGCTGCCGGGGATCCATCTGCCGCGAGGAGGTTTGCGTTCCATCGCGATCGCAGGCGCTGTCAGCCCGGGAGCTCAGCCAGCACCGACGCGCTGGCGGCCACCTTGTCGCCAACTTGCACGAGCGGGCGGGCATCCGGCGGCAGGTAGAGGTCGACGCGCGAACCGAAGCGGATGAATCCGTAGCGCTGGCCCCGGGCCAGGCGATCGCCGGGCTTCACGTAACAGAGGATGCGACGGGCCACCAGGCCAGCCACCTGGACGCAGGTGATCGCGGCGCCGTTGTTCGCGACGATATGCAGGGCGTTGCGTTCATTCTCGAGCGAGGCCTTGTCGAGCGCCGCGTTGAGGAAACTGCCGGGGTGGTACCAGGCATCGCGGATCTCGCCATCGACCGGACTGCGGTTCGAGTGCACGTTGAACACGTTCATGAACACGCTGATCTTCAGCGCGTCACGATCGAGGTAGGGATCGCGAGCCTTGCCCACCACCACGATGCGGCCGTCTGCCGGCGCCAGCACGAGATTGGCAACGGTCGGAATCGGCCGCGCCGGATCGCGAAAGAACTGCAGCACGAACAGGGCGACGAGCCAGAACGGCGCCGACCACCAGCCACCGATCCAGGTGACAACCGCAGAAACCCCGACGGCGAGCGCCAGGAACGGCCAGCCTTCGCGGGCGATGACGGGGTGCGGATAGGGGTTCATCAGAGGTTCGTGAAGGCAAAACAGGATAAGGGCACTGGCGACTGTACCCCTGATAGTGCTGGTGCGGTCGGGCGATACAGACCCATCCAGGCCTCCCGGAAAAATGCAGCAGTCACGGCAACCCCCGCAAGCGCAGCGCAGCGAAGCCTGGGGGTGGGCGTCATAGCAACACCACAGGGTCCCCCGAGGATGTTGCGCCCCCTCGAGGGGGAAGGCGAAGCGCAGCGAAGCCTGGGGGTGGGCGTCAATTGCGAGTGGTGTCGACCAGACGGTTCTTCTTGATCCACGGCATCATGTCGCGCAGCTTCGAGCCGACCACTTCGATCGGGTGCTCGCCACTGATACGGCGCATGGCGTTCAGCTTGGTCGCACCGGTCTGGTTCTCGAGCAGGAATTCCTGAGCGTAACGACCAGTCTGGATTTCCTTGAGGATGCGCCGCATCTCGGCCTTGCTCTCCTCGTTGATGATGCGCGGGCCGCGGGTGATGTCGCCGTACTCGGCATTGTTCGAAATCGAGTAGCGCATGTTGGCGATGCCGCCCTCGTAGATGAGATCGACGATCAGCTTGAGCTCGTGCAGGCACTCGAAATACGCCATCTCCGGCGCATAGCCGGCTTCGACCAGGACTTCGAACCCGGCTTCGATCAGCGCCGTGGTGCCGCCACACAGCACCACCTGCTCGCCGAACAGGTCGGTCTCGGTCTCTTCCTTGAACGTGGTCTCGATGACGCCGGCTTTGCCGCCGCCGATGGCAGCCGCGTACGACAGCGCGTGATCGCGCGCCTTCTTCGACGGGTTCTGCCAGATGGCGATCAGGCACGGCACGCCGCCGCCCTGGGCGTAGGTGGAACGCACGGTATGACCCGGCGCCTTGGGTGCGATCATCACGACATCGAGGTCGGCGCGCGGCGTGACCTGGCCGTAATGGATGTTGAAGCCGTGCGCGAAGGCAACCGTCGCGCCCTTCTTGATGTTCGGCTCGACCTCGTCGCGATACACCTTGGCGATATGCTCGTCGGGCAGCAGCAGCATGACGAAGTCGGCGCCCTTGACGGCGTCGCCGATCTCCTTGGGTGTAAGGCCGGCCTTCTTGACCTTGTCCCACGATGGGCCACCCTTGCGGACACCGACCGTGACCTTGATGCCAGAGTCGTTGAGATTGAGCGCGTGCGCGTGGCCCTGCGAGCCATAGCCGATCACGGCGACCTTCTTGCCCTTGATGAGCGAGAGATCGGCATCCTTGTCGTAAAAGACTTTCATTGGAGTTCCCCCTGGGTGATGTGGTGTCGGCCGGTGCGATGGATGCGGGGACCCGCCCGCCATCCGTCGACCGCGACTGGTCAGACTCTCAGAATCCGCTCGCCCCGGCCGATGCCGGAAGCGCCGGTGCGCACCGTCTCCAGCACCACGCCTTCCTCGAGCGCCTCGAGAAAGGCATCGAGCTTCGCGCCGGTGCCGGTGAGCTCGATGGTGTAGGTCTTGTCGGTCACGTCGACGATGCGACCGCGGAAGATGTCGGCCATGCGCTTCATCTCCTCGCGATCCTTGCCCGAGGCGCGCACCTTGACCAGCATCAGCTCGCGCTCGATGTGCTCGCCTTCCGACAGGTCGACCACCTTGACCACGTCGATCAGCTTGTTGAGCTGCTTGGTGATCTGCTCGATCACGTCGTCGGAACCGGAGGTGACCACGGTCATGCGCGACAAGGTGGCGTCTTCGGTGGCGGCGACGGTCAGCGATTCGATGTTGTAGCCGCGCGCGGAAAACAGCCCCGACACCCTCGACAGGGCGCCGGCTTCGTTCTCGAGCAACAGCGAAATGATGTGCTTCATGATGGCATTGGGGGGTTCGCGAAACTGGGTGAGCGAGTCGGCCGGCACGGCCGCGCGGCCGTGCCCCGGCTAGACCAGGATCATCTCGGACAGGCCCTTGCCGCCGGGCACCATCGGGAACACGTTCTCGGTCTGATCGGTGATGAAATCCATGAACACGAGCCGGTCGCGAAGCGCGAACGCTTCGCGCAGCGCCGGTTCGACGTCGGCGGGCTTGTCGATACGCATGCCGACGTGACCATAGCTTTCGGCGAGCTTCACGAAATCGGGCAGGGCATCCATGTACGACTCGGCGTAGCGGTTGCCGTGGAAGAACTCCTGCCACTGCCGCACCATGCCCATGTAGCGGTTGTTCAGGTTCACGATCTTGATCGGCAGGTGGTACTGCTTGCAGGTCGACAATTCCTGAATGCACATCTGGATCGACGCCTCGCCGGTCACGCAGGCTACCGTGGCACCGGGATGCGCGAGACAGGCGCCCATGGCATAGGGCAGACCGACGCCCATCGTGCCCAGGCCGCCGGAATTGAGCCAGCGCCGCGGCTTGTCGAATTTGTAGAACTGTGCCGCCCACATCTGATGCTGGCCGACGTCGGAGGTGACGATGGCGTCGCCGCCGGTGATCTCGTAGAGCTTCTCGACCACGGCCTGCGGCTTGATGACAGCACTCGTGCGATCGAACTTGAGGCAGTCGCGCGCGCGCCACAATTCGATCTGCGTCCACCAGGCTTTGACCGCGACCGTGTCGGTTTGCTGCGTCGACGCCGCGATTTGGCGGCTGAGCTCCGTGAGGACCTCCCTGACATCGCCGACGATCGGGACATCGACCTTGACCCGCTTCGAGATCGACGAAGGGTCGATGTCGATATGGATGATGCGCCGGTCTTCCTGAAAGAAGTGCTTTGGGTTGCCGATCACGCGGTCGTCGAAACGCGCGCCGACGGCGAGCAGGACGTCGCAGTGCTGCATGGCCATGTTGGCCTCGTAGGTGCCATGCATGCCGAGCATGCCCAGGAACTGCGGGTCGGTGGCGGGAAATCCGCCAAGGCCCATGAGCGTGTTGGTGCAGGGGAAGCCGAGCTGGTGCACAAGGTGGGCGAGTTCGGGCGCCGCGTCGCCGAGCACGACACCGCCACCGGTGTAGAACATCGGGCGTTTGGCTTCCAGCAACAGGCCGAGCGCCTTGCGTATTTGACCGCTGTGACCCTTGACCACGGGGTTGTAGGAACGCAAGGTGACCGAGGCCGGATACGCGTATTCGCACCGATCCGAGCTCACGTCCTTGGGGATGTCGACCAGTACCGGACCGTGGCGGCCGGTGGTGGCGATGAAAAACGCCTTTTTCATCGTCTCGGCCAGCTGTTTCACGTCCTTGACCAGGAAGTTGTGCTTGACGCACGGGCGCGAGATGCCGATGGCGTCGACTTCCTGGAAGGCGTCCTGGCCGATCGCGTGGGTCGGCACCTGACCGGTCACCACGACCAGCGGGATCGAGTCCATGTAGGCCGTGGCGATGCCGGTGATGGCGTTGGTCACACCAGGTCCGGAGGTGACCAGGCACACGCCCGGCTTCTGGGTACAACGGGCGTAGCCGTCTGCCGCATGCACCGCCGCCTGTTCGTGCCGGACCAGGATGTGCTTCACGCGATCTTGCTTGAACAGTTCGTCGTAGATGTGAAGCACGGCCCCGCCGGGATAACCGAAGATGTATTCGACACCTTCCTCGGCAAGGCAGCGCATCAGGATTTCGGCGCCGGTGAGTTCCATTTGCGGGTCGCCCCGGGGGTTGCCGGAGAACTTGATCTGTCAGGGGGACCGCAGAAGATACCGGCGCGGGTTGCGCTGGTCAACCTGGAGTCCGGGCGCGTTCACCCCGGGCGCCGCCGGAAATGACCGGGTGGGTACCGCGCCCCGCTGGCTATTGGTGAGCGCGAACCCAGGCGAGCCAGTCGGCGAACAGGCCCGGATCGAGAGCGGCGACCACCGACCGCTGCCAGCGGCCGGTTGCCCAGAAATCATCGGCCTCGAGCCCGGCGATGTGTCCGCCGGCCTCTTCGAGAATCAGATAGCCGGCGGCGTAGTCCCAGAGTTTTTGCCCGCCATGGAGATAGACCTGGATGCGGCCAGCCGCGACATAGCACCATTCGAGCGTGCTGGCGCCGAAACTGCGGTGCGACGCATAAGGCGGCCGCTCGACCAGGGCCCTGCCAAGCCTGGCGGGAATCCGCTTGAGATCGATGTTGGCCATGCAGCCGGCCAGCCGAGGGGCGCGGCTGCCGATCGGCAGCGCTTCGCCATTGAGGAAGGCGCCCTTGCCTTTGGCGGCGTAGAACATCTCGTCGGCCACCGGATCGAAAACGACACCCAGGACGCTACGGCCGTGGCGCATGAGCGCCACCGAGACGGCGAAGTACGGGACGCCATTGACGAAATTGGACGTGCCATCGATCGGATCGACGCACCAGAGGCCGTCGGCACCGGCCAGCCACTGCCCGGCCTGGTGCTCCTGGGTCATCTCTTCGCCGACGACCGGCAGTGCCTCGATGGCCTGAAGCCGGGACACCAGAGCGCTCTGAGCGGCCAGATCGGCTTCGGTGAACAGGCTGCCGTCGGCCTTGCGCCGATGGGCAACCTTCAGGTAGCGCGGCATCACTTCTTCGAGGGCGACGGCGCGCACTGCCTCGCATACCTGTTGCAGCAGGCCGGCTTCGAGCAACGGCGCGGGTGCCTGCATCAGCAGCACTGCGCCCGGGCAACCATCGGCCAGACCCGCTGACAACCCGGAAAACCGGCGGCAAGTACCGGTAAACAAAGCGAAAACTTCATGCGAGAATGGTAGCATGAAAGCCTCTTTCGAAGCCCCCCGAAAGCCACGTCCCGGCGCGCGTTTTCACCTGCCGCAGGCACTCGCGATCGGCGCCCAGTTGGCGTTGCCGCGCGATGCCGCGCACCACGCGGTGCGGGTTCTTCGCCTCGACACCGGCGATCTCCTCACCCTGTTCGACGGCCGCGGCGGCGAGTATTGTGCCGAGGTCGTGAGCATCGCCCGTGGCGAACTGATCGCCCGAACCACGGCGTTCGACCCGGTCGAACGCGAATCGCCGGTCGCCACCTGCCTGGTGCAGGGAATCTCGAGCGGCGACCGGATGGACTACACGATCCGGAAGGCGGTCGAACTCGGCATCACCCGCATCGTTCCGGTATTCACCGAGCGCAGCGTGGTGCGGTTGAGTGGCGACCGCGCCGAGCGCCGCCGCGACCACTGGACCGCACTGGCTACCGCCGCCTGCGAGCAGTGCGGCCGCAACCGGATTCCGGCGATCGCGGCTGCAAAACCGTTCGTGGCGTGGCTGGCCGAGACCGGTACAACAGCAGGCGACGACACCCGCCTGTTGTTGTCGCCAACGGCATCGACGCGCCTCGCAGCCATGCCTCGACCCGACGGCCCGGTCACGCTGCTCGCCGGACCCGAGGGCGGGCTGACCGACACCGAGGTCACCCTTGCCGTGTCGCGCGGATTCGGCGCGGTGAGCCTCGGACCACGCATCCTGCGCACCGAGACTGCCGCGGTCGCCGCGCTGGCGGCGATCCAGTCCCTGTGGGGAGATTTTTAGCGACCCGCTCCGTATACTTTCGGACTGGCACCAAACCCGACACCGGCCCACGACAACTCCTTCGGCGCACGCACCCAACTTATGCAAATCAAGAACAGCACCTTCATCGTGACCGGCGGCGGCTCGGGCCTCGGACAGGCAACGGTCGAGATGATCGTGGCCGGCGGTGGCAATGCCGTGATCGCGGATGTCAACCAGACCGCCGGCGCGGCGCTGGTGGCCGCGCTCGGGTCGCAGACCCGCTTCGTCGAGTGCGACGTCACGTCGGAGGCGCACGGCCAACGCGCGGTGGCACTGGCGCTCTCGGCGTTCGGGGCGATCCACGGCCTGGTCAACTGCGCCGGCATCGGCATACCGGCCAAGGTGCTCGGAAAGGACGGTCCGCATCCGCTCGACCAGTTCGCGAAGATCGTCGGCATCAATCTCATCGGCAGCTTCAACCTGCTGCGCCTCGCCGCCGATGCCATGGCGAAGGCTGCGCCCAATGCCGCCGGCGAACGCGGCGTGATCGTCAATACTGCCTCGGTCGCGGCGTACGACGGCCAGATCGGCCAGCCCGCCTACGCCGCATCGAAGGCCGGTGTCGTCGGGATGACGCTGCCGATCGCCCGCGAACTGGCCCGCTACGGCATCCGTGTGTGCACCATCGCGCCCGGCCTGTTCGAGACCCCGATGATGGCCGGGCTGCCGCCCGAGGCGCAGGCATCGCTCGCTCAGCAGGTGCCATTCCCGTCGCGCCTCGGCCGCCCGGCTGAGTACGCCGCCCTGGTCAAGCACATCGTCGAGAACGAGATGCTCAACGGCGAGACCATCCGGCTCGACGGCTCGATCCGGATGACGGCGAAATAGCCCGCCAAGGCGCCCGGGATGCCGTTCGTTCGCGGCCTCGGGCGGCCGGACAGACCGGTCTCGAAGGCACGATCCGGGATGTACCCGATAACCGGGACGCTGCCGTGACAGACGCAAACCATTCCCGCATGGACGCGCAACGACATACCGAGTTCGTTCCCTGGTTTCGCGCCGCGACCCCCTACATTCACGGCTTTCGCGGGCGCACGTTCGTCATCGCCTTCGGCGGTGAGGTCGTCGCCGACGGCAAGTTCATCGCGCTGACCCACGACCTGAACCTGCTGGCGGCGCTGGGCGTGCGCCTCGTGCTGGTGCATGGCGCGCGGCCGCAGATCGACGCGCGACTCAAGCGCCGTCGAGCCCAGATCCGCTATGTTCGCGACATGCGGGTCACCGATGAAGCCGCCATGGCCGATGTGAAGGAAGCCACCGGCCGCCTGCGCGCCGAGATCGAGGCGCTGCTGTCGATGGGGTTGCCAGGCTCACCGATGGCGAACGCCACCATCCGCGTTGCCGGCGGCAACTTCGTAGTCGGCCAGCCGGTCGGGATCGTCGACGGCACCGACATGCTCTACACCGGCGAGGTGCGCAAGGTCAACACCGACTTCATCCAGAAGCGCCTGGACGATGGCGAGGTCGTGCTGCTGTCGTCGCTGGGCTATTCACCCACCGGCGAGATTTTCAACCTCACGCTCGAAGACGTGGCGGCGAACGTCGCCATCGCCCTGCGCGCCGAAAAACTCATCTTCCTCATGGAGCAGGCCGGCGTGGTCGACGACGAGGGCCGGCTGGTACGCGAGATCACCGAATCCGATGCCCAGGCGTTGATCGCGCGCCAGCCGGCCGGCGGCGACGCATCGATCTACCTGCCGTTCGCGGCCAAGGCCTGCGATGCCGGCGTGCACCGCGCACATCTCATCAGCCGACACCAGGACGGCGCCCTGCTGCTCGAGCTGTTCACGCACAACGGCATCGGCACCATGGTGACCCAGGATCCGCTGGAACAAATGCGAACAGCCACCATCGACGACGTGGGTGGCGTGCTGCGCCTGATCGAACCGCTCGAAGCCGATGGCACCCTGGTCAAGCGCTCGCGCGAACGCCTGGAGATGGAGATCGGCCGGTTCCGGGTGATCGAGCACGACGGCAAGATCGTCGGTTGCGCCGCGCTGTATCCGTTCAAGGATTCGGCCGCCGCCGAACTGGCCTGCCTCGCGGTGCATGCCGACTATCGCAACGTGGGCGCGGGCGAGCGCCTGCTGCATGCCCTGGAAGATGAGGCGCGCGCGGCGAAACTGAAGCGATTGTTCGTGCTCACCACCCGCGCATCGCACTGGTTCATCGAGCAGGGCTTCGCCGAAGCGACCGTGGCGAGCCTGCCGAAGGCCCGCCAGCAGCTCTACAACTACCAGCGACGCTCCAAGGTGCTGATCAAGAAACTCTGAGTTGACGCCCACCCCCAGGCTGCGCTGCGCTTCGCCTTCCCCCTCGAGGGGGCGCCCCGTCCTCGGGGGGCCCTGTGGGCGGGGTCCCTTCGCTTCTGAAGTCCCTCCGTTCAGCACCCCCGGGCTAAGCTGCGCCTTCCCCCTCGAGGGGGCGCCCCGTCCTCGGGGACCCTGCGGACGAGCAGGCGCCAACACCCTTTTCGGCCGCGCGGTTTACCCGAGCCGCCCGTTGCGGAATAATTCGCGCCCGCTGCACCGCGGCGCTTTCCGAGGAAACTCCATGGCCCGAACCGTTCATTGCATCAAGCTCGACCGTGACGCCGAGGGGCTCGACTATGCCCCTTATCCCGGCCCGCTCGGCGAGCGCCTGTTCGATTCGGTCTCGAAGGAAGCCTGGAAGGCCTGGCTCGAACACCAGAAGATGCTGGTGAACGAGAACCGGTTGAGCCTGGCCGATCCGAAGGCTCGCAAATACCTGGAACAGCAGATGGAGCGCCACTTCTTCGGCACCGGCGCCGACGCGGCCACCGGTTACGTTCCGCCCGGCCATGGCTGAGCGCGGTGCCAGTCGAACCACCAAGACCCTTAACCACCGACCGACAGCCCTGGTCAAGCCGGCCCGGACCAAACCGGTGCCGGCCAAGGCGGACCAGTCACCGTCTCGGAAAACCACGCCACGAAAATCGGCCATCGGCAAGGCCGTACCGGCCAAACCAGCGCCATCCAAGCCCGGCAAGCGCGCCCTCGGGTCGCAGCACTTTCTCAATCGCGAACTGGGGCTGCTCGAATTCAACCGGCGGGTGCTGGCCCAGGCGCAGGATGCCGCGACGCCGCTGCTGGAACGGCTCCGGTTCCTGTGCATCGTCGGCAGCAACCTCGACGAGTTCTTCGAAATCCGCGTGGCCGGCCTGAAGGCGCAGATCCAGCTCGGCGCCTCCGCTCTCGGGCCGGACGGGATGACCCAGCAGCAGGTCCTCGAGGAAGTCTCGAAGCAGGCACACGAGTTGGTGACGCGGCAATACACCATCTTCAACGACGAGCTGCTGCCGGCGCTCGCTCAGCAGGGCGTGCGCTTCCTGCGCCGCCGCGAGTGGAGCGAGCAGCAGCGCGCCTGGGTCCGCGACTATTTCCTGAAACAGGTGATGCCGGTGCTGACGCCGCTCGGACTCGATCCGGCGCATCCGTTCCCGCGGCTGCTCAACAAGAGCCTGAACTTCGTCATCGAGTTGTCGGGCAAGGACGCCTTCGGGCGCAATTCCGGCATCGCCATCGTGCAGGCGCCGCGTGCCCTGCCGCGCTTCATCGCTTTACCGCGCGAGATCGCCGGCTGCGAATACGGTTTCGTGTTCCTGTCCTCCGTCCTGCATGCGTTCGTCAGCGAGCTGTTCGCCGGGATGGAAGTCAAGGGCTGCTACCAGTTCCGGGTCACGCGCAACAGCGACCTGTTCGTCGATGAGGAAGAGGTCAAGAACCTGCGCATCGCCTTGCAGGGCGAACTGCCGCAGCGACATTTCGGCGATGCGGTGCGTCTCGAAGTGGCGGATCTGTGCCCGGAACACATGTCGGAATTCCTGCTGCAGCAGTTCGGACTGGCGCGGGAGGATCTCTATCAAGTCCCGGGCCCGGTCAACCTGGTGCGGCTGATGCAGGTGCCGGACTTCGTCGAGCGCCCCGACCTGAAGTTCAAGCCGTTCACGCCGAGCGTGCCGGGGGCATTGGCCAAGCGCAACGACATCTTCGCCGCGATCCGCAAGGGCGACATCCTGCTGCACCACCCCTTTCAGTCATTTCGCCCGGTGATCGATTTCGTCGCCCAGGCGGCGGCCGATCCGGCGGTGGTGGCGATCAAGTGGACGGTCTACCGCACCGGCGCCGACTCCGACCTGATGAAGCACCTGATCACGGCTGCGCGCAACGGCAAGGCCGTCACCGTGGTGCTTGAATTGATGGCCCGCTTCGATGAGGAGGCCAACATCAACTGGGCATCCCGGCTCGAGGAAGTCGGTGCGCACGTGGTGTACGGGGTCGTGGGGCACAAGACCCACGCGAAGATGGCGATGGTGGTGCGACGCGAAGACGGCGGGCTCAAGCGCTACGTGCATCTGGGCACCGGCAACTACCACTCGCGCACGGCGACGCTCTACACCGACTTCGGCCTGTTCACCTGGAACGACGAGATCACCACCGACGTGAACGACGTCTTCATGCAGCTCACGGGCCTGGGCAAGGTCGGGAAACACCTGCACGTCTGGCAGGCGCCCTTCACCCTGCATTCCCGGTTGCTCGAAGCCATCGCCCGCGAAGCCGAGCAGGCCCGGGCCGGGAAGCCGGCCGCGATCACCGCCAAGATGAACGCCTTGCTCGAACCCGAGATCATCTACGAGCTCTACGAAGCGTCGCGCGCGGGCGTCAAGATCAATCTCATCGTGCGCGGAGTATGTGCACTGCGACCCGGAATCCCGGGGCTGTCCGACAACATCGAGGTGCGCTCGATCATCGGGCGCTTTCTCGAGCATCACCGGGTCTGTCATTTCCGCAGCAGCGACACGGTCTACCTCTCCAGCGCCGACTGGATGGACCGGAACTTCTTCCGCCGCATCGAGCTGTGTTTCCCGATCCTCGACCCGAAACTCAAGCGTCGCGTCATCAACGAATCCCTCGTGCGGTATCTGGACGACAATACCCAGGCTTGGGCAATGGACCCGGACGGCCACTACCGCCGGCTCCATCCCCCGTCCGCGGCAAAGGCAGCGTCGGCGCAACTCGAGCTGCTCGCCGAATTCGCTTCCAAGCCCGGCGTGACGCTGTAGCCTCGGCGCAGGCCGAGCCTGGTGATCCGGGCCGTCGAACGCTTCGGCTCGGCTACACTGCACCGATGCGCCCATCCGCAATCTGCGTCGCTCCGTGAGCATCGAGATCGAGCTCAAGCTGAGCATCGCGCCGGCGCAGGTGGGCAAGCTCGCGCGTTGCCCGCCGCTTATCGCCGCGACGCGCTCCCGACCCGTCACGCGCCGCGTCTACAACGTCTACTACGACACACCCGAGCGCGATCTGGCGAGCCATGGCATGGCGCTGCGTCTGCGCCGCGTCGGCGGGCGCTGGGTTCAGACACTCAAGGCCGGCGGCGGGGCGCAGACCGGCTTGCATCGGAACGGCGAATACGAGGTCGCGCTCGCGGCGCCATTGCTCAACTTCGCTGCGCTCGCGAGCACGCCGGCGGCAAAGCTCACCTCGCAGGCGGTATTTCGCGAGCGCCTGCGACCGATGTTCGTGACCGACTTCAGGCGCACGGCACGGCTGATCGAAGTGGCGCCCGGCATGTCGGCCGAGTTCGCGGTCGATCGCGGCACTATCGTGGCCGGAGATGCGCGCGAGCCGATCTGCGAGCTGGAACTGGAGCTTCGCGAGGGCGAAGCGGACGCGCTGTTCGCGTTCGCACGGCGCCTGCTGGAGTACGTGCCGTTCACCATCGGCATGGAAAGCAAGGCAGCGCGCGGGTTCGCGTTGCTGACGCCGAAACCGGCGGTACCGGTGCGGGCGGTGTCTCCGGTGATCGCGCGGACAGCAAGCAGTGACGACGCATTCGTCGCCATCGCCCGCAGTTGCCTGCAGCAACTGGTCGCCAACGACCGCGGGGTGATCGGCAGCGACGACGTCGAATACATCCATCAGGCGCGGGTCGCCATCCGCCGATTGCGATCGGCCTTCGGTTTGTTCCGCACGATCGTCCCGCGCGAAGCCGTCGCGACCACACTGGCCGAGGTGCAACGCGTCGGCGCAGCGCTCGGCGCAGCCCGCGACTGGGACGTGTTCGTCACCCAGACCCTGCCGGCGGTGCAACACGCCTTCGCCGCCGATGCCGGCATCGCATCGCTGTCACAAGGTGCTGCCACGCTGCGCGCCATGCGCAGAAACGAAGCCATTGCCACGATCGCGGCGCCCGCCTACACCGCGATGCTGATCGAGATCGAACGATTGCTCGCGAGTCGGCCCTGGCGCACGGTGCCCGCCGCATCGGCGCAGGCGCAGGCGCAGGCGCTGGCCGATGGCCCGGCGCGGGAATTCGCGGCGACCCTGTTCACCCGGCAACTGCGGCGCGTCCGGCATCATGGCAAGACACTCGCAGCGCTCACCACCGATGAACTGCATGCCCTGCGCATCGAAATCAAGAAGCTGCGCTACGCGGTGGAGTTCTTCGAGGGCCTGTATTCGCGGCGCGCGGTGCGTTCCTTTCTCGGCGGCGCGGCCGATCTCCAGGAGCTGCTCGGGCAACTCAACGACGCGACCACCACCGGCCACCTGCTGGACGGAATCGAACAGGACACCCCCGAGCTGAGACGGGCGGGCGGCATCGTGCTGGGCTGGACGGCCGCGAGGACAATCACCGACATGGCCCACCTCGGTACGGCCTGGCGGCATTTCAAGGCCGCCAGGCCTTTCTGGTAACAACCCGGCCCGCACCCCCCAAAGTAATCCCATGGACCTCATTCTCTGGCGTCACGCCGAAGCCTTCGACAGCCTCCCGGACATGACCCGCAAGCTCACGCCCAAGGGTCATCGCCAGGCCATTGCCATCGCTGCGTGGCTGCGCGAACACATGCCGAAGCAGACCCGAATCCTGGTCAGCCCGGCGACCAGAGCGCAGGAAACCGCGCGGGCATTGAGCGAGACCTTCGAAACCGTCGCCGCCATCGCACCCGGCTGCGCGACCGCGGCGCTGCTCGGCGCGGCCGGCTGGCCGCATGCGCGCACCGCGGCGCTGATCGTCGGCCATCAGCCGACGCTCGGGGAGACCGCCGCGCTGCTGCTGGCCGGCGAGTCGATGGACTTCAGCGTCAAGAAAGGTGGCGTGTGGTGGTTGACCCACCGGGTGCGCGGTGAATCGGCGCAGGTGGTGGTGCGGGCGGTGATGAACCCCGACCTGATCTAGTCCGCCGGATCCAGGCCGCCGTCGGTCTCCGACAGCGACGGGATCGACAGGTCAAAGCCGATCGCCCGCCATTCCCGGATCTCGCTGCGCAGCGCCGCGGCCGTCAGCGGATAACGCTGCAGCCAGTCGGCAGGCAAGTCGACCTCGAAAACGCGGTCGTGGTGAGCGGCCTCGATCGCCGGCAGCACCAGCGGCCCGCGGCTGCGATGGAACAGGCAGGCAAGACGCAACGACATGATGATCGGCCAGTCGGCAGCCCCCGCGACCTGCATGCGGATCTTCTCTAGCGTGCCGCGATGGGCCAGCACCAGCAGCGCGAGGTGCGATTGCTCCATGCGCGAGAAACCCGGCATGTCGCCGTTGCCGATGATGTAGGCCGAATGCTTGTGGTAGCCGGCATGCGCCACCATGAGACCGATCTCGTGCAGGCGCGCGACCCACGAGATCAGGTGGCGCGCGGTCTCGTCGTCGCCGTCGGCCAGCGTCCGGTAAAACTCGAGCGCCATCGACTCGACCCGCTGCCCCTGCGCCAGATCGATGTGATAGCGCTTCATGAACTGGCGCACGGTGATGTCGCGCATGTCCTGGTGGTGAAAACGCCCCAGCATGTCGTAGAGGATGCCCTGGCGCATGGCGCCATTGGCAAGCGTCATGCGCTGCACGCCGAGTTCCTCGAACACGGCAAGCATGATGGCGAATCCACCCGGCAGCACCTGCGCGCGATCCTGCTTCAGACCGGGCATCACGATGCGCTCGACATCGCCTACCTTGAGCAGCAGGGCCCGGAGCTTCTCGATCCCGTCGGCGGTGACGCTGCCATCTCCCCAGCCATTGGCGGCGATCAGGTCACCGATCGCCCGCGCCGTGCCGGACGAACCGACCGCCTGCTTCCAGTGGCCGCGGTTGAACTCGCGCTCGATGGTCTGCAATTCGATGCGCGCCGCCAGCTCGGCCTGCTTGAGCGCGTTCTTGGTGATGCGGCCATCGCCAAAATAGCGCAGGGTGAAGCTCACGCAGCCCATGTAGAGGCTCTCGAGCTTCTGCGGCCGGTAGCCGCTGCCGATGATGAATTCGGTGGAACCGCCGCCGATATCCACCACCAGGCGCTGCTCGGTGGTCGGGGGCAGGCTGTGGGACACACCCAGATAGATCAGGCGCGCTTCTTCCTTGCCGGCGACGATATCGATGGGGAAGCCCAGCGCGGACTGGGCCCGCGCCAGGAAATCTGTCGCGTTCTTGGCCACGCGCAGCGTGTTGGTGCCGACCGCCCGGACGGCACCAGGCTGGAAACCGCGCAAGCGCTCGCCGAAACGGTGCAGGGTTTCGAGCGCACGCTGCTGGGATGACTCGTCCAGCCGCTTGTCGGCAGACAGTCCGGCCGCCAGCCGCACCGGCTCCCGCAGGCTATCGAGCGGGTAGATCTGGTCTTCGACGACACGGGCAACCTGCAGCCTGAAGCTGTTCGACCCGAGATCGACCGCCGCCACCAGCGAACCGGTGTCGTTGGCGGTGGCAGGTGCGCGGGCTACGACTGCGGATTCCGGCATTCAGGCAGGCAGGCTCAGCACCCGCCGGGCCGCCAGCAGCCGGGCTCCGCTGGCCTTCGGTAGGTGATAGTGAGTCCGCAGCGACTGCCCGTGCCGGCTTTTCCCCCAAGGATGTCGAACGAAGGGACGTTCGTCAGCGAAGGGGCAGCGTCCGCAGGGTTCCCCGAGGATGCTGCGCCCCCGGGAGGGGGAAGGCGTAGCGAGCGCAGCCTGGGGGTGGGCGTCACCTTCCGCAGGGTTCCCCGAGGAATGCTGCGCCCCCTGGAGGAAGGCGAAGCGTAGCGATGGCGAACGAAGGGCGTCTCTGAAGCGAAGGGGCAGCGCCCACAGGGTCCCCCGAGGACGCTGCGCCCCCTCGAGGGGGAAGGCGAAGCGTAGCGAAGCCTGGGGGTGATCCATATTGTTGTTCAGCGCATGACCTCGCGCTCGATTTCCTCGACGCTGACGTGGCGAACGTCCTTGCCCTTGACCATATAGATGACGTACTCGGAGATGTTCTTGGAGTGATCGCCGATTCGCTCGATCGCCTTGGCGATGAACAGGATCTCGATCGACGCGCTGATGGTGCGCGGATCTTCCATCATGAACGTGATGAGCTGGCGGATGATGGAGCGGAACTCCTCGTCCACGTGCCGATCCTGGCGCACGACCTCGACCGAGGTGTGCAGGTCGAGCCGGGCAAAGGCATCAAGCGACTTGTGCAGCATCTCGGCGGCGATCCCGGCCATGCGGCGAATCTCGTTGAACCGGGGCTGCTGCAACCGGTCGCTGGAGTTGACCAGCTTGGCCATGCGGGCGATCTTCGCGGCTTCGTCACCGATGCGCTCGAGATCGGTGATGGTCTTGACCACCGTCATGATCATGCGCAGGTCGCCGGCGGTGGGCTGGCGGCGCGCGATGATGGTGCTGCAGTCTTCGTCGATGGCCACTTCGAGACCGTTGACCTGGTGGTCGTTCTCGACCACCCGGTTGCTCAGATCGAAGTCGCCGGACACCAGCGCCTCGACCGCGAGCTTGATCTGTTCCTCGACCAGGCCGCCCATCTGCAGCACGCGGGCGCGCACCGCCTCTAACTCGGCATCGAACTGCTTGGATGTGTGTTCGGAATTGCTCATGGCGGCAAGTCCCTCCTTGGAACCCTCGAAACGTCGCAACCCATCTAGCAGCCTGTCGGACTCAGGATGATTCGGCTGCAACGGCGGGAGAGCGGTACATATCTCGCCGGTTTCTCCTTGCATACTCCCGTTATGCGCGTCGAAATCGACGAAATCTGGCCTCGCTCTCCCACCGTTTCGCTATCGAACATCTAAGTCCGACAGGCTGCTAGGCAGTCTATCCGCGCCCCATGACAGGTTCGTTGCAAAAACCCCTCGACGAAGTCTAGCGCGAAAGCATGCGGACTCCCCCTGGCGTTGCCACGAGCAAAAGGTCTGCCGGGCGGCGGGCGAACAGCCCGACCATGACCACGCCAGCCAGTTGACCGATTTCGGCCTCGAGCGCCGCGGCATCGGTGATGGCCAGCCCGTGGACGTCGACGATATCGTTGCCGTTGTCGGTGACGAACCCCTGGCGCCACACCGGCCGGCCACCGAGACGGACCAGGCGCCTGGCGACATAGGAGCGCGCCATGGGAATCACCTCGACCGGCAGCGGAAAGGCGCCGAGCCGTGCCACCAGCTTCGACTCGTCGACCAGGCAGATGAAGCGGTCCGCGACCGCCGCGACGATCTTCTCCCGGGCCAGGGCGCCACCGCCGCCCTTGGTCATTTCCAGACGTTCCGTGACTTCGTCGGCGCCATCGAAGTAGACCGGCAGTTCGCCGACCATGTTGAGGTCGAGCACCGGGATATGAAGGGCGCGCAGACGCTCGGCCGTGGCTTCCGAGCTGGCCACTGCACCGGGAATACGACCGCGGATGCGCGCCAGCGCCGCGATGAAATGGTTCGCGGTGGAACCGGTACCGACGCCGATCACCGCGTCATCCGGAATGTGGGCGATGGCGGCTTCGGCCACGGCCTTCTTCTGTTCTTCCTGGGTCATGAGCCTGCTCGAGGAGATGCCGACACGGGACGATAACCGCTGCGGCGTCGCACCTCAACCGGGAGCAAACGGCGTTGGCGCGACGTGCCGCCGCTCTGCTACCCTTGCGCGCCATCCCGGACATGCCGGCCCGATGCCAGACGACTACCTCACCCGCATCCTCACCGCCAAGGTCTACGACGTCGCGATCGAGACGCCGCTCGAACCGGCACCACTGCTGTCGGCCCGCATCGGCAACCGGGTTCTGCTCAAGCGCGAAGACCTGCAACCGGTCTTCAGCTTCAAGATCCGGGGGGCCTACAACAAGATGGCGCAACTCACCCCGGCCGAACTCAGGCGGGGGGTGATTGCCGCATCGGCCGGCAACCACGCCCAGGGGGTGGCGCTGTCGGCGCAGCGGCTCGGGTGCAAGGCGTGGATCGTGATGCCGGTGACCACGCCGCGCATCAAGATCGATGCCGTCACGGCGCGCGGCGCCAAAGTCATCATGGCTGGCGATTCCTACGATGAAGCCTACGCGCGCGCCCGCGTCGTCGAGGCCGAGCGCGGGCTGGTCTTCATTCATCCCTACGACGATCCCGACGTGATTGCAGGCCAGGGCACCATCGGCCGCGAGATCCTGCACCAGCATCCGGGGCCGATCGACGCGATCTTCGTCGCGGTCGGCGGCGGGGGCCTCATCGGCGGCATCGGCGCGTACGTGAAACGGCTCAAGCCGGAAATCCGCATCATCGGCGTCGAGCCGGTCGATTCGGATGCGATGACGCGCTCGCTCGCCGCCGGAAAACGGGTGCGTCTGTCGCAGGTCGGCCTGTTCGCCGACGGCGTCGCCGTCAAGCAGGTGGGAAAAGAGACCTTCCGCCTCGCCCGCCAGCATGTCGACGAAATGGTGCTGGTGGATACCGACGCCATCTGCGCGGCGATCAAGGACGTATTCGAAGACACGCGCGTGGTGCTGGAACCCGCCGGGGCACTCGCGGTTGCCGGCGCCAAGGCCTGGGCCGAGCGCACCCGGGCGCGCAACCGCACGCTGGTCGCGATCGCCTGCGGCGCCAACATGAACTTCGACCGGCTGCGATTCGTGGCCGAGCAGGCCGAGATCGGCGAGCACCGCGAGGCCGTGCTCGCGGTCACCATCCCGGAACAACCGGGGAGCTTTCGTCGATTCTGCCGCCTGATCGGCAATCGCAGCATCACCGAATTCAACTACCGCATGGCCGACACCGACCGGGCGCACGTGTTCGTGGGGTTGCAGGTCAGTGGCCGCGACGAACCCCGGGCGCTGGTCAAGACCTTGAATGCGGCAGGCATCGAGGCGCTCGATTTCAGCGACAACGATCTCGCGAAACTGCACGTCAGACACATGGTCGGTGGCCGTGCTGCCGGCGTGGAACACGAGTTGCTGTACCGTTTCGAGTTTCCCGAACGCCCGGGCGCGCTGATGCGTTTCCTCGACAGCCTGAGCCCGGAATGGAACATCAGCCTGTTCCACTATCGCAACCACGGCGCAGACTATGGCCGGGTGCTGGCCGGGATCCAGGTGCCGCCGCGCGCCCGTGCCGCGTTTCGGCGTTTTCTGCGGGAACTCGACTACCCGCACGGGGACGAATCCGACAACCCCGCCTACCGGATGTTTCTCTGATGCCAACGGTGTATCTCTGATGCCCAGGATGCCGGTCGTGCGCTGGATTCCGCTGCTCGCGCTGACCGCCGCGTCCGCGCTCGCCGCGCCGGGCGACACCGACTTCCTCGCGCTGCGCGAGGCGGTGACCCGTAGCGAGGCGACGCGCGTCGATGCATTGGCGCCGAGGCTGCGCGATCACGTCCTGTACCCCTGGGTCGAATACTGGCAGTTGCGGGCTCGTCTGGGCGAATTGCCACGCGCCGATGTTCATCGGTTTCTGGAGCGCTATGCAGACCAATTGCCGGCCAACCGTCTGCGCTCTGACTGGTTGCGCATTCTCGGACAACAGAAAGATTGGGCCGGCTTCACGCGCGACTCGCCCGCGCTGCCAGAAGGCGGTGTCGAGTTGCAGTGCTACGCGCTGCAGGCCCGCCTCGCCGACAATGACCGCAGTGCGCTCGCCGCAGCCCGCCCGCTGTGGCTCTCCGGCAAGGATCAGCCCGATGCCTGCACCGGGTTGTTCCAGACCGTAGCCGACGCCGGCGCGTTGCCAGAGGCCGATGTCTGGGCGCGACTGCGCCTCGCGTTCGAGGCTGGCAACGCGTCGGTCGCGCGCAGCGTCGCCCAGTGGCTGCCGGCCGCGAAACGGCCCGACCCCAAAACCGTGGATGCCGTGTTGCGCAACCCCCAGAAATGGCTCGACGCCCGGCAGGTGCCCACGCATTCGCGGGCGCAGCGGGAGGTCGCCCTGTTCGCGCTCGGACGCGTCGCGAGTACCCTGCCGTCGGCAGCCGCGGACGATTGGCGGCGCCTGCAGAAAGGCTTCCCGCCCGAAGACCGCGCGTATGGCTGGGTGTTGGTCGCCGCAGCAGGCGCACGCAAGCTCCTGCCCGAGGCATCGGGCTGGTTTGTCGAGGCCGGGGATGCGCCGATGAGCGATACCCAACTCGGCTGGAAGGCGCGTGCCGCCCTGCGCAATGGCGAGTGGGTGCCGCTGCTGGCGACGATCGACGCCATGAGCACCGACGAGCGCGAACGGCCGGCGTGGCGCTACTGGCGTGCACGCTCACTGGCGAACGTCGGCCGGCAGATGGAGGCCACCGCTATGCTCGCGGTGCTCGCCGCTGAATCCGACTTCCACGGCCAGCTCGCCGTTGCCGATCTCGGCACCCAACTGTCGGCGCCGGTCGCCAACTATCGGGCGCCGGAAACCGATATCGCCGCCGTGTCCCGGATGCCCGGACTGCGGCGGGCGCTCGCTTTCTACCGGCTGGGTCTGCGCTACGAGGGCAATCTCGAATGGATCTGGACCGTGAAGACGCTCGATGACCCGCTATTGCTGGCCGCGGCCGAGCTCGCCCGACGCGAAGGATGGTACGAACGCGCCATCGCGACCGCCGAGCGCTCGAAGAAGCTGGTGAACCTCGAGTTGCGCTATCCAGCCCCCTACACCGACCTGCTGCGGGCCTCGGCTCGCCAGCTCGACCTCGACGAAGCGTGGGTCTACGGGCTGGTGCGTCAGGAGAGCCGTTTCGTCGCCACCGCGCACTCGGCAGCGGGGGCGGCCGGCCTCATGCAGATCATGCCCGCGACCGCGCGCTGGATCGCGGGCAAGCTCGGCGTCAAGGAGTGGCGCTCCGCGGTCGAAGACGGGGTCGACGCCAATGTCGCCTTCGGCACCTACTACATGAAACAGATGCTCACGCACCTGGACAACAGCCCGGTACTGGCATCGGCGGCCTACAACGCCGGCGCCAGCCGCGCTCAGGCCTGGCGCGGTGCGCACTCCCTGGAAGGCGCCGTGTACATCGACACCATCCCTTTCACCGAAACGCGCGAGTACGTGCGCAAGGTCATGGCCAACGCGGCACACTATGCACGCCAGTTCGGGCACTCGCAGGCGACGCTGCGCGCCCGGATCGGCGTAATCACGCCGCGCGGCAGTGGCCTGGCGGTGACGCCGGACCCTTGATCTGCTCGCCACCATCCGTTTCGCGACCTGAAATGAAACCACCCCCAGACTTCGCTGCGCTTCGCCAAACCCACGCTCCGGCCAGCCTTGGAGTGACCAGTTCCATGGCCTCAGCGCTTGACATGGAACACAGTTGCTCCAGGGGGCCGGCGCCCTTGCGGTGTGAGGCCGGGCGCTGAGCGCAATCCACCCGATCCATGAAACCTTCCAACATCCTCGTCATCGGCGGCTCCGGTTTCCTCGGCAGTCACATCGTCGCGCGACTTGCCGCCGCAGGCGCCGCGATCCGCGTGCCGACCAGAAACCGCGAACGGGTCAAGGACGATCTCATCCTCCTGCCCACCGCCGAGGTGGTGCGCGCCGACGTTCACGACCCGGCAACGCTGCGCGGACTGATGGTCGGGATGGATGCGGTCGTGAGCCTGGTCGGGGTGCTGCACGACCGGCGCGGGGACGGCTTCCGGCGCGATCATGTCGAACTGCCGGCGAAGATCGTCGCGGCGTGCGCCGAAGCAGGAATGCGCCGGATCGTTCACGTGAGCGCACTCGGCGCCGCCGCGGATGCCCCGAGCGCCTATCTGCGCAGCAAGGCGCGGGGCGAAACCGAGATCCGCGCCGGCAACAACATGAACATCCGCACCACGATCCTGCGCCCGTCGGTCATCTTCGGTCGTGGCGACAGCTTCCTCAACCTGTTCGCCGATCTCGCGCGCCTGTTTCCGATACTGCCACTGGGCGGCGCGCGGGCACGTTTCCAGCCGGTGTTCGTGGAAGATGTCGCCAAGGCGGTGGTCGCCTGTCTCGACCGACCGGAAACGAATGACCAGTGCTACGAGTTGTGCGGACCGACGGTCTATACGCTTCAGGAATTGGTCGCCTACGTATGCGCCCTGCTCGGGCACCGGCGGATGATCGTACCGCTGCCCGAGAGCATGGCGATGCTGCAGGCGGTGCTGCTGGAACATCTGCCCGGACACATCATGTCTCGCGACAACGTATTGTCGATGCGGGTGCCGAACATCGCGAGCACGCCGGGCGAGCCGTTTCCGGCGGTGTTCGGTTTCCCGCCGACGCCGCTCGAGGCCGTCGCGCCCGAGTACCTCGCCGCGCGCACGCCGCGCGCACGCTATCGGGGTTTCCGTTTCCGCGCCGGACGATGAGCGCGCATCCCGAAGAATCACGCATGTCCGACTACACGCTGGTCATCGGCAACAAGAACTACTCGTCGTGGTCGCTTCGACCATGGCTCCTCATGGCTCACGCCGGCATACCGTTCCGCGAGATCCGCATCGCGCTTCGGGAGGCGGGTTCGCGTGCCGGCATCCTGCGGCACTCGCCATCGGGCCGCGTGCCGGTTTTGCGGAATGGTCCCGTGGTGGTGTGGGATTCCCTCGCGATCGCGGAGTATCTGAACGAACGGCATCCGGACCTTCGGCTCTGGCCCGCCGACCCGGCAGCGCGGGCTACGGCCCGCAGCGTCTGCGCCGAGATGCACGCCGGCTTCCAGGCATTGCGTTCGAGCATGGGCATGAATTGCCGCAGCTCCTTTCCCGGTGTCGGACGCACGCCCGACACCATCGCCGACATCGCACGCCTCACTGCCATCTGGTCCGACTGCCGCGGCTGTTTCGGCGGTGCCGGTGCGTTCCTGTTCGGCGAGTTCAGCATCGCCGACGCGATGTTCGCGCCGGTGGCATTCCGCTTCCGCACCTACGGCGTCGAACTCGACGCCGTGTGCCAGGCATATTGCGACCACGTGATCGGCTTGCCCGCGATGCAGCGCTGGCTCGCGGATGCACTGGTCGAACCCGAAGTCGTGGCCGCGTTCGAACCGAATGCGCCGCCCACGCTGATTTGAGTACCCCCCCAAGCTCTCTGCGTTCGCTACCCCCCAACGGAAGGCCAGCGCCCTTGGGTGCTGCGGCCGGACACAGACAGTCCCTGCGGACTGTCTGTGCTGGCCGTTGGACATCGGACTCCGGTTGATGGCGGCCCGGCGAGCGCCGAAGACCTACTGCGTCGGCGGTGCCGTGCGAGACGAGTTGCTCGGCCTGCCGGTGAAAGACCGGGACTGGGTTGTGGTCGGCGCGACGCCCGAGCAGATGGTGGAGCTTGGCTATCGTCCGGTGGGCAAGGACTTCCCGGTATTCCTGCATCCCGAAACGCACGAGGAATATGCGCTCGCCCGCACCGAGCGCAAGAGCGGCCGCGGCTATCGCGGGTTCACCGTGTTCACGTCGCCCGAGGTCACGCTGGAGGAGGACCTCGCCCGTCGCGATCTGACCATCAACGCCATCGCCCGTGGCGATGACGGCGTGCTGGCCGACCCGTTCGGTGGTATTGCCGACATCGCCGCCGGCGTACTGCGGCATGTCAGTCCGGCGTTCGCGGAGGACCCGGTTCGCATTCTTCGGGTGGCTCGTTTCGCCGCGCGTTTCGGATTCTCGATCGCACCGGCGACGCGCGAACTGATGCGGCGCATGGTGGCCGACGGCGAAGCCGACCACCTGGTTGCCGAGCGCGTCTGGCAGGAACTCGCGCGCGGCCTGATGGAAACGTACCCGTCCGCCATGTTCACCGTACTGCAGGACACCGGCGCCCTGGCGCGCGTGGCACCGGAGCTGGGCAGCGGATTGAGCGCGTCGGCTCTGGCAATCGTCGACCGTGCGGCAACGGCGCAAGCGCCACTTGCGGGGCGGTTCGCGCTCGCGGTTCACGGCACGACCGAGGTCTCGTCGCTGGCATCGCTGTGCGACCGATTGCGGGCCCCCACCGATTGCCGGGACCTGGCGCTGCTTTGCCTGACCGGCATCGACCGGGTACAGCACGCCGTCGACCTCGATGCCGAGGGGTTGGTCGATCTGCTGCAATGGGCCGATGCGTTGCGCCGACCGCGGCGATTCCACGATCTGCTGAACGCGGCAGCGCTCCATGCCGGGCGCGAGCTGGAGACCTACCCGCCGGCAGTCCGGCTGCTCGCGGCACTCGACGCCTCAGCCGCCATCGATGCTGCGGCGATCGCGACCGATCGCACCGACTCGCGACCGATTCCGGAACGCTTGCGCGCATCCCGGGTCAATTCGGTCGCCAGGTACCTGCGTTCAGGTCAGGCGGAACCGTAGAATCCGTGTGCTGGAAACGGCGACCCTCTTATCCTTACATTGGAGCATCCGATATGCAGAAACTCTCCGTCATCGCCCTGTCGTTCGCCGCAACCGCGATCGCTTTCTCCCCGCTGGCAGGCGCCGCCGACAAGGCCGCGCGCGATCCGGGCAAGGCCAATGCGATGTTCAAGAAACACGATGCCGACAACGACGGCACGCTCGACCGGACCGAAGCCAAGGCAACGCCATTCATCGACCGGCATTTCGAGGCGATCGACACCGACAAGGACGGCACCATCTCGATGGAAGAGATCCAGGCATTCTCCAAGGCCAAGACCAGCGAAATGCACGCGAAGGGCGAAGCCAGATTCAAGGCAGCCGACAAGGATGGTGACGGAACGCTCGACCCGGCAGAAGCCAAGGCGATGCCGCATGTCGCCAAGCACTTCGCCGACATCGACGCCGACAAGGACGGCACCGTCACCATCGACGAGATTCACGGCTTCATGAAATCGCACCACCGCAGCAAGAAGTAACCATGATCGACCTCTACACCTGGGGTACGCCGAACGGCCGCAAGGTGTCCATCATGCTGGAGGAGTGCGAACTGCCGTATCGCACTCATGCGATCGACATCGGCAAGGGCGACCAGCACGGCGCCGATTTCGTCGCCATCAATCCCAATGGCCGGATTCCGGCGATTGTCGACGACAACGGACCGGATGGCCTGCCCTTCAACCTGTTCGAGTCGGGCGCGATCCTGCTCTATCTCGCGAAGAAGGCCGGACGCCTGCTCCCGCGCGATGAGCGGCGGCAGTTCGAGACGCTGCAATGGCTCATGTTCCAGATGGGCGGGGTCGGGCCCATGTTCGGCCAGGCCCATCATTTCCTGCGCGCCGCTCCGGAACCGGTCCCCTACGGCATCGAGCGCTACAGCCGCGAAACCCGCCGTCTCTATGCCGTGATGGATGGCCACCTAAAGAAGCACGACTTCCTGGCCGATGAATACTCCGTAGCCGACGTGGCGACTTATCCGTGGGTCGCACGACATGAATGGCACAAGGTTGCGCTGGAGGATTTTCCTGCCGTGAAGCGCTGGTTCGAAACGATCGGCGCGCGTCCCGCCGTCCAACGCGGGATGGCGGTTCCATTCCTTAACTGAGGCGAACCCGCAACCCCCGTGGCAAGCAACGAACACATTCCCACCCAGATCGGCAAGTACCAGGTGCTCGGTGTGCTCGGGCGCGGCGCGACCAGCCGCGTGTACCTGGGCGAAGATCCGTTCCTCGGCCGCCGCGTCGCCATCAAGGTGATCCAGGATGAAGCCGTCACCGACACGTCGCTCAAGCGCCGGTTCAAGCGGCTGTTCCTGAACGAGGCATCGCTCGCCGGCAAGCTCGCCCATCCGCACATCATCGCCATCTACGATGCCGTGGCGTCGGAAGACGAGAACTACCTGGTGATGGAGTACGTGAATGGCACGACGCTCGAGGAGTACTGCAAGCCCGACAAGCTGATGGCCATGGAGCGGGTGGTCGAAATCGTGTTCAAGGCCGGCCTCGCGCTCGACTACGCGCACCGCCGCGGGGTCATCCACTGCGACATCAAGCCCGCCAACATCCTGATCACCGGCGAGAGCGACATCAAGGTGACCGACTTCGGCGCGGCGTTCTATTTCACCGCGGACCACACCTACCTCACCGGGATCGGCTCGCCGGCCTACATGTCGCCCGAGCAGGTGCTGGAAAAACAGCTCACGCACCAGACCGACATCTACTCGATGGGCGTGGTTCTGTACCAGATGCTGACCGGCAAGCTGCCCTTCCAGGCGAGCAATCGCGGCAGTCTGATCTACCAGATTCTCAACATCGAAGCGGTGCCGCCGTCGGTGCACCGCCAGGGCCTGCCGCAGGAACTCGACCGCATCGTCCTGCGCGCGCTGGCGAAGAAAACCGAGCAGCGCTACGGTAGCTGGCTCGATCTCACGCGCGATCTCGCCTTTGCCTTCCGCCATCTGATCCTGCCCGAGGAAGTGATCACCGACACCGAGAAGTTCAGTGCGGTGCGGGCGCTGTCGTTCTTCCGCGAGTTTCGCGACATGGAGCTTTGGGAAACGCTGCGGGCCAGCCATTGGCATCGCAAGGCGCCGGGCGAAGTGTTTCTCCGGGAGGGCGGCAACGGCGACGGCTTCTTCATCCTGACCACGGGCGAGATCTCGGTGTCGCGCTCGGGCCGCGTGCTCGATCGCCTCAAGCCCGGCAACTGCTTCGGCGAGATCCTGTACTTCAACGATGTCCAGTCGGTTCGAACCACCACCGTCACCTGCCACACCGCCTGCGTCGCCATGGAAGTCAAGGCTCGCACCCTGCTGGAGGCATCGCACGCGCTTCAGGCGCAGTTCAACCGCAGTTTCATGCAGATTCTGGTGAGTCGTCTCGAGCGCCGCGAAACCCGGATTGTGGGGGAAGAACCCGAACTGGCCGAAGCATGAGAAGGCACATCCGCGTGGCTGACGTTGGTCGCCCACCGCGATAGCAACGGCGGAGGTCGATGATGGAGGCAGCGCTCGCGTCCTGCCTGCTGGTGGCGGCAGCGGAGATGGGCGACAAGACGCAGTTGCTCGCCTTCGTGCTGGCGGCGCGTCTCAAACGGCCCTGGCCGATTCTCGCCGGCATCCTGGTCGCGACCGTGGCGAATCACACCCTCGCTGCGGGCGTCGGCAGCGTCGCAGGCAACCTGATTCGGCCGGCTGCGCTGGCCTGGATCGTGGGCGTGCTGTTCGTTGCCTTCGGATTCTGGGCGCTACGACCCGACACGATCGACGACGCACCGCTGGCATTGCCGCGCCACGGCGCATTCATCGCTGCATTGACCGCGTTTTTCCTGGCCGAGATGGGTGACAAGACCCAGTTCGCCACGATGGCGCTGGCGGCGCGCTATCAGGACTTCGTCGCGGTGGTCTGCGGCACGACCGCCGGGATGATGATCGCCGACGCGCCCGCCGTCTGGATCGGCGATCGACTCTCGAAGGTGATCCCGGTGCGCCTGATGCGTCTGCTGTCGGCCGCGTTGTTCTTCATCGTGGGGGCAATGAGCCTGTGGAAGGCAACCCACATGGGACTCGCCATCCCGGGTTAACCTCCCGCCGCGGTTTACAACACACTTTTCAGCAGCTTGCCCATTTCGGCCGGGTTCCGGGTGACCCGGATACCGCTCGCGGCCATGATGTCGAGCTTTTCCTGGGCCGTGCCCTTGCCTCCGGAAATGATCGCGCCCGCGTGGCCCATGCGCTTACCGGGCGGAGCGGTGACCCCGGCGATGAAACCGACCACGGGCTTCTTCATGTTGTCCCGGACCCAGACGGCCGCGGTCTCTTCGTCGGTACCGCCGATTTCACCGATCATCACCACCGCATCGGTGTCGGGATCGTCGTTGAACAACTTCAGCACATCGATGTGCTTGAGCCCGTTCACCGGATCACCGCCGATGCCGACAGCACTCGATTGCCCGAGCCCCAGCTCGGTGAGTTGCGCCACCGCTTCGTAGGTGAGGGTGCCGGAGCGGGAGATCACCCCGATGCGGCCACGGCGGTGGATATGCCCCGGCATGATGCCGATCTTGATCTCGTCGGGGGTGATGGTGCCGGGACAGTTCGGTCCGAGCAGCATCGTGCGCCGATTCTCCCGACGCATGCGATCGCGCACGTCGACCATGTCGCGCACCGGAATGCCTTCGGTGATGCAGATCACGAGATCGAGGTCGGCTTCGACCGCCTCCCAGATCGCGGCGGCGGCTCCGGGCGGCGGCACGTAGACCACCGATACATTCGCGCCGGTACTCTTCTTCGCATCCGCGACGTTGGCGAAGATGGGGATGCCGTCGAAGTCTTGGCCGGCCTTCTTCGGGTTGACGCCGGCAACGAAGCACTCACGACCATTGGCATAGTCACGGCACATGCGGGTGTGAAACTGCCCGGTCTTGCCGGTGATGCCTTGCGTGACGACACGGGAATTGCGGTCGATGAGAATGGACATGGTGTCTGGGTGTGGCGTCGAACAGCGGAGAGTGAACCCGGAGGTGCCTGGGATCGAGGTCAGTGCCTGCCCGCGGCGGCGGCAACCGCTCGCTCCGCCGCCTCGGCCATGTTGTTGGCCGAGATGATCGGAAGACCGGATTCGGCCAGGATGCGGCGGCCGAGCGCTTCGTTGGTGCCCTTCATGCGCACCACGAGCGGCACGCCCAGGCTGACCTCCCTGGCCGCGGCGACTACGCCGGCCGCGATGGTGTCGCACTTCATGATGCCGCCGAAAATGTTGACGAGAATGGCCTTGAGATTCGGATTGCGCAGCATGATCTTGAAGGCTTCGGTGACTTTTTCGGCCGTTGCCCCACCGCCGACATCGAGAAAGTTGGCGGGACTGCCGCCGTACAGCTTGATGGTATCCATGGTGGCCATCGCCAACCCCGCCCCGTTGACCAGGCAACCGATATCGCCATCGAGCGAGATATAGGACAGGTCGAATTTCGACGCCTCGATCTCCGCCGGGTCTTCCTCGTCGAGGTCGCGCAGCGCGACCAGCTCGGGATGGCGGTACAGCGCGTTGGAATCGAAGTTCATCTTCGCGTCGAGGGCCAGCACCCGCTCGTCGCCGGTCACGATCAGCGGGTTGATCTCGGCGAGCGACGCATCGGTGTCGCGAAACGCCCGGTACAGCGCCTGCAGGCTGGTTTGCGCGGCGCCGATCGAAGCTTCCGGGATGCCGATCAGGCGCGCGACTTCTGCTGAGTCGGCATCGGTCAGCCCGACCACCGGGTCGATGATGACGCGATGGATCTTCTCAGGCGTATGGGCGGCCACCTCTTCGATATCCATTCCGCCTTCGGAACTTGCCATCAGCACCACCCGCTGGCTGACACGGTCTATCACCATGCCGATGTACAGCTCCATCCGGATGTCGGCGCCCTCTTCGATCAGGAGCCGTCGCACGATCTGGCCGTCGGGGCCGGTCTGGTGCGTCTTGAGCTGCATGCCGAGAATCTTCGAAGACCACTCGCGCAGTTCGCCGATCGACTTGACCACCTTGACGCCACCACCCTTGCCCCGGCCGCCGGCATGAATCTGCGCCTTGACCACCCAGACCGCCCCCCCCAACGTGGCGGCGGCAGCGACCGCCTCATCAACCGTGAAACAGACGACCCCGCGTGGCGTGACGACACCGAAATGACGCAGAACTTCCTTGGCTTGGTATTCGTGTATTTTCATGTCAGGGCGCGCCGGCGCAGAGGCTCGAAAGCGGCGAAGTATATCGCAGGCCCCTTCCTCGACCGGGCGCGGAAGGCCGTGCGCCCACGTCCGAAAGGTGACTCGCGGGGACACCTGCTTCGCGGCGCGTTACGTCAGCAAGGTAACAACAAACGACTGTTTCATATCGGCGATTGAACAGCGGCTCAGCGCGATAAATTCATTAACCCATTGAAAAATATGGAACCCTGTGTTGACCCCAAAAGATGGCACGGCTGATGCATTGGAGATTTGCGTGACACGACGCCTCGCGTCGGGTTACTGCAGGTAGGTCTCCTCCCCCTTCATTGGGGACTCATGGGCAGCCAGACTCCTCCCCCTTGGCTGCCCCTTTTTTTGTCTATTGACGCTCACCCCCAGGCTTCGCTGCGCTTCGCCCCCCCCAGGGGCCCGGTGTCCTCGGGAAACCCTGTGGGCACCGGCTATCGCCAGCCGAACGCCTCGCGCATGACATGGAAAATGGCGTTCTGTTCCATGACGCCATGCACCCAATGCGCACCAGGCCCGCGCGCATAAATTGCAACGTCCTCGCCACCGTGAGTCTCGGCTGCCAGCGGCACTGTGGACTCCTGGAGGTAGTCGGGGGCACCGGTATCCGTGGCGGATAAATCCGGACGACCTGTTGCCGGTTCCACCTTGCGCGGTGCGTGCTCGAAGCGCTTGCTGCCCGCGGGCTGATCCGGTGAAGGCCCGGTATAGCCCGGTCCGTTGGCATAGCCGAGCGTCGTGTAGGGTAGACCCAAAGAATCCTTCGCGAACTCCTTTCTGCCAGGCTCGACCACCTTGCCGAGGATGGGATTGCCGCGTTTCGGGTAGCCGGCCATGGTGAACACATGGCTATGGTCGGCGGTGACGATGATCAGCGTATCGCGCTCGGAGGTCAGGTCCGCCGCCCGTGCCACCGCTTCGGAAAACGCGATGGTGTCGGTCAGCGCGCGGTAGGCGTTGCCCGCGTGGTGCGCATGGTCGATACGCCCCCCCTCGACCATGAGAAAGTAGCCTCGTGGGTTGCGCGCCAGGATCGCGATCGCTTTCGCCGTCATCTCCGACAGCGACGGCTCGCCGCCAGGATCGCCGGCGCGATCGGCTTCGAACTTCATGTGCGACGGTTCGAACAGGCCCAGCAGGTGGTCGGTGGTGGCGGGATCAACGGCATCGAACCCGCTCTGGTTCCAGACCACGGCGGCGGCCTGGTATCGGGTCTCCCACTCGCGCCACAGGCTGCGACCGTCGCGGCGGGCCCCCTTGCGATCGGCATACTCCGGGTCTGATTCGCTCTCGGTGAGGAACTTCGAGCGTCCGCCACCGAGCACCACCTCGATACCGTCGCCATGCGCGAAGTCGAGCAGTTGGCGCGCGATATCGGGCACATCGGTGCCTGCCGGCAGGTCGGCGTCGCCTTCCCAGTCACGCTCGGCGATATGCGCGTAGCAGGCTGCGGGCGTTGCGTGGGTGACACGAGTGGACGTCACCACCCCGGTGGACAGTCCGTGATCCTCGGCATGTTCGAGAATCGTCTTCAGCGCGCCGCTTTGTACCGCTTCACGGCTCGCTTCGCGCCTCGCAACCCGCGGCGCGACCGATAGCACGCCGTCCGATGTCTTCACGCCCGTCACCATCGCCGTCATGGTGGGCGCGGAGTCAGGAGTCTGCTGGTTGGCGCTGTAGGTCTTGGAAAGCCCCACGTTGTCGAAGCGCTCGAAGGCGAGCGCATTGTCTTCGCCCGAACCACCCTTGCGCTGACCATCGAGAATTCGCGCGGCCGTCACGGTGGTGACGCCCATGCCGTCGCCCACGAACAGGATCACGTTCTTCGCCAGACCCGGCACCGGCTGTCGCGCCTGGGCCCGGGCGACGGTGGCAGCGCCTGCGGCGTACCAATCGTCGGCAGTGGGGTCGGCGGACCAGCATGCGGAAAACGGAGTGGCGGCAAGCGCCACGACGCAAGCCATCAGTGCGCGCATGAGGACCTCGTGCGGGGAGGGTAGGCCGGACACAGGCGTCAAGCCCGGCATGAATACTGGCTCTCCGGGCATCGTTGCAACCATCGGCGATTGTATCCGCAGCCGTGGCGGTCAATGCCAAGTCTGGGGCCGCCGGGGGTATGATTTCATCCAATCAACCGACCGTCAGGATCAAGCCATGTCCGAGAAAACCACCGTCCTCAAGGCAGTCCCGAGCCCGTCCGTGCGCGAGCGCGTGAGCAGCGAAGAATGGGAAATGCGCTGCGAACTCGCCGCTGCCTACCAGCTAGCCGCGAAATTCCGCTGGACCGATCTCATTTTCACCCACTTCACCGCGCGCATCCCCGGCACGCACCACATGCTGATCAACCCTTACGGGCTGATGTTCGACGAGATCACGGCGTCGAGCCTGGTGAAGATCGACGAGGACGGCGATGTCATCGACGACACGACCGGATTGGGTATCAACTATGCGGGGTTCGTGATCCACGGCTGCGTGCATGAGGCGCGGCCGGAGATCAACTGCGTGATCCACACCCACACGCGGGCCGGCTCAGCCGTCTCGGCCCAGGAGTGCGGACTGCTGCCGCTCACGCAGCACTCGCTGCGGGTCTACGGCATGCTGACCTACCACGACTACGAAGGCATCGCGCTGGAACTGGACGAGCGCCCGCGGCTCGCAGCCAACCTCGGCCCCACCTCGAAGGCGATGATCCTGCGCAATCACGGACTGCTCACGCTTGGCCGCACCGTCGGCGAGGCGTTCGAGCTGATGTACTACCTCGACACCGCGTGCCAGATCCAGATCGATGCCCTGTCGAGCGGCCGGGTCGAAGCCCGCCAGATCTCGCAGGCGGTGGCGATGAAAGGCTTCGAGCAGTTCGGTGGCCCCGGCGGCGCCGAGGTGGTGAAGTCGTGGACCGCGCTGTTGCGGATGCTCGACCGGCAGGGGGTTGCTTACCGGAATTAGGCGGCGCGTCGAGGGGTGCAGGATTTCACGGCGGGAGGAGTGGTGCCGGATACAGGAGTCGAACCCGTGACCTTCTGATTACAAATCAGCTGCTCTACCAACTGAGCTAATCCGGCGCTGGCGCGAGTATACGAGCCGCGCAACCCGTGTTCGACCGACTACTTCACCACTTGCAGCCTGG
>JANMWG010000088.1:0-2330 GCA_031393885.1 Betaproteobacteria bacterium | reverse complement strand
TCGCCCGAGCCGCAGTCGCCATTCGAAAGCGGCGAGCCGTTGAAGATGATGGCGATGCGGCTGCCGCCGTCGGCGGGCGCCACCATCTTGGCCAGCATGGTTTGCAGGAACAGCAGCGCGCCGTCGTTCACGCGCGGCATCCCGGCCCGGTAGCGCGTGGTCTCCAGCTTGCGGGCTTCGGCTTCGTAGCCGTCCTTGCCGCCCCAGGTGACGCCAAACGGCGGGTTGCTCAACATCCGGTTGAAGCGGTACTTCGTTTCGGGCCACTGGTCGCCCGGGTCACGGCTGTGCGGGTCGTGCGGAATGAGCGAGTTGCCGAGGAAGACCTTCGCCTGCTTGTCGTTCTTGATGAGCAGGTCAGCCTGACAGACGGCATAGTTGGTTGGAGAAAGTTCCTGCCCGTGGACGGTCAGGAATCTTTCGACGCGCTCCTTTACTTCCGGCGTGGCGGCGCGGTCAAGCAGGTGTTCCTTGGCGACCGACAACATGCCGCCGGAGCCGCCGGCAGGGTCATAGATGGAGAAGTGCCGATCGGGAATCGGGATGTCCAGCAACTCGATCATCAGCCGGACAACTTCGCGCGGCGTGAAGTGTTCTCCGGCCTCCTCGCCGCTTTGTTCCGAGAAGCGCCGCAGCATCTCCTCGTAGATGTAGCCCATCTCCAGGCCCGAGAGATGGCTTGGGCCAAGCTCGAGTTCCTTGTATTGATTCAGGATCGGGGCGAGCCGGTTGTTCTTCACCATCGTGCCGATGGTGGCGCGGTAGTTGAAGTGCTCGATGATGTCGTCAACATTCTTCGAGAAGCCGTTGATGTAGGCGCGGAAGTTCTCCTCCAGCAGCGTGTGGTCTTCCTCATAGACCTTGCGCAGCGTCCATGTGGTCTTGTTCGAGAACGGGGTCTGCCGGGGATTCAGTTCAAGGTCTTTCACCAGCTTGGCGAGTGCGTCCTCACTGAGCTTGGGGCGCTTGGCCAGCACCTCAGCGCTTTTGGCCTCGCGCCAGGCCAGCAGCACACACTCCAGCCGCCGGATGACGATGATGGGCAGGATGACGCTCTGATACTCGTAGGCCTTGAACTTGCCGCGCAGACGTTCGGCAGATTTCCAGATGTCGCCGGCAAGGTTGTCGAGCTTGGGTTTGTTGAGCGAGAGGGCCACTAAGAAGTCCTACCTGTTGTTGAAGTCCAAGCGCGAGGGGGTCTTGCACTCAGCACCGGCCGCCGTGGTGATCTCAGCTGTAACGCTGGTGCGCCTAACGAACAGCGATTATCTGACGCTGCGGCGACGCTGATTGAAGGCACGGCGATGCAGGCGTCAGACAAGTCTTGTTGGACTGAACCACCGGGATGGCGGTGGAATGGGCAGTGTGCGTTTCAGCGGCGCGCGTGGGCAATCCCAACGTGCTGCGCATCGAGTTGCGAGTCGCACGCGGGGCGTTGTGATACCGCCCAAGACGTCTTGCGCCGCACAGGGCCGACACCCAGGGTCGCTCGAGCTCGCGGACCCTTGCGAATTCGCAAACCCCGGCGAACGCTTCGAGCGCATAAGCGAACACCACGGTACGCGGCACTCGAGGTCGCACCGGCATGCAAGGAGCGACCATGGAAGAGTTGCTGTATCTCCCGAAACGGGTCTTGATCGGCCCACAGGCCCTGGAAGGCGAGTTGGTGTTACCGCCCCGCGCGCAGGCACTCATCGTGTTCGCGCACGGCAGCGGCAGCGGCCGGCGCAGCCCGCGCAATCTTCAGGTTGCGCAGTCTTTGAACGAGCAGCGACTGGGCACGTTGCTGTTCGACCTGCTGCGGCCCGAAGAGGCTCTCGAGCGCGCCAACGTCTTCGACATCGAGTTGCTCGGACGGCGTGTGACCGATGCGATCGACTGGCTGGAGCGAAGGCCTTCGCTCGCGGCTCTGCCACTCGGGTTGTTCGGCGCCAGCACCGGCGCCGCCGCCGCGCTGGTCGCCGCCGCCTCCCGTCCTGAGCGCGTGTTCGCGGTGGTCTCGCGAGGCGGCCGGCCGGACCTCGCCGGAAATGCCCTGCCTCGCGTCGGCGCGCCAACGCTCCTGATCGTCGGCGGCGCGGACACGGAAGTCCTGGCGCTCAACCGGCACGCGCTCAGCGAGCTAACGGACCAGAGCGAACTCGCCGTCGTGCCGGGTGCCACTCACCTGTTTGAAGAGCGCGGTGCCCTCGAACGCGTGACGCAACTGGCCGGGAATTGGTTCATCGCTCATCTGCCGGACAAGGGAAGTCGCACGGCGTAAGTCCCGGCGCGCACGCACAGGAGGTCAGCGATGACTGTGCTGACCCGAGTGGCCGCCAGCATCGCCG